>CANFWB010000001.1 GCA_947450605.1 Burkholderiaceae bacterium
AGAAATAATCCGCTGATCTTTCACGACAACCCTTCAATCCAAAACGGCAAAAAAAAATGGGCTTCAAAGCCCATATTCTCGAAATTCAGAACAGGCCGACTTACGTTGATCGCAACATCAGTCGGTAACTACCCAAAACAGCAGCGAACTGCTGTAAGTCCAAAATTATAGCTGATTTAGGGGAAAACCGATAGAAATCAGAAGCTTTCGCTTGGATTTCGAGGTTTTCTAGGCCCTTTAGTAAAAGGTTTGCGCCCTTTTGGTGCGCCCCGTTTAGGGCCGTTTCCAGGACTTTGAGGGCTGGCGGTCACAAAAGCAGACTGGCCATGGTGCACTTTCTTGCCTTTATTACGGTTCTGGCCTTGAGCTCCCTGTCCACCCTGACCACCTTGCCCTGAACCTTGACCTGGTCTGCCGGCGTTAGTACGACCCCGGAAAGGACCGCGCCCTTCACCTGAACCACCGCCACCAGGTTTACCACCCCGGCCTTGATGCGTTAGAGCGGTATGGCCACTAGCCTGAGTTAAAGCATCCCGTGAACCCCAATAAGAAACCGAGGTTTGCATTGGGTCAGGCTGAAAGTCTTCGCTAGCGGGAGAGTGGCGATCGCGACCCTGCGCATTCGGATTACGACCCTTGTCTTGTGGTTGTGGCATTTTTAAGCCCACAAACTTCATCAAGTTATAGATGCCACCAGCCTCAATCTCCTCCCATTTTCCCCGTCTTAAACGCGGAGGAAGCAAGAAAATACCGTAGCGGGTACGGAGCAAACGAGAAACGGTATGTCCAACGGCTTCAAACATGCGGCGCACCTCACGGTTACGCCCCTCAGTCAAAGCGACGTGATACCAACGGTTTGCACCATCGCCACCACCCATGGATAAGCGCAAGAATTTAGCTTGGCCATCATCGAGCGTAATGCCGCTCTTTAATTGCGCCATGTTTTCTTGGCTTAACTCACCCAAAATGCGGACAGCGTATTCACGCTCGACGCCGTAGCGAGGATGCATTAAGCGATTCGCCAACTCACCTGATGTTGTAAACAGTAAGAGGCCTTCGGTATTAAAGTCCAAACGCCCTACTGCAATCCAACGACCTTGACGTGGCTTGGGTAGGCGATCAAATACAGTTGGACGACCTTCTGGATCGGACTGACTCACGATTTCGCCTGAAGGCTTGTGATACATGATGACGCGTGGTGGCTTAGTCTGAATCTTGCGATGCACTGGCTTGCCGTTGATACGCACCTGATCAGTTGGACCAATGCGTTGGCCAATATGTGCCGGTAAACCATTAACTGATACACGACCTTGAATAATTAAGTCTTCCATGTCGCGACGTGAGCCCATGCCAACGTCAGCTAATACCTTGTGCAACTTCACCGTATCTTCGTCATCAGCGTCGTCATCTAAACCATCTAGGTCAGACCACACCTCATCACGCAAGCTAAGCGGTAAATCGTCGATGTTGGCAAATTGCAAACTGCTCATCTCATCGTCACTGGGGGCATCCGCATCCTCATCATGACGAACACGTTGAGCACGGCGCTCAGCACCAGTCTGATGAGAAATTTCATTCTCATTAAGACCATCGGGATTTTTTGTTTCAAGCGCTTCAGGAGCATCTAATGCAGCATCAAATTCCCCAGAAACTACAGATGCAAATAAAGCCTCGCTCTCCGCTGCATTGGGTGCGATTTTGGCGGATTGGTTGTTACCACCTTCACGCGGACCATTGGACTCGCCGCCCTCACGACGTGGACGATCCTTATTGAATGGGCGCTTCTTATTAAAGGGATGCTTGCTAGCGCCTGCGCCTTGACGACGTGGGCGACGTGGTCCAGCCTCGCGCCCTTCAGTCGCTGCACCATCCGAAGTGGAAGGCGCTGACTCTCTATTAGCGGAATTGTCCGATGTCGGTTTAATCGGGGATGAATCGTTTTCGTTGGAGCTTGTCATTAATAATTATTTTTGTTCGTCTGATTTTTCTTCAGACTCTGGGGTAACTTCTTCTACTTCTTCGATTGTTTCTTCTGTTGTTTCTTCTGGCACTTCTTCTACAGTCACTGCAGCGATTGCTTCGCTCTCTACGTCAATGATGGCCTGACCGTTTTCATCCAACTCAATCACCGTCTCAACGGTAGCACTTGGATCAAATTCCATTACCGCTTGGCCCAATTGCTCTGCAGCAGCCATCGGGGCTGCATCTTCCAGCATTGGCAAGCTTTGTAAATTAGTCAAACTTAAATCATCTAAGAACTGTTTTGTCGTTGCGTATAAACCGGGGCGACCAATGGTTTCTTTATGGCCAATCACCTCCACCCATCCACGATCTTCCAATTGCTTCATGACGTTACTGCTCACAGCAACACCACGAATCTCTTCGATTTCGCCACGAGTGACGGGTTGACGGTAGGCAATAATCGCCAAAGTCTCCATCACCGCACGAGAATACTTTGGCGGTTTTTCTGGAGTCAAACGATCGAGATATTCGCGCATCGACAAACGACTCTGAAAACGCCAGCCAGTCGCAATGTGCACCAACTCCATGCCTTTGTCTTCCCAAGCCTTCTGAAGCTCCAAAAGAACATCATCAATCTCGCCAGCGGCAATGTCATCGACAAATAAGCGCGTGAGATCAGCAACTGTCAGTGGTTCTTGCGCGCACAAGAGGGCTGTTTCAATTACGCGTTTATTGTGATCATCCATAAAATTCGGGCTATCAGGTAACGACCTGATGAGGGTATAAAAATGTATTTCAGTAATGGGTTGGTGGTGTTCTGGTGGCACTCTTTAGCTACTACGGGCCATGCATCCATAACAATTCACTTAGGATAGCTACCCGCGCTGAAACGAAGTCTTTTTCGCTCACCGTTCGGCCATTATAAGGGAGGCTCAATACAATAGCCATATGCACGAAATTACCTCCCTAGCCCGACTTTCACCCCCTGAGACCGATACAAGGCGCCGTTTCTTGAGCTTAGGCCTGGGTTTAGGGGCCCTCATTGGGGCTTCAAGCCTCACTGGGTGTGGCTCAATGGGTAGTCGCAAACCCGTTATTGGCCTCGCTTTAGGGGCGGGTGCTGCGCGAGGTTTTGCCCATATCGGGGTAATTAAGGCTCTTGAAGCTCAAGGCATCAGGCCCGATATCGTGGTGGGCAGCAGTGCCGGCAGCGTCATTGCCGCCTTACTGGCCTCTGGCGCCACGGGCAACGATCTCAATCGGCTTGCCCTCACTTTAGATGAAGCCACCATCGCAGACTGGGGTCTCCCTTTTGCTGGTAGATTTGGTGGACTGATCAAAGGTGACGCCCTCCAGAACATGGTGAACCGCGAAGTACAAAATAAGTCTATTGAGCAAATGCGCATTCCATTAGGCATCGTGGCTACCGAACTGCAATCGGGCAAAGGTGTTCTATTTAGAACTGGCAATACAGGCCTAGCAGTGCGTGCCTCGTGCAGTGTTCCGGGCGTATTTCAGCCAGCAGTCATCAGCGGAAAAGAGTATGTGGATGGCGGTTTGGTGGCGCCCGTCCCGGCAAGTTATGCCAGACAGATGGGTGCAACCCTCGTGATTGCAGTCAACATCTCTTCAGAACCTGTTCACCAAGATGCGAGCGGAACTTTCGGCATCCTGCAACAAACCATTTCCATCATGCAACGCAGCATCAACCAATATGAATTGAAGGGTGCCGATATTGTGATCACCCCCCTGCTCAAACAAATGAGTAGTGGTGACTTCAAATCCAGAAATGCTGCGATCCTTGCCGGCGAGATGGCCGCACAAGAGCAAATGGGGTTGATTAAAGAAAAGTTAAAGCAGTAACCCTCCTCCACATCTCCATTTGATAAGCAGGGAAATTACTTATGATCAAGCCAAAAATAGAATGAGAGCGTTTGGGTTTTTGCGATGTCGATTACATACATTAGTGTTTACGGAAACCGATAAAGAAATACGAGTCATTAGCCTGAGGAAGGCAAACAAGCGGGAGCTCACTGAATATGAAAAACAAATCCAAGATTGATGATGAAAACTTTGAGTGGTCGGCTGAGGAGCTTAAGAAGTCGAAAACATTTCAAGATCTGCCAGCATCGCTACAAGCCAAATTGGCATCCAGAAAACCAAGGGGCGCTCAAGTATCACCAACTAAAGTCTCAACCACAATTCGTCTATCTACTGAGGTGATAGAGGCATTTAAGGCATCGGGATCAGGATGGCAGACCAGAATTGACTTAGCACTAAAGGAGTGGTTAAGCGAACATACACTTGCCTAACAGGATGGCAATCAATGCAGGGCTTACAGGCTGCGGGACTTACGCTTGAGCTTATTGACTTCGTTCAACAACTCTTGACGCTCTGCATCACCCAAGTTGTCGCTACCGTCTAAACGGCGGGCACCGTCAAATCGCTTATCCCAGTAAAGACTTCCAAGATCATCTACACGCACGCTAGTGCCCTTAGATGGCGAGTGAATAAACTTATTGTCGCCAACGTAAATGCCGACATGAGAAAAAGTTAAACGCATGGTGTTGAAGAACACCAAATCACCAGGCTGTAATTCTTCACGGTTAATAGGCTTGCCAACACGGCTCATTTGAGTCGCTTTGCGAGGCAACAAAAAGCCCAACTTATCTTTAAAAACATAGCCAACAAAACTACTGCCATCCAAACCAGACTGCGGCAACTCAGCATCCCAGCGATAACGCACGCCAATCACCTCCATGGCACGGTTAATCAACTCATCCGATTTGCCGCTAACAGAATCAGCTAAGCGATCAGATACACGAGCAAAGTAGGACTTACCCACCTGAAACATGCTTTCCTTAGGGGTATCTTTGGCAACATCCGCTGAAGTTTCTTTTGCAGAATCCGGAGTGGCATCCACCGCCATTACTGGGTGCGCGGCGAGCACGATCGCAAACAAAAACGCCTTTGGCATTTGTTTAACTAGTGCTGACAAGAAGTCTTTTTGAAAAATCATTGGCCCATTCTAACAAAGAAGCCCCACTTAACCAAATCCTAACCCCTAGGCTAACTCATTGTTTTGAATAGAATATTTACCATTATTGGGCATGAATGCACCAATTTAGCGCCCTGTAGAGCGTATTTCTTTAAATCCTTAAGTCAGCTCGGCGGCTTTAAAGAGCTCTTGGGTATAGGTTTGGCGGGGATTCCGAATCAAAGTCTCCGTATCCCCAAACTCCACTACCCGACCCGCTTTCAGAACCAGGATTTCATGTGACATCGCCCGAATCACGGCCAAGTCATGGCTAATCATGAGATAGGCCAAGTTGTATTTCTTCTGAAGTTCGGTCAGCAAGGCAAGCACTTGTTTTTGGATCGACACATCCAGCGCTGAAGTGGGTTCGTCCAGCACCAAGATTTGCGGTTTCAGAATTAAGGCGCGGGCAATGGCGATGCGCTGCCTCTGACCACCAGAAAATTCGTGGGGATAGCGAGTCAGTGCTGAACGATCCATTCCGACCTCGCGCAAAATATCTAAGACGCGAGCCTCACGCTCTGCCGCAGATAACTTGGGGAAGTGAACATCTAGCCCCTCGGAAATGATTTGCATCACATTCATACGTGGAGAAAGCGAACCAAATGGATCTTGAAAAATGACCTGCAAACTCGAACGCATTGCTCGGCGTTCAGCTGGTTTCAACTTTTGCCAATCAGTACCCAACACATCTACATCACCAGTAATCTCTGCAGCAGAATCGCCTAATAAACCTAAAACTGCCATCCCTAAGGTAGTTTTGCCAGAACCAGACTCACCAATGACACCAATCGTCTGCCCCTGCTTTAGCTCAAAGCCGACCTTACGCAACACTTGGTGACGTGGGGACTGTTTAAACCATCCCACTGAATCCGTCCCTGGATAGGAGACTGATAAGTTCTCCGTCTTCAGCAGCACTGGCGCCAAAGGCATGACTGGCGCGAGATCACGTACCGGCGCGCTATTGACCAGGGCTTTTGTATAAGGATCCTCTGGATGCTTAAACACCTGCGAAGTTAGGCCAACCTCTATGAGCTTGCCTTGATTGAGAACAGCAACTCTCTGAGCGAAATGCTTCACTAAATTGAGATCGTGAGTGATGAGCAAAATCGCCATGCCGCCCTGCTCTTTCGACTCCTCCTGCAACTCTTTGAGTAAATCTAAGATCTGCAGACGCAAGCTCACATCTAGGGCGGTAGTGGGTTCATCGGCAATCAGCAGTCGCGGCTTGCAAGCCAAGGCCATGGCAATCATGGCGCGTTGACGCTGCCCACCGGAAAGCTGATGCGGATAAGAATGAAAACGTTTTTCTGGTTCAGGGATGCCCGTCTTTTTAAGCAAATCAATCGCCGCAGACATGCAATCCGCTTTAGAAATCAGAGGCTGATATACCTGCACCGCCTCGACTATTTGATTACCTATAGTGAATAAAGGATTAAGCGCAGTCATTGGCTCCTGAAACACCATGGCAATCTCACGACCCCGAATCTCTCGAATATCCTGTATCGGCAGTGAGAGCAAATCAATAGGGTGGGCACTAGATTGCTTACCACCGCTCCATAGAATGCGGCCAGTACTTTTAGCGCCCTCTGGCTCGAGTCTTAATGGGGCTAGCGCAGTAAGCGTCTTGCCTGAGCCAGATTCCCCAACTAAAGCAACCCGCTCACCCACGCCAATCTCTAAATTCAAATGGCTAACAGCAAACTTCTCACGACGACCCGACCCAAAAGAGATGGAGAAGTCTTCAAACCGTAACAGTGGAGTCACTGGTTGTTGCAAGTCGCTGGCTCTGCTCATGAGCGACCCCCACCCACAGCACCGGATTTACGAGAATCAAATGCATCGCGCAGTGCCTCACCCATAAAGGTCAGCAATAGCAATGTGGCAACAAGTACCACAAAGGTTGATAACGAAATCCACCACGCATCCAAATTGCTCTTGCCTTGTGAAAGCAATTCACCAAGACTTGGGGTTCCCGGAGGAACACCAAGACCCAAAAAATCCAAACTCGTGAGCGACAAAATCGCCGCACTCATTCTGAAAGGAAGAAAAGTAATGACTGGCGTCAGGCTATTGGGCAGAATATGGCGGCGCATGATTTGCAGGTTAGTCAATCCCAGCGCTCGTGCAGCACGCACATACTCGAGAGCGCGATTACGGAAGAACTCTGCGCGCACATAGTCTGACAAGCCCATCCAGCCAAAAGCTGCTAGCAAAATAATCAACAACCAAATGCTCGGGTTAAAGATGGAAGCAAAAATAATCAGTAAGTACAGCTCGGGCATGGCTGACCAGATCTCAATTAAGCGCTGAGAGATCAGGTCAAACTTACCCCCAAAGAAGCCCATCAAAGAGCCGGTGATTATCCCTACGCTCACGCCAACGATGGTGAGTGCCAAGCCAAACAGAATAGATAGGCGGAAGCCATAAATTAAGCGTGACAACACATCGCGCCCACGATCATCAGTCCCTAACCAGTTATCAAAAGACGGTGGCGCTGGATTGGGAACTTTTGAAAAGTAATTGAGCGTCTCATAGCTGTACGGAATGGGGGGATAGATTGCCCAATTGCCATTACTCGTAATGTTATGACGAATATCAGGATCTAAAAAGTCGGTTGGGGTTGCAAAGTCTCCACCAAACACCCGCTCTGGTTGAGTCTTCACGATCGGGAAATAAAACTTGCCTTGATAGCGCACGATCAAAGGCTTGTCGTTTGCAATGAGCTCAGCGCCCATCGAGAGACCAAACAGCACCATGAAAATCCACAGGCTAACGTAACCCATGCGACTGTTCTTAAAGCGATACCAACGACTCATGATCCACCCCCTGCACCAAACTGAATGCGAGGATCAATGTAGACATAACAAAGATCAGAAATCAACTTGGTAAAGAGGCCAATCAAGGTAAAGAGATAGAGCGTTCCAAAAACTACTGGGTAATCACGGCGCATGACTGACTCATAAGAGAGTAAGCCCAGCCCATCTAAAGAAAATAAAGTCTCGATTAGTAGTGAGCCAGTAAAAAAGGCGCCAATGAATGCCGCCGGGAAACCCGTCACTAAAGGCAGCAGTGCATTACGAAATACATGCTTCCAAAGAACTTGTTTCTCCGTAAGCCCTTTTGCTCTCGCAGTTAAAACATACTGCTTACGAATCTCTTCTAAAAATGAATTCTTAGTCAGCATCGTGATGACTGCGAAACTTCCTAAAACCGATGCGGTGATAGGCAGTACTAAGTGCCATAAATAATCCATCACCTTGCCCATCATACTTAGCTCACTCCAATTATCTGAAGTAAGGCCACGCAGCGGAAAGATCTGCAGGAAACTACCGCCGCCAAAGATGACCAGCAGCAGTACACCCAGTACAAAGCCTGGAATGGCATAGCCCACCAAAATCATCGTGCTCGTGATCGCATCAAAGCGTGAACCATCCCTAACTGCCTTAGCAATGCCCAAGGGGATTGACACTAAATAGGTAAGAAAGAATGTCCATAGACCAATACTGATCGACACTGGCAATTTAGAGACCACGAGCTGCCAAACGCTTTGGTGTTGGTAGTAGCTCTCACCCAAATCAAATTGCGCAAAACGTTTGAGCATCATGAAATAACGCTCTACCGGCGGCTTATCAAATCCATAAAGCACTTTTACTTCTGCCAAACGCTCTGCATCTACCCCCTGGCGCCCGCGATAGTTACTACCACCCCCCGAGGACTCGGCGCCACTCACTGCAGCATCTCCCTTGCCCTTCAGTTCCAACATCAATTGCTCGACTGGGCCGCCTGGTACAAATTGCACCACGGCAAAAGTGAGCGTCAGGACACCTAACAAGGTAGGAATCATCAAGAGCATGCGCTTGATGATGTATGACCACATTTGCCCTTGCATTAGCGCACTCCTTCTTTCCACCAATTGAGCAGAATCCAAGATTCAGCGGTGTAATACAAAGGAGGCTCTGGGTAGCGCATCTCTTTACGATACGCGATTCGGTGGGTGGGGTTGTACCACTGTGGAATCACGTAATAACTATTCCAGAGGACTCGATCTAAGGCTCTGGTCGCAGCACGCAATTCTTCACGGGTCTGCGCTTTGACGACTGCATCTACCAAAGCATCCACTACGGGAGATTGAACCCCAATCACGTTATCAGAACCTTTTTCTTTAGAGGCCTGACTACCAAAACGATCCCACAGCTCATTACCAGGACTTTGTGAATCCGGAAAGCGGATGGTGGTCATATCAAAGTCGTATTCATCCATACGCTTCTGATGCAAAGCAAAGTCACTGGTCCGAATATCCACCTGAATACCCAGTTTTTCTAAATTACGCACATAGGAAGAAATCACCCTTAAGAAAAAGGGGCCGTCTTCCACCATCTCAAAACGGAAAGGCTCTCCCTGCATATTGCGCAGTGCCCCATCTCGATACTGCCAGCCAGCCTGAGCTAACAAGTCACGTGCCTTACGCAGATTTTGACGTAGGCTATCTGGTGCGACTGTAGAAGGTGCAGCCGGCATTGGGCCAAAGGCTGCATCAGGCACCCACTTGGGGTATTGCGCCTTCAGTGGCTTGAGTAATTTCAGCTCGGCTTCAGTCGGTTTGCGCGGGCCATCGAAATTCGCACTCAGATCGCTGTTAGTGAAATAGCTATTGATGCGACTGTATTGCTCAAAAAAGAGTTGGCGATTGAGCCACTCAAAATCAAGTGCGTAACCCAAAGCTTGGCGCACACGGGGGTCTTGAAAAATTGGTCTGCGGACATTCATGGCAAAGCCTTGCATACCAGCGCCGTTGTGATTAAGAAATGCCTTCTTCTCTAAGGTGCCATCATTAAATCTGGGGCCCACATAACTCTTTGCCCAATTCTTGGCGCGGTACTCCACTAAAGCATCGAACTCCCCAGCCTTAAAGGCTTCTAGGCGAACGGCGTCATCGCTATAGAGCTTGTAATTGATTCGATCAAAGTTATAAAAACCCACACGCACATTCAGCGTCTTACCGCCTTGGTCAGCCCAGTAGTTGGGGTTGCGCTTAAAGATCATGGTCTTACCAGCTTTATAAGACTCAATCACATAAGGACCGCTCGCCAATGGCAATTCAAAAGTGAGTTTATCGAACGGGGTTATCGTGCCGTCAGGCTTCTTACCCCAGTTGCGCGAGAACACGGGCAAGGTGCCCACCATCACTGGTAACTCTGGGTTGTGATTCTTAAAGTCAAAACGGATCACGCGATCCGAAACCACTACCGCCTGCTTCACATCGGCATAGACCGTTTTATATTGCGGATTTGCTAGTGAGCTCATCAAGGTGTCGAAGCTGTGCTTCACATCACTCGCCAGGATGGCGCTGCCGTCTGAGAACTTGGCTTCCGGACGAATCCGAAACACCACGGACATCTTGTCGGGCGCTACAGCAATATCCTCAGCAATCAATCCATAGGCACTAGAGACTTCATCCGCGCTACCTACTGCCAAAGACTCAAACATCAACTGCGCTACACCCGGGGCAGCAACGCCGCGCAAGGTAAAGGGATTGAACTTATCAAAGCTGGTGCGGCGATCCGGATTCGGAAGGACCAATGTCCCACCTCTGGGCGCTTGGGGATTGACATAGTCAAAATGGCTAAATCCGTCTGCATATTTGGGTTTTCCATACTGAGCAATCCCTTGGCCGCCATGGGCCGTATTCACCGTTAGCCCAGCCAGAATGGCTAGAAGCAGGAAAGTGGGGATTTGGCGGATGGCGGGGAACATGGGCATATATGCAACAATTGTAGATAGCAAACCACATTTGAAGCAAAGGACACAATATGGGCTTTCTCGCTGGCAAAAAAATTCTGATTACCGGCCTTCTTTCTAACCGCTCTATTGCCTATGGCATTGCCAAAGCATGTCATCGTGAAGGGGCTGAATTAGCCTTTACCTACGTCGGTGAGCGCTTTAAGGACCGAATTGTCGATTTTGCTAAAGAATTCAATACCGAATTGATTTTTGATTGTGACGTCGGTAGCGATGAGCAGATTTCCGCCCTATTTAAAGATCTAGCCAAATCCTGGCCTCAGTTCGATGGTTTTGTCCACGCTATTGGCTTTGCGCCACGTGAAGCCATTGCTGGCGACTTTTTAGAAGGTCTCTCACGGGAGGGCTTCAAGATCGCTCACGATATCTCTGCTTACAGTTTCCCAGCGATGGCAAAAGAAGCCTTGCCCATGTTGCGTGACAAGTCGTCTTTATTGACGCTGACTTACCTAGGCAGCATGCGCAACGTTCCGAACTACAACACCATGGGTCTTGCTAAGGCCTCACTGGAAGCCTCAGTTCGCTATATCGCTGGCTCAGTTGGACCTAAAGGGATTCGTGCCAACGGCATCTCAGCCGGCCCGATCAAAACCTTAGCTGCCGCTGGTATTAAGGGTTTCGGCAAGATTTTGGAAGCGGTTGAACAAACCGCCCCAATGCGTCGCAACGTGACGATTGATGACGTTGGTAACACTGCCGCCTTCTTATTATCCGATTTGGCAAACGGCATTACTGCTGAAATCATTTACGTCGATAACGGCTTTAGCCAAGTCGTTGGCGGAATGGAAGACGCTTGAGTGTTCCACTACGCGAGGCCCTAAAATTTTGGGCCAAGCTTGGCTTTATTAGCTTTGGTGGGCCTGCAGGTCAAATTGCCGTCCTACACCAAGAGCTGGTTGAAAAGCGTCGCTGGATTTCTGAGCGGCGCTTTTTACATGCGCTCAACTATTGCATGCTCCTCCCTGGACCCGAAGCCCAGCAACTGGTCACCTATATCGGCTGGCTCATGCATCGTACCTGGGGTGGCGTTTTGGCAGGCAGCCTCTTTGTACTGCCATCACTCTTCATTTTGATTGGCCTGTCCTGGGTTTATCTGACTTTTGGGCAAGTGCCTTGGATTGCCGCCATCTTCTTTGGCATCAAACCCGCAGTGACCGCCATCGTCTTACATGCCGCCGTCAGAATTGGTAAACGTACCATTCACAATCAGGCACTGCGCGTGATTGCACTAATGTCATTTCTCGCGATCTTCGTGCTCAATCTTGCTTTCCCCATCATCGTCTTGTGCGCCGCCTTGGCTGGTATTTGGGGTGGTAAGCGTTATCCGGAGTATTTCCAGCAAACCGGCTCGCATGGCAACGGTAGTGAGAAGCGGTATGGCGCTGCGCTGATTGACGATGACACGCCCACTCCAGAACACGCCCAGTTTTCGACGAAGAAGCTGATTCTGCAAAGCGCAGTTGTAATAGCGCTCTGGTCCATTCCGTTTGTTGCGCTGACCCTCTTGTTTGGCTGGCAAACGCTTTACCCACAAATTGCTTGGTTTTTCACGAAGGCTGCTTTCCTTACTTTTGGTGGCGCCTATGCAGTACTGCCTTACGTCTACCAAGGCGCAGTAGATCAATTTCATTGGCTTAGCGCTGGTCAGATGATGGATGGTCTAGCTCTAGGTGAAACCACCCCCGGACCACTCATCATGGTGGTCGCTTTTGTTGGCTACCTAGCTGGCCATATTCAACACCTGATTGGCAATACCAATCCATTTTGGTTTGGGGTGCTTGGTGCCTGTGTAGCCACCTGGTTTACCTTTCTGCCATCTTTCTTCCTGGTTCTGGTCGGCGGCCCAGTAATTGAATCCACCCATGGCAAGCTAAGCTTTACCGCGCCCCTGACTGCAATTTCCGCGGCCGTGGTTGGCGTGATTGCCAATCTGGGCCTGTTCTTTGCTTATCACGTCTTCTTTCCCCATGGTCTTGGCGGCTCAATTTCTTGGGTCTCTATCGCTATTTCCGTATTTGCTGGACTAGCCCTCTTCAAGTTTCAAAAAGGGGTTATCAGCGTTTTGACTGGTTCCGCGCTTGCTGGGCTTCTCAGCTATTTAGTTACCAGTTTATTGATCTAGCAAGGCGGTATTGGGGGCTGAAATTGGCATAATGGAACTTATGCGAATCGAACCTCAAACCATCACCCATCTCCAAGAGTGGCTCGGTAAAACGGAGTCCCTCCAAGACACTGTTACTGCTGCGCCTGTGAAAGCTTTATCGGCAACACTAGACCGACCTGACCCTGCGCCAAGCAAAGGGACATTTCTGCCGGAGTTGTGGCATTGGCTGTATTTTTTGCCCTGCGCCCTTCAATCTGACATTGGTTCCGATGGGCATCCCAAACGTGGTGGATTTTTACCGCCCGTACCATTACCGCGACGGATGTGGGCTGGTAGTCGCATTCAGTGGTTAGCACCACTGTCGGTTGGCGATGAAATCGAACGCGTTTCCAAAATTGAATCCGTTACGCACAAAGCAGGTCGCACTGGTGATCTCATTTTTGTTTTAGTAAAACATGAGATCTCCAATCAAGATGGCTTGGCATTGATTGAAGAGCATGACATTGTGTATCGCGATGCCCCAACTCCAGAGGATAAGCCGGTAGCACCAACACCTGCGCCGACTGATGCGAAGTGGACGAAGACCATTACGCCAGATGACGTTTTATTATTTCGTTACTCAGCACTGACATTTAATGGCCATCGCATTCATTACGATCGCAAATACGTTACCGAGGTTGAAGGCTACCCCGGCCTCATTGTTCACGGTCCTTTGATTGCCACTCTTCTGGTCGACCTGGTGCGCCAAAGCATTCCAGGCTGCACCCTCAAGAGTTTTGAGTTCCGCGCAATTCGTCCGACTTTTGATATTAATATTTTTAAGGTCAGCGCTAAACCCGATCTTGAGAAAGATCCTTCCGGAAAAACGATCTCCATTTGGGCCCAGGATCATGAAGGCTGGCTCACGATGCAGGCAAGCGCCGTATTGGCGTAATCAACCCATAATGTATCTATGACAACTGCACATCCCTCCAAAGACTTAGCCACTTTTGCCTCGCAATTACAGATTGGCGATATTCCAAACGAAGTCCTCAATCGCACTGAAGATTTATTGGTCGATTGGTTTGGCTCAGCGATTGCTGGTAAAGGTTCGCGCCCAGTAGAAACGATTACGCAGTTTGCTCAAAGCATGGGCGGCTTTAATAGCGCTAATCCCGGTAGCGCTGAAATCCTCATTCACCGCACGAGCTCGAGTCCTTTCTTGGCCGCATTGGCCAATGCAGCTGCCTCACACGTAGCCGAACAAGACGACGTTCACAATGGCTCTGTCTTTCATCCAGCCACAGTAGTGTTTCCAGCAGCGCTCGCAACTGCGCAAACGATTGGTGCCTCAGGTGAAGATCTGCTCGTGGCTGCCGTTGCTGGTTATGAAGTCGGCATTCGGGTTGGGGAATTCTTAGGTCGCTCGCACTACAAAATATTTCACACTACCGGCACCGCGGGCACTTTGGCTGCCGCTGCAGCGGTAGGCCATCTACTCAAACTCAATCCTACGCAAATGTTGCATGCCTTTGGTTCTGCTGGGACGCAGTCTGCTGGCCTATGGGAATTTCTGCGCGATGCGGCAGACTCCAAACAGTTGCACACGGCACATGCCTCCTCTACAGGGCTGATGTCAGCCTACTTAGCGCAATCGGGTTTTACCGGCGCAGAGCATATTCTCGAGGGTAAGCAAGGACTAGCTGCCGGCATGTCGAGTGATGCGGATCCGAGCAAACTGACTGACAGATTAGGTAGTCGCTGGACCATTGCAGAGACGAGCTTTAAATATCACGCCTCCTGCCGTCACACCCACCCGGCTGCAGACGCCTTACTACAAGTGATGTTGGCGCACCATCTCAAACCCAGCGATATTGCCAAAGTAGAAACCTTAGTACACCAAGGTGCAATTGATGTCCTTGGCCCGGTGACCGATCCAGCAACAGTACATCAATCGAAGTTTTCGATGGGAACTGTATTAGCGCTGATTGCCCATTATCAATTTGCAGGTCTGCAGGAGTTTGATCAGCATTTTCATGATCAAGCAATTTGTGAGTTTCGTGATCGCGTCACGATGACTTTGGATCCCGAGGTGGATGGCGCCTATCCACAACGCTGGATTGGCAAGGTCAAAGTCTATCTGCACAATGGTGAAGTATTAGAGGGTCGCGTTGATGAACCCAAGGGGGATCCTGGCAACACTTTAAGTCGTGCTGAGATTACCGATAAGGCCATGCGTCTTGCTGCCTTTAGCGGTGGCGCCACTCCCAGTGAAATGAGTACCGCCATTGAGCGCCTGTGGAATGTCCGCAAACAAGCGAAGATAGGCCTACTGATCTCTTAGACTCCTGCTTTCTCAGTTTCTTAGTTTCTTAATTACTCTTTTGCCTCATATTTTATAAAGCCTCCCATATGAACCCACTCGATACACCTATTGGCTTTAGTAGCAGCTTCTTATTTGTGCCGGGCACCCGCCCAGAGCGTTTTTCTAAAGCCTTAGATAGTGGTGCCGATGGCATCATCATCGACCTTGAAGACGCGGTTGCCGAGGAAGACAAACAAACGGCGCGGGATGCCATCCGCACTGCCTGGCCCACATTTACCGCTGAGCAGAAAAAGCGCTTGATCATTCGCTCAAATTCTCCTGGTAGTAAGTTTTATGCTGCAGACTTGATCTTGGTACAAGAGTTAGATGCGGCTTGCTTACTGATACCCAAAAGTGAATCACTTGATCAAATGAACGGTGCTGCGCAGATTCTGCCAAACACCGCCATTATTCCCATGATTGAAACTGCAATTGGCCTTGATCGCCTCCATGAAATTGCAAACTCTGAGCAGGTGTTGCGCCTCGCCTTGGGTAACATTGATTTACAAGCAGACCTCGGGATGGTGTGCGACGCCCAGGAAAATGAACTGCAGACTGCCCGCTTTCAGATTGTGCTGGCCTCTCGCCTGGCGCAAATTGCCCCTCCAATAGACGGGGTAACCCCTTCAACTGACGATATTGAGCGCATCACTGATGATGCTGAACGCGCTAAAAGAATGGGCTTTGGCGGCAAGCTATGCATCCATCCAAAACAAGTTTCCCTGGTCAAGGCCGCCTTTATGCCTACTGACAAAGAGGTCTCATGGGCCCATCGAGTTATTGAGGCTGATAAGGCATCCAAAGGTGGTGCAGTAAAATTAGACGGCCGCATGATTGACCGACCAGTAGTCCTACTAGCCCAAAGAACCCTGGCGCTTGCTGGTAAACCCTAAAGCTGATAGAGCTTAAAGGTGGCAAAATTGCTATGCATCACACACTTGGAGACATCGATGAAATTGAAGAACACACTATTCGCTGGAATTGCTGCTGTAGCAGGCGCCAGCGCATTACTCGCCAGCAACATGGCATTTGCCCAAAAAGATTGGCCGACTAAATCCATTCAATTGGTTGTCCCATTTGCAGCTGGTGGACCGACCGATACAATCGCACGCTTAATTGCAGTGCCCATGGGTCAATCTTTAGGTCAAACCGTCGTTGTTGAAAACGTTCCTGGTGCCGGTGGAACCATCGCCTCTACCAAAGTAGCGCGAGCAGCTCCGGACGGTTACACCATCTACATTCACCACATGGGTATGGCTACAGCAAATGCGCTGTACGACAAACTCCCTTACGATCCAATGACCAGCTTTGAGTACATCGGCCAAGTAGCTGACGTCCCCATGGTATTGCTCGGTAAAAAAGATTTGCCTGCCAATAACTTTAAGGAGCTCGAAGCCTATATCAAGGCGAATGGTTCAAAAGTAACGATGGCTAATGCTGGTCCTGGTGCAGTGTCACAACTATGCGGCTTGTTGTTTCAGAGTCGTTTAGGTGTGAAGTTGACCAACATTCCTTACAAAGGAACTGGCCCCGCTTTGACCGACCTCTTGGGTGGTCAGGTGGACCTCTTGTGCGATCAAACCACGCAAACTATTCCTTACATCAAGGATGGCCGTGTAAAAGCCTTTGGCACAACCACCATGAAGCGTTTGCCTGCCATTCCGAACGTTCCTACTTTAAACGAACAAGGTCTTAAAGGTTTTGAAGTCAAAGTGTGGCATGGCGTGTACGCTCCAAAAGGTGTTCCACAGCCAGTTCTGGATAAGATCAATGCTGCCTTGAAGAAAGCATTGAATACTCCTGATGTGAGAAAGCGCTTGGAAGATTCCAACATTGATATCGTGCCGATGGATAAAGTATCCGCTAAAGGCCTCAAGTCCCATCTTGAAAGCGAAATCAACGTCTGGGGTCCAGTCATTCGTAAATCGAATATTCCAGACTAATCTCGGAATAGCAGTCAACAAAAAAGCCAGCGATCTGCTGGCTTTTTTCTTATCTAAAAATTGATCATCCCGCCCTAAAGAGATAGCCTGACTGCGCTTTCTCGCGACGCTTCAGGTAGATCGCGCTTGGGACGGCAAACAGCGCCCAGATGGCTAAGAAAGGATCTAAGAGGTAATCCCAGAGGTTGACTGACTCATGCCAATGGGCTGCCCAGGCAATGATGGCGACAGAGATAATCCAAACACCCTTGGTCCAACCAACAAGTCCACAGAGAATCGCAAAGACAATGACTGACATCAACAGGCCAATAGAGCCATAGCCCCACGCATAAGGATCCAACATTCCAAAACCGAGTGCTAGCGGGTAGAACACAAGAGCAATCAACGCAACCGGCGCTTTAAATCCGAACGGCGTCTTTTTGGCGGCAGGAAGCAAGCTGCCCCACAACAAGAGTAGGGTCACCATACTCAGATCACCCGTGACACCGCGCACATAAGCGGATAAAGGCAGCTCAAGCGACATACCAAGCGGCCAGAAAAATAGATTGCCCAAGAGCAACACTATGGCAATCCGAGCCACAAAGGGAAGTTCTATCTGAAACAGTTTTTGCAAGAAAATAATCAAAACCACCGCACAAGTAAGCGACATCTCCAGAAGGGCAATGAGCTGCATGTATTGATTCATCATTGCGCTTCCTTTTCTTTTAAGCCATTCGAGACATACTTAAACCAGCTAGCTGGAAAATAAACATGGCGAATCTTTTTTCTGTCCCAGGTATAGACCAAATGCGCATCTGCACCACTCACAGAAACTAAATAGGGGTAGGAGAATTCACGGCGCTGATCATTGGCGAGGGATTCATCATCCTCAAGCACCTGAATGACTTTCCATTGCAGGGAGTTGGATTCACGCATCACCATGACTAAGCGGTAGCGCCCTGCCTCAATATTGTTTAATACCATCAACCGCGTACCATTAGCTAAAGTAAGTGCGGCAAGCGCTGAATTGGGATTCGCAATTTCTAGATCTTGTGTGGTAACCCAAGACTGTCCCGCATCTTTTGTTTCGCTAACGGGAATTTGCTTTTGCTGGGTGCTTGATCGCGTTTGGCGAAAGAATGCGCTTGCCTCTTGTGCGCCATCCACAAACACCGCCGGCTGAATCGACCCCCTACCAGAACTCATACGGCGTTTATCAATGACCTGATTCGCCTCAATTCTGAGGAACTCGCCAAAGCGACCAATCCACTCGTGATAAGCCGGCAAACCCAATCGTCCATCTGCAAATGCAATGGCCGGCGACTTTACCAAAGTACTGAGATTAATCAATGGAGAGCTAATGAGGCGCTGCGGCTGACTCCATCTCAAACCTTCGTCATCTGAAATCACCGTAGAGATTGAACTACCCGCCCAACCCCCAATCGATACAGTCACAAAAAATAGCTGCATACGGCCATCAGCCATTCTGGCGGGAACGGGATTACCCAATTTAGCAATGTAACGAGACAGGCCTTTTTCCGCGCTTACCCGATCCATCACTACTGTTGGAGTACTCCACCTTGATGCCCGCGGATCAAAGACTGCCGTATTAATCACCACATCCGGCGCACCCTCGCGGCTGCCCGCAAACCAGAATGCTCTGACCGCACCATCCTTAAGAGCAATCAAAGAGGCGGCATGCACCGAAGGCGCACCTGTATCCGGCAGCCAATCCAGACGCAGACTTGGCTGAACAGCTTTTACTGGCGCAGTATTTTTCAGAGACTTCACCGGCTTACTGGCTTCTGTCGCATCCGGCAACTGCTCGGATATATGGATGGTTTCAGCTGGCTGATCTTCTACAAATGGTGCCCACGCTGGACGACTATCTATATGCAGGTAACCCAATACCGATGCCAGCAATAAAAAACAAAAAGCAATGACACGACTCATCGACAAGCGTCCTTACCCACTAAGGGCAACGCTATCGTTGCGGGGGTAGCAATTAAATATTCATTCACAAACAGGTGTTCTCCAATATGGCCCATGAGTATCGCCCGAATCTCTGCATCAGAGTGGCGAGCTCGCATCTCCATGCGTCGACCGACAATTTTGCAAGTCTCACAAATGACGGGCTCTATGCCTATTGGTGACTGCACGGCCACCAATGGATAGGTCTTACTCAGTAAATCAATTTGGCTGGCATCTTTTGCAAGGTAGCCGTGCAATATTGCACCAGGCAATAACAATCGGTACTCCTCATCCTTGGCACGATAGTCGCACGGTATCCAAACGTCTTGCCCTGCTACGCCCTGGACAGTAGATGCTTGATAGCGGCCCAAGGAGCCTTCTAGAGGCGTCAAACTGCTGGTCAGGGCGCAATAACAAAGAAAGCACCCAGCCAAGGCCAGCGCCTTACAGCGGGCTGGATTGAGTAGACCTAACAACACCAAGACAATTGAGCCACCCATCAAAGCCCAATGCCAGAAGGAGTAATCCCAAAGGCCAGCTTGACCCAAGAAGTTCGATAGCTGTAAGTTAGCACCAACCCAAGTCAGAGCCGCGAGCACAATCAACTGCAGCACAAGTGCAATCCGAAATCCCCACAAAGGTAGGCGCTCCCAGTGCAAAGCGATTAAGGCAGCCATGGCTGGCATCACCGGCAACAAGTAGCGACCAGAGCGTTGACTCGGCAAACTAAACACAATGAAAAAGGCTAAGACCAGAAGCAATAAGAGACTCTCTTCTAGCGAAATAAAGCGCCGCTCTCGCCAGCACTGAATCAAAGCGGAAATCAGCACAAAAAAGAATAGGCCGGCATTCGCTAGACTGGTCAAAGTCAGCATCCAAATGCTGTCGCCACCACGTATTAAATCTAATAGATAGTGCGAGCTACGCGCCTCAAACTTCCCCGCATTCTCACCCAAAACAAATTCTTTCCAAACCGCCTCAGGAAATGGATCAAGTACAAACCAAAGTGCAAACACGCCTAAAGCCAATACGGCAATCACAATGACTTTGTACAAATCTTGAATTAAGACCTTCGGAACACTCCACTCACGCCAGCGCCAATAAAATAATCCCAACGCAAATGAGCCTGGAACAATATAAGCAAAAGACTTGGACAACAAGGCCATGCCAAAGCAGACACCTGCCAACAAGGGAAATAGCAGCTTGGAATGAAATGCAGCTTTACCCCAATACAGCAGTGCGAAAAATGGCAGACTTAGCCAAAATACTTCGGGAGGATCCGTCAGAAACGGTCGCCCATAACGATAGGTCGCAAAAAAGGAGAGCCAAACTACAGCCGCCAGTAGGCCGGTCTGCTTCTTGCCGCTAAAACGCGCTACCGCCAGAAATAAGAAAAAAGCAGTTAAGCCGGTATATAAAACACTAGGCCAACGTAGTGCAAATAGCGACCAGTCACTTCCCCACCTAGTGCTGGCAATACCCTCCCAAAATACTAAAGGGGGCTTGGTATTTTTAATGCCATCCATCTCTGATTGCAGGGGCAGCCATGCACCAACATCGGCAGTCATACGAACAATATGCATATAGGGATACTCGTCCCCATTTTTGGGTGCAAAGCGACTATCCAAGCCATAGAGATAGGTAAATATACCTAGAAGCAGGATCAGAATGGCGCTACGGTAAGTAAATGGGCTTCGCATCACGCTAGTTTATAGGTCTTAAGCCAAAATACTAAAACTACCAGTAACAACAGTCTTACTTTTTGTTCTGAGCTTATTGGAAATGAATCTAAGTAAAACCACCAATCTGGGGTGCATCTGATTAAGATAGAGCCACTAAGCATCACCCTTAAAACAGCGATATGTAAGACGGAGATTATTCCTATGCAAGTGAAGTACTTAAAACCTATTTTGGTGGCTAGCACCCTGATTGGCTTAAGCCAGTGGAGTGGGCTGAGTGCGGCACAAACTGCCGACCAGCTATATCAGCGCGGTCTAGCGGCGACTTGCGCAAACTGCCATGGCACCAATGGTAAGGGTGTGGTTGATGGTGGCATGCCTCTCATCAATACCCTGACCAGCGAACAAATGCTGACGCAATTAAAGGCATTTAAGTCTGGTGCGCGTGAAGGTACCATCATGCCGCAACTCGCTAAAGGCTACTCGGACGAACAACTCACCATTATTGCCAATCAGCTTGGCAAAAAACAATAAGGAGGCAACATGGATCGTCGACATTTTATTGGTCAAAGTGCTGCCGCACTCGGCCTGCTCGCCGGACTCTCAGGTCAAACAAGAGCCGCGAGTTTACAAAAAGCAGAAATTCTGGTCATTGGTGGTGGATATGGTGGTGCAACCGCTGCCAAATATTTGCGCCTGTTCTCCAACAATACCGCTCGCGTGACTTTAATTGAGCCGAATACCGCGTTCTTATCTTGCCCGCTATCAAACTTAGTGGTGGGTGGCTCACGCACTATGTCAGACATTACCTCTTCTTATGACAGTCTTAGCAAGCGCCACGGCATCAAGATCATTCAAGATAGCGTGACCAGCATTGATCCGGACCAGAAAACAGTCAAACTCGCCTCCGGCAAGACTTTGCGTTACGACAAGGCTGTGGTATCCCCTGGCGTATCGCTCAATATGAATAGTGTTGAAGGTCTTGCGCAAGCCAATAAAGATGGCGTGACGCTGCAAGCCTGGAAGGCAGGAGCAGAAACTGTTGCTCTACATAAGCAAATCGCTGCTATGCGTGAAGGTGGTACTTTTGCAATTAGCATTCCGGAGGCACCATATCGCTGCCCTCCTGGGCCATACGAGCGCGCTTGCCAAGTGGCTAATTATCTCAAGCACCATAACCCCAAAGGCAAGGTATTGATTTTGGATGCCAATCAAGATGTCACCTCCAAAGGTGCTTTGTTTAAAAAAGTATGGGCTGAGCAATATGCGGGAATCATCGAGTATCGACCCAAGAGCAATGTGATTGGTGTGGATGCGAAAAATAAAACGCTCAAACTCGAAGTTGAGGATGATGTTAAAGCCGATGTATTAAATGTCCTGCCACAAATGTCCGCTGGCGAAATTGCCGTTAAAACTGGATTGGCCAATTCCAATGGCCGCTGGGTGAATGTGAATTTCTTGAACTTTGAATCAACCGCTCGAAAAGATATCCACGTATTAGGAGACTCGATTCAAGTGGCGCCATTAATGCCGAAGTCTGGGCACATGGCTAACCAGCATGCCAAAGTCGCAGCGGCTGCAATCGTTGCAGAATTGAGTGGCTGGGAAGTCAATCCTGCACCTGTTCTCACCAATACCTGCTACAGCTTTGTAAACGATCGAGAAGTGGTTCACGTTGCGAGCGTTCATCAATATAACGCTGCCGAGAAAACCTTTAAGGCTGTTCCAGGATCTGGTGGCTTGTCCCCTGCACCATCCACCCTCGAAGGTGTTTATGCATGGGGTTGGGCTCACAACATCTGGGCGGATAGCCTAGGCTAAGAAAAGCGTGTTGGCATACATTAAAAAAGGGGCTTCGGCCTCTTTTTTAATGCTACTGCGATTGCCCTATTGCGGTAATTTTCTTGCGCCTTTGTTTACTAATTATCAGGAAAGTCATTGCCACAATCGGCGCGGCAATGGCCGCAATGATTTCTGGATGAATGGCCAGGCCCGCTTCTTTTCCGCCCTTCGCCATATAGGCCAACAGACTGACTGCATAGTAAGTTAAGACCAGGACCGATAGACTTTCGACCGTCTCTTGCAGACGCAATTGCAGACGTGCACGCTGATCCATGCTGGCCAATAATTTCTGAGTCTGCTCTTCATTGACATACTCAATGCGAGTTCTGAGTGTTTGCGTCGTTCTCGAAATGCGATCAGATAACTCTTTTAATCTGCGTTGCGTCCAGATACAAGTGCCCATTGCCGGCTGAAAACGTCGGTCCATAAACTCAGAAAGGGATTGAACGCCTGGAATGGGGGATTCAGCGAGTTCGTATAAATTTTTAGTCAATAACTGACTGTATGCCTCAGCAGCCGTAAATCGCAACCCATAACCCGAGATCCACTGCTCAGCCCTAGAGGCTAAATTAGACAGCTCTCCTAAAAATTTCCCATCCTTCTCAGTGTGAACTCCTGGTTCGGTTTGTAACTGAGAGATATTTTTAGATAAATCCGCTAATTCTGACTCGGCACTTCTGAGTGGCATGGATAAACTCTTGGCGACCGGAAAGGCAATCATTGCCGCCATACGATAGGTTTCAGATTCGGCAAGCGCTCGCGCTATACGACCAGCCTGCCTTGAACCCAAAATATCGTGCGGGATAAAGTAAGAAATAAAGCCATCCTCATCCAAACGTAAATCGGTCCAGAGTTGAGCCTGCTTACTGGAGAGAATGTAGCTACCGAGTACGGTATTGCCACTAAAAATGGGGGACACCTCTTGCGCCTCTCCAAATAGAGGACGGTGCTCAAACGCCAGATCTAAGGCAGAGATTCGTTCACCACCGGCCTCAACAATTGTTGGGCAACCCAGCTTTTTAAACAAATCATCCAAACTCTTCTCCAGAGCAAGGCGAGACTGCAGTAAGGGTCCCGTAATTTTTACTGGGTTATGTGTAATCGCAGCAATGGTGGCGAACTCGCCATGCAGCTCCCATTTGATTAATACTCTCTCTGGCTCAGGGGCTAGAGTCAGCATTTTGAAGGAGTGATCCTGCTCATGGTCGTTGGGAATACCCAATGCGGCACTTAATTTTTGAATCCATTCAATTTGCGTCTTACGAGAATGGGCATCTAATAAAAAGGATTGGGACAACACCCTTTCATTAGGCCAAAGTGCGATTGGTGGGCGTGCATGAACCTCTTCATGCAACTGTCTTCTGGCGGGATGGTCGTAAGGTCTCATAGTTTTAATATTTATCAGTCAATTGTAATCACTTGCACGCCGCTAAAATCTTCCCTAACCTGATAGGGATGCACTCCACGGTTTAAACAATTACGCACATAGTCAATGCTAGTGCGCAAGGCATAGTAATCGCCAGACAAGTTCCTAGAAACCCTTAATTGCAGCGCCTCATACTCCAGCAGGTCTAATTTCTTGAGATAGTCATCCTTTGCTTCTGGCGGAAAATTGACAGTCAACTCTTGCTCGTAAGTCTTCAGCCTAATATATAGCGCATCAATTTTTCGCCGCATCCGTTTATTGCGGTAACTTGGCAAGGTCAATAACACTGGGTAGGCCAAAGCGCAGAATGGCAGCAAGACAAATATCAGGCGGTTAATCAACTCTGCCAACCAAAAAGGCAAATAGGTCATTAATAAAGGCGAACCATTTTTTTCGTAATGCAATGCTACTGGACTCTCAGGTAAGACCGTATTTTTAAACGAGGGGAACTCACCGCGCTCAGCAAAGAAGGAGGTCTTACCATTAATTTCTTGTGCAGCCTCAAGGAATAAAAACTGGAGAGCTGGATGCATTCTGTCATCAATGAGTAAATTGGTGGTTGAGGCCATGAGCTTGATATCTGTCGCAGGTAAGTTGCGCGGCAAACTAAATGCACCCGTTGGGACATTCAGAATTTGCATATACGGTAGCAAACGAGAATAAGCCTCAGCCCGAGGAAAGGCAGCTAAATGTAATTTTGGATCTGCAAGTAATGCCTGCACATTGGGCGATTCATAGGCATCGACAATAAACGCTGCCTCAATTTCCCCTTTTTGCAAAGCTTCAACTGATTTAGAGCCAGAGAGATAAAGAAAGTGAGCGCCCTCGTCAAATCCATTGGTCTTCAGGATGTGCATTGCTTGCGCATAAGTTCCACTACCCTTTTCACCCACCGACATTTTTGAATTCAGAAAAAAATGGGAGTGCGATTTAATTGCCTGGAAGTCATTCGACTTAATCTCGGGACCGCGATAGAACAACCAAATCGGATCGTAAGAAATCGCTCCTAAAGACTGAACTCCACTTACTACATTGGGATTAAATACACCCGCTTGCACAAATGCCGCTTGAACGGGGTCCTTTCGATCCACTAAATGGGCAATATTGTCTTCAGCACCATTAGTTGAAAGCAGTTCGAGAGTAATTCCTTTTGCCTTAAAAAAAGCGGCGTACTTTCTACCCAGAGCATCATAAGATCCGCCGGGCTGCCCTGTTGCCATCACAACATGCCTAGGTGGCGGTGGATCGGCGTACCACCATACCCCCGCCAAACCCAATAAGAGAATTGCCAAGATAGGCCATGCCTCTTGCAGGAACTGGGTAAAGTCACCCCACTTTTCCTGGGCGGCCTCATAGATGCCCAAACAGGTTTCTTGAATGTCTTGTTTGATACTTCCCATGGAAAGCCAATCAGCGAATATGTCAAAAGCTAATGATAATAGGCTTATCTATATTCAGAAGAGATCTCTTTTATGCTTACCCTACGCAAAGCCCAGGACCGTGGTTACGCTGATCACGGCTGGCTCAATAGCTTTCATTCATTCTCCTTTGCTGGCTACCATGACCCCCAATTCATGGGCTGGGGCAATTTAAGGGTTATCAATGAAGATCGGGTGGCTGCAGGCATGGGATTTGGCAAGCATGGTCATCGCAATATGGAAATCATCAGCTATGTTCTCTCTGGTGAATTGGCTCATGAAGACAGCATGGGAAATATCAAGGGCATTCCACCGGGCGATGTCCAACGTATGAGCGCTGGATCTGGTGTCACTCACAGTGAGTTCAATCACGCCAAGGATCAAACGACCCACTTTTTACAAATCTGGATAGAGCCGAACGTGATGGAAGTCGCTCCCAGTTACGAGCAAAAAACGATCCCCGCAATTGACAAAAAAGGAAAGCTTTGCCTGATTGCATCCCCAGATGGTTTAGGCCATTCCGTCAAGATTCATGCGGATGCCAAACTGTATGCAGGTCTTTTTGATGGAGAGGAATCGGCCCAGCTAAAACTAGACTCAAAACGTAAGGGCTATGTACATCTCATTCAAGGCAAGCTCACCGTCAACGGAATCGCACTTCAAGGCGGCGATGCTTTACTCATTGATGATGAAGAAGACATCTTGCTTCACGACGGTAAAAGCGCTGAAGTCTTAGTCTTCGATCTGCATCGGTAATAAAAAACGGGATATCAACCTTCGTTAATATCCCGCATGCTAATTGCAGTTCATTTAATCGAGTTTAATTTTTGCTTTCTCGATCACCACTTTCCATCGCGCGATATCCGAGTTGTATAGATCGGTAAATTGCTGAGTATTCATTGGTGCAATTTGAACACCAGCCTTAACAAAACGCTCTTTCATCTCTGGTGTCTCCAGAATTTTCAGCATAGTCGTGTTCAAGGCGCTGATGATTGCGGGAGGAGTTCCTGCTGGGACGAACATTCCCTGCCAGAGAGCCATCTCATAACCCTTTACACCAGCCTCTTGCATTGTGACTACTTCAGGAGCGCCACTAAAACGCTGTTTACTTGTCACAGCTAAGGCGTTGACCCTCTCGCCCTTATACAAAGGCAAGCCTACCGGCATACCAGCAAAGTAAAAATCGATTTGACCACCGATTAAATCTGTCGCAGCAGGAGCTCCCCCTTTGTAGGGAATATGGATAGCTTGAGTACCCGTAGTCGCCAGAAATAATTCTCCAGCCATGTGATCAGAGTTTCCAATGCCGGATGAGCCAAAGCTCAGCTTGCCTGGATCGGCCCTGAGCATAGCAACCAACTCAGCAACATTTTTAGCCTTAGAGTTATTGTTCACTATCAAGATATGGGGTGTAGCGGCAACACCAACCACAGGCGACAGATCTTTCTGACCATTAAATGGCAGTCTTGGATTGGCTGCTACGTTGATCGCTAAGCCATTTTGCGCAAAGAGCACGGTATAGCCATCTGGAGCACTTTTAGCTACAGCATCAGCTGCCAAACTACCTGCAGCCCCGCCCCGATTTTCTACGATGACCGATTGCTTTAGGGCAACACTGAGCTCATTGGCCACTATTCTGCCAACAATGTCGGTTGAGCTTCCTGGGGCATAACCAATCAACATCTTGATTGGTTTATCTGGATAAGCGGCGAATGCCGTTCCCAAAACCAGTGGCAATACTAAAGAACCTAAAACTATTTTTTTTATTGATTTCTTAATCATGTTGTCTCCTCCAGTAAATTTATAAATCGAATGCTGCGATTCCACACTCCTTGGCACATTGATTCAAAGAATCTTGTAATTCAGGTGAAATAGGGATGCCTGCTTGCATGCGTTGCGCCATTGATTTAGCAGCGCCATCACCAGGCACCCGAATCTGATTCACACCAGGTAATCTAGAGGAGGCCTTCAAGTCATTTACCAAAGTAATGACGCGCTCAACAAACTGCTCCCGATCACCAAATGCGCTGGGGTCAACTGCAATAATGGTTTGCCCTGTATTGGTAATCAGGTCATGGTGCGCATTAAAGTCAATCGTGTCTTTACCAACTGCCGCGTTATTGAGCGCTCCAGCAAGCAGTCCAATCATGACAGCAAGTCCGTAGCCCTTATATCCCCCAATTGGCAATAGCGAACCCTCGCTGGATTTTTGTGGATCCGTAATCGGTAGTCCATTTCGATCGATCATCCAGGTATCCGGAATAGATTCGCCCTTTTGGGCCGCTACTTTTACTTTGCCATAGGCAGCCACTGTGGTGGCAATATCCAACAGCACAACAGGATGATCACCAGCGGGGACTGCAATTGCAATCGGATTGGTCGATAAGAGCAAATCAATGCCGCCCCAAGGGGCCATATGGTTTGCATTACCAACAGCCATGTAGATTCCGATATAACCGCGCTCAGCCAGCTTTCTGACATATACAGAAGCAGCACCAGAATGATTGCCAAAATGACTGCCTATCCAGCAAACGCTATGTTGCTTTACTTTTTCTATAGCAAGATCAACCGCCCTATTCATCACCAGATGACCTAAAGCGTTATCTCCATTAATCAGAGCTGTCGCACCCTGCTCACGCTCAATATGAATATGGGGATTAAGGTTAATGCCACCAGCCCGGATTCTTTTGATGTAAGCAGGCAATCTAAAGATCCCATGGCCATCAGCACCAACGAGGTCCGACTGAACCATCAAATGCGCAACAGTTTTGGCATCCGCTACAGGTACATGATTAGCCTGCAATGCATTGGCAATAAATTCTTCAGCTTGAATTATGGGTAAATTTTTCATGTCTACTCTGGTAGTTTAATTTCCCGCACCACTCTTAAATTCCATCTTATAAGTGTATTTATTCTCGGGATGATAAGTAAAGGTTATTTCAAAAAGTTTATCTTGATCATCGAAGTAGCGTCGAACAATCACTAAACAGGGGTCGTGGGGCTTCAATTGCAGCTTTTTAGCAATATTGGCAGGGGCACCAATGGCATAAACATCGACTTCCGCCCGATCAATTCTGGTGCCATACTTCTTTTCGATTTGCTCAAACACCATGACCTGACTATGCTCAGGTTCCGATGTGAGTGATGCGAATTGCGGCAGAATATAAATATCCGTCCAGGCAATCACCTGCTCAGTATCTTGCTGCTTTCGAATGCCGCTAATGTGATACCAAGAAGATCCTGCTGCTGCCCCGATCATTTCACTCAGCGGCTTGTCGAGCTCAATAAATTCCTCAACAATATTTTCCCGATACGTGTTTCTTGGGTAGCTCAAAATATCGATTGGTGAATTAAAGCTTTGGGTAAATCTTCTCACCTTTTGACGAGAAATCACTTGAGTGGGAGCGCCTTGACGACGCAACACCAAGCCATCCGCTTCTAAGGTTTGAAGTGCATGCCTTAGGGTGTGGCGACTAGCTTCAAAGCGGATGCAAAGCGCCGCCTCAGAGGGCAAGCTTGACCCAACCGCCCAATCTCCGTTGTGAATGCGCTGAGCCAGCGCATTCGCCAAGGATTTATACAGCGGTAGGGACTCTTTCAACTTAGGAAAGACCAAACATCTTTTTGCCGGCTACTGGTAAACGCGCCTTCAAGATGTCGCCAGAGAGAGATTCGGTGATATACAAATCCTTGCCATCCGCTCCGCCGAAGCACATATTGGCGAGGTGGTGGTGGTGTGGGTTATCAGAATAGATCAGGTGGGTTGGGAGCATATTACTATCAAATCTCCAAATACCGATACCCAGGTGGCAAACCAACAAACCGTTCTCTGAATCCATCTCGATACCATCAGGTCCAGCAACGCCACCTGTTAACTGAATCGCTACGCCTGTTTTAGACACAGAGCCATCAGCCATCAGCGGCATACGCCAAATTTGTTGAGATCTCGTAGCGGCAACGAATACATGCTTTTCTTGGGTATTCAAAGTAATGCCATTCGGGCTTGGCACATTAATTGCCAAGCGATCTAGCTGACCATTTTCACGCAGTCTAAATACGCGACCTGTTGGATCAGCGATTCCCGTTTGACCTTGATCGGTAAAGTACAAATCGCCATTAGAAGCAAAATGTAGGTCATTCAAGCCCTTAAAGTTTTCGCTATACATGGACCCAAGGATTGTTTCCACTTTTCCAGTTTTTGGATCTAAAGCCAATAGGCCTAATTTGTAATCGCAAATAAATGCACGGCCATCTTTATGGAACTTCAATCCGTTAGGCCAACCATCAAATTGGGTCACTAAATCCCAATCACCCTTCGGGGTAATTCTGAATACCCTACCGAAAGGAATATCGAGAAACCATAAATTGCCTTCGCGGTCAAAAGATGGCCCCTCTAAAAAACACTCTACTTCCGCACCCTGACGATTCGGATCTGACCAGCCTGTGCGCGTCTTCTTGCGAAACTTTCCAGGCATCGACATGAATACTTCGGCTTTAATTTTCTCAACTGGCTGAAAGGGGTTGTGCATCGTCATTTGTAGGAATCCTCAATAAAGTTATACGGATAAGTTTTGTAAATCACTAAAGCATTAAACCATAAATAATGATAACCTTAAGTCAATACCGATGTTTTTGTATTAGCACTAATTTATAACTTAACCGTATAGGTTTACAAATGATGAAATATGTAGCCGTCATTGGGACAGGCATTATGGGTTCAGGAATCGCTGCTGGCTTCATCGCCAAAAGCATCCCCGTGGTCATCCTTGGTAGAAGCAAGGAGAAGGCAGATGCTTGCTTAGATAAGGCGATAACGCTGGCCGCAAAAATTGGTCTCTCTGGCGCGAACTCCTCAAAAGAGCCTGCCGCTATTCGGGCCGCTCAGACAACTGAGATCCTAGAGGATTGGACAAACTGGTCAGATTGCGAATGGGTCATCGAAACCATCGCTGAGAACTTAGAGCTAAAGCAAGCCATCTTCAAGCATCTAGATGCAACCGTTCCGGCACATATCCCCATTGGCAGCAATAGCTCAGGATTCCCCATCAGCAAAATTGCTCTTGGACTGAAAACTGCGAACCGGATGATGGGCGCTCATTACTTTATGCCTGCAGAGGTAGTCCCATTAGTGGAAATTGTGATGGGAGAGAAGACAGAGCTAGCCTTTGCGGATAAGGCATGTCAACTCTATAAAGATATCGACAAAAAACCAGTGCTGGTTAAGAAAGATATCCCTGGATTCCTGGCTAACCGTATTCAACATGCGTTGATGCGCGAAGCACTCTCACTCGTGCAAGAGGGTATTGCCAGCCCTGAAGATATTGATGATGCCGTGCGCTATAGCTTTGGATTTCGATATGCTGCCGTTGGGCCAATGACACAAAAAGAAATCTCAGGCTGGGATGGGATGGCCAATGCAGCGAAAGAAATTTATCCCTCCCTCTCCAACATCACAACCCTTCCACCGAAGGTAGTGCAGCTCATGAGTGAAGGCAAGACAGGCATGAAAGCTGGTGAAGGCTTCAGAAAATGGTCTCCCGAAGAAATTCAGCAGGTGTCGGATTCTTACTCGAAGAGATTGAAAGCCGCTTTTGATGTACTCAACATTGAATAATTGAATAACCCTTGGCAATGACTTCTTTCACTCGGCTGACATTCGGTGTAACTCCGATTCCACTGTGCGCTAGCTGGCTTGCCTCTATATGCCCATTGATCGCAATCAAGGGTTTATCGCAAATATCAAACTGCAGATATTGATTTGACATGCTAAAGCCCCAAGCCACATCGCCAATAGCAAACCCGAGAGATGCTGTAGCCGCTGCAGACAAGGACGTTTCAGCAACCTTGCAAGCTAAATTTAAGGCCAGCTTATTGCGCTTCAGTAGCTTGGCACAAGCCAAGGCGGGGATAAGTCCGCCAGTCTTAATCAATTTCAAGCTTGCGCCACCAAAAGCCTTAGCCTCAATAAATTGCTCAAGCTCCTCAATGCCGTGGATGGACTCATCCAAACCGATTGGAATTGCAGATCGCTTGTTAAGCTCTATGAAATCAGCCATAGGCAAATCTGCAGGAATTAATTGCTCCGCAAAGCTCAGTCGAGCAGCCTCTTTCGACTCACAAAAACGCATTGCATCAGCCAAATTCAGAGCGCAATTGGCATCCACCGAAACAGTATCTCCCTCCAAAAGCTCACAAAGCACTTTGACCCTATGGAGATCCTGTTCCAAGGGAAGTAAGCCAATCTTAATTTTCCAATGTCTAAAGCCCATCTCATGCAATGCTTTGGCATCGCTTAACTCTTTATCTAATGAGCCGCCTAGCATGCGCAATAAAGGGATGGCTGCTGGAGCAGACTCATCGAGGAGGGTATTTTCTCCCCGCAAATATCGCCAGAGTGGAACAGAAGCTTCTTGCGTATACAAATCCAACAAGGCCATCTCTAAACAGGCTTTAGCAGATGCATTTGAATACAAAATGCTGTTGAATATTTCTGAAAAACGATCCGGATTTCCCCAGTCCAAGCCGAGCGATTTTTCTACTAAATATTTGATGCTACCAACCAAGCTATCCAATGTCTCACCCGTCATGAGGGGCGCTACAGATGCTTCACCCCAACCCTGCCTGCCATGCTCATCAGTAAGGCAAAGCAAAACCGTTTTAGCGTCAGCAATGATCTCTCGCGACATTTTGATAGGCTCAAGCAGAGGGATGGATAGAGGATAAATTTCTGCGCGCTGGATTTTCATTTTTTGCTTTACAAGGATTTTTTAGGCAATATCTATTTTAAAAAAAATTAAGGAGACGATACATGAGAAAAATTATTTTGGCATTGTCAGCTTTGGGAGTTTTACTTCCATCCCTGACAAATGCACAAAGCTACCCTACCCAACCGATTAAGCTAATTATTCCATTTGCAGCAGGTGGACCATCTGACGTCTTAGCGCGGGCATTTGTACCAAAGCTAGGAGAGAATCTTGGTCAGCCTATCATTATTGAGAATAAGCCAGGTGCAGGCGCTAATCTAGCGGCTGAGTATGTTGCGAATTCAAAAGGGGATGGCTACACACTCTTTTTGATGATGGTGGGCACTCAAGCTATCAATGAGACCTTGTATAAAAAGTTAAATTACAACGTAGTGAAGGACTTCGCCCCCATCTCCTTGGTAGGATCTTCCTCATTGATGTTGGTTGCCAACCCCGCCGTTCCAGTAAAAACGGTATCTGAGTTAATTGCCTTTGATAAGGCCAATCCAGGCAAAGTCAGTTTTGGCTCCTCTGGTGCGGGAACGCCACTGCATTTGGCGGGAGAGCTCTTTAACACCCAAGCGGGAACCAACATTCTGCACGTTCCATACAAGGGCGCAGCCCCAGCATTAACAGACGTTTTGGGTGGGCAGATTCAAACCGCCATTGTGGGCACCCCTGCCGCACTGCCCTATGTGAAGTCCGGGAAATTAACTGGCCTTGGCGTAACCAGCTTAAAGCGCAATTCAAATGCCCCAGAGATTCCGGCGATTGCAGAAACTCTTCCAAAATTTGAGGTTGAACTAGTCTATGCCATCGTGGCTCCAGCAAGCACCCCAAAAGCCATTGTCGATAAACTCAATGCACAATTAACTAGCGTACTCAATAATCCTGAAATTAAAGCGCAGCTCAATTCCAGGGGATTCGATGTGGTCACTAGTACCCCAGCCCAAACGGCGGACTACATCAAATCTGAAGTTGCTAAATGGGGTCCGATCGTTAAAAAATCAGGCGCCACCGCAGAGTAATATATCCAAAATAATTGAAAGAGATTCATGATTCAAACTTCTGAAAAAAAATTAGCCGGACCCATTATTCGCCTTCACCCTAACGATAATATTGTCGTTGCTCGAGTGGATGTTGCGATTGGGGCACCAGTTCCAAGCGAGAATTTCACGAGTCGCAGCCAAGTGCCAGCAGGCTACAAAATTGCAACGAAGAAAATTCTCAAGGGCGAACCTATTCTGAAATACAACGTTACCGTTGGGTTTGCCAATACCGATATTGAGCCTGGCACGATGGTACATAGCCATAACACGGAGTTTCGTGAATTCGACCGTGATTACGCCTATGCCAGCGAATACAAGCCCACCACTCTGCTTCCAGAGTCTGAGCGAGCTACTTTCCAAGGTTACGTGAGATCCAATGGCAAAGTCGGCACGCGTAATTTCATTGGTATTTTGTCTACCGTCAATTGTTCAGCAACTGTTGTTAATAAAATTGCAGAATGGTTTACACCTGAACGATTAAAAGATTTTCCCAATATCGATGGCGTTGTCGCTTTTAGTCATGGCATCGGTTGTGGCATGGAAATGAGTGGCGAGCCTATGCAATTGCTACGTAGAACGATGGCGGGCTATGCTCAACACCCTAACCTGGCTGCGGCACTCATCATTGGCCTGGGCTGCGAACGCAACCAGCTCAAAGGCCTGATGGAACAAGAAGCTCTTAAAGAAAACTCCACCTTGCATACTTTTATCATGCAAGAAACCGGTGGCACACGCAAAACGATTGAAGCTGGAATAGAGGCGGTCAAAGCTTTACTGCCTGAAGCCAATAAAGCAACGCGCCAAACTGTCTCTGCAAGCCACCTCTGTGTCGGCTTGCAATGTGGCGGCTCCGACGGCTTCTCCTCCATTACTGCTAATCCAGCTTTAGGCGCTGCTGTTGACATTCTGTCACGCCATGGCGGCACAGGCATTCTTTCGGAGACCCCAGAGATTTACGGGGTTGAGCACACCCTCACCCGCAGAGCTGCTAGTCAAGAAATTGGTGAGAAACTGATTAAACGGATTCGTTGGTGGAAAGATGAATACTCCGTTGGCCGCGATGTTCAAATCAATGGACAGGTCAGCCCCGGTAATCAAATCGGCGGCCTAGCCAATATCTTTGAGAAGTCACTCGGCTCCTCCATGAAAGGCGGCACCGGACCCTTGATGGAAGTGTATCGATACGCTGAGCCCGTTACTGCTAAGGGTTTTGTATTTATGGATACCCCTGGATTTGATCCTGTTTCAGCAACCGGTCAGATTGCTGGTGGCGCAAACCTGATTGCATTCACCACCGGACGCGGCTCCATGTTTGGCTCTAAGCCAGCACCTTGCATCAAGCTTGCTACCAATACGCCTATGTATGAACGCCTTACCGAGGATATGGATATCAATTGCGGGGAGATCCTCGATGGCACGGTTTCTGTTCAAGAGATGGGGCAACGCATCTTTGAACTATTCCTGAGAACCGCCTCTGGGGAGCACTCCAAGAGCGAACTATTGGGCCTAGGGGATTATGAATTTGTACCCTGGCAAATTGGGGTGATGAGCTAAGCTCACCCTCCTATCCATAGCAATCGCAAGCGGGCACCTAGCCCGCTTTTTCTTTACGTCAAAGTCGGTAGTAATCAGCACCAAGGACTGTAGAATTAAGATTACTCAATTGCTCAGGACTCCATCGGATTATGAAATTCAGGGATTACTACGAAACACTCGGCGTAGCACGAGGCGCTACTGAAGCAGAAATTAAGGCTGCCTACCGCAAGCTAGCCCGCAAATACCACCCAGATGTCAATAAAGAGGCTGGGGCGGAAGACCAGTTCAAGGAACTGGGTGAAGCCTACGCTGTCTTAAAAGATACCGAGAAGCGTGCTGCTTACGACCGCATGGGTGCTAACTGGAAAAATGGTCAAGACTTCACTCCACCTCCCAATTGGAATGAAGGATTTGAGTATTCAGATGGCAACTATGGCGGCGGTCATAGTGGCTTCGGTGGCGGCTATGAAGGTGATCAAAGCGAATTCTTTGAGTCACTCTTTGGTCAAGGCAGACATCGTCAAGGTGGACGTGGTGGTAATCCTCGCCAAGGGATGGACTTTAAAGGCCAAGATCATCACGCCAAAATCTTGATTGATATCGCCGATGCTTATAACGGTGCAAAACGCACTATTGCCCTTCATATGCCAACGCAAGATGCCAATGGACACGTCAGCACTCAAGAGCGCAAACTTGATGTCAGCATTCCAAAGGGTATTAAAGCTGGGCAAAATTTACGTCTGGCCGGTCAAGGTGGCCCAGGCATGGGTGCAGGTGGCGCAGGCGATCTGTATCTCGAGATTGATTTCCACCCCAATCCTATTTATCGCGTAGACGGCAAAGACGTCTATCTGGATTTGCCACTCGCACCCTGGGAGGCCGCTTTAGGAGCAACAGTCAATGTCCCCACGCCCGCAGGATCCACTCTGGAGCTAACCATTCCCGCAGGTACGGCGACTGGTCGTAAGATGCGACTCAAGGGCAAGGGCATCCCCAGCAAAGAGGCTGGTGACTTATATGTAGTACCCAATATTGTTTTACCAAGCGCTGAAACGGATGCACAAAAAGAAGCCTATCAAACCCTAGAAAAAGCGTTTGATTTCAAGCCCAGAACCCACCTGAAGGGATGATGAACATGACGCAAACACAAATCACCTGGATTGAAGGCACCATCGTAGAAGATGAAGTGCATATGAGTATTGTAGAAATCTCACAAGCTACACGAGCACCAGAGGAGCTCATTATGTCCTGGGTATCCGAAGGCGTTCTGAGCCCAGCGGGCTCATCTCCTGAGGATTGGCGCTTTAGTGGAGACTCACTGAAGCGGGCAAAAACTGCTGCTCACCTTACTCATGACTTAGAACTCAATACTCCTGGAGTTGCATTAGCACTCGACCTGCTAGATGAGATCACGCGCCTTCGCAATCAACTACTTCGTCAGAACTGAGATTAAATACCAATGACCGCACTGCCCTGCATCGAAATTGAAACTGCCCCCAATCCAAGCGCCTCCGTCATTTGGCTTCATGGACTAGGCGCTGATGGCAATGACTTTGTACCCATCATTCCACAGCTACACCTTTCCGAGTGCCCCGCGATTCGATTTGTTTTTCCAAGCGCACCAAGTATGGCAGTCACCGTAAATGGTGGATACGTCATGCCAGCCTGGTATGACATTACCGGAAGAGATATCCATGATCGCGAAGATCTTGGTGGCATTCACAAATCAGCAGTAGCGATCTCGGAGTTAATTGAACGAGAAGCCAGCCGAGGAATTGCCTACGACAACATTGTCTTGGCTGGATTCTCACAGGGCTGCGCCATGTCTCTACAGGTAGGCTTGCGCTTTCCACATAGCCTCGCAGGCATCATGGCGCTATCAGGCTATCTGCCCTTAGCAACATCATTAGCACTCGAAAGAAGCGAAGCCAATAACAAGACGCCGATTTTTATGGCCCATGGGGTTTGGGATGCTGTGATCATTCCAGAACGCGCAGAAGCTTCAGCCGATACCCTGGAAAAATTAGGCTATCAGGTGGACTGGAATACTTACCCAATGGAACACTCTCTTCATCCAGATGAGCTGGTGGATATCTCCCGGTTTTTGACTATGGTACTTGGCAAGTAATGAGCACAATCGCCCCGCTCGCCTGACCACCCCTACAATAAGCACATGCTCATACAAATTACCAACCTGATTCTTCAAGTCCTAGTTAGCATCGTTGCAGGGGCCTGCCTGTTGCGCTGCTACTTACAGTGGCTTGCATTTAATCTCGGTTCCGGCCAGAGCAAATCGATTGGCTCCTATTTACTCCCCTTAACCAACTGGATCATTCTCCCCTTACGTCGTGTGATCCCTAGTATGGGTCGATTTGATACATCCAGCTTTCTGGCCGCCTACCTTCTTGTTCTAGGAAAAATCATTATTCAATCCTTGGTGATTGGAATGGATTTGTCTATAGCGCCTTGGCTGATCAATGCTGCTATTGACCTTCTGGATCTCGCTTTATCCGGATTGGTTGGGCTGGTTTTTGTGAGCGTGATTCTCACTTGGATTAGTTCGGGCTCTCAAATTCAGTATTTGGTATCCCTTTTGGTGGAACCCCTTCTCATACCGATTCGGCGAGTAATGCCCAATATCGGCGCGCTTGATTTATCGCCGCTAGCCCTGTTACTGGGCTTGCAAATTCTGCAGATCGTCTTAAATCATCTAAGGTAGCGAACCTATCAGAAAATAGTCAGTCATCGTAAGCAATCTATGCTGAGTGATTTTTTAATCAAACAGGTTTTTTACTGAGGGCATTGGTTGATTGAGGGTGATGCAACATAAAAATACATCTAAGACGTCTAACTCGGAAGATGACTTAAATTCCAAGTCTTCACTTGTATATATGGTTTAGTATTAAAAAATGATTAGGGACTCTTTTTAGCTCAGCGCAGCCACTACAAGTTTTACAAAATCTGATGGTCATCCCGGCCACCCCCACTTCTTCATATAAGCGAAATATCACCCAATGATTTCAGGCAGTTACTACCGATTTGTTATTGCATCCGAGAAGATCTGGAAGGGCTTGCCTGAACGTGAGAGAAGAGTCTTAATTGAGATTTATGGACAAGATCCCCAAAATCCAATGCGCGTAATGGACATCATCCTGCGCTCAAACTTAGGATCACAGGCGACTATTCATGCTGCATTGACCAACCTTCAATTATCGAAGCACTTAAAGCTGACATCCTACAAAAATAATGGTCGGACCAAGTTCATCACATTATCAGCAAAGAGCACATCTCTATTTAAGCGACTCGATCAATTAATTGATACTTCTATCAAGCTTTAAACCACATTCATTAGCATTGAATTGGATCGATTTTTTAAATGCAGAACCCCTTGATATTCGATCCTCCCAGGTCAAGAGTGGGGCAAATTCTCCGCTTGATCCTCTAGCGAAATCATTCTGAAATTCATTTAGATCTAGTTTTTGAGTCCTTGTTGTATGACTCATAACACCAGCCTACATTTATTTAACATCGCCTATTTTTGCTTCGGGAATACCCTTATCAAAATTGATATTAATTTACTATTTCATTTTCTAATTACTATAAAATAAAAAACGTAAATTTAATGGCAATGGTTCTGATCAATTCTACAAGGGCTCTTATGTTTAATATTACGGAGTTAGACACGAGCACGGGCCTAATCGTAGTAGAGGATCAAAACTTTGGACTTCGATTTGAGTTTACAGCGCCTAATGTGATATCTGCGTCGGTTGTTGATGAATACGATTTGCAAATTACACTTCCAGATGGCGCAAAAAAGATCATTCCAATTCTGAAAAGATAATCTCGCTAAGTTTTAACATCCCGCTCCTATATATCTGGAGCCATCATAGTAAGGTCTGCATTTCTTAAAGCATTCAAAAACCCTCTGCTGAATACATCCAGTTATTTGGAGATGACAACATTTAAGCCTAAAATTACTTAGTTAAGGGATCTTATAAAAACAGAAAAGGAAATGCCATGGTAACTATTTATAGTCAAATGAAGCGCCTTAAGAGCTGTGAAAAAGGTGTAGCAGCAGTCGAATTTGCATTAATATTACCCGTACTAATGCTGATCGTTTTTGGCATTCTCAATTATGGAATTTTGCTCTACGACCAAGCGGTGATTACGAATGCCGCTAGAGAAGGCGCTCGATGGGGAGCAATCAACACCACGACTGCGATTAGCTGCTCTGGTTCTGCTACTGGTACCGCCGACCCCTGTCAGGTAGCTAATAGCTATACTGCGGCAAATTTGATCAGCTTTGGTTCAAGCGTGACATCTACCACCACTGCATCCGGCAGCGGAACCTCGGGATCAATCATCACAGTAACAGTCAGCTATCCATTTACAGAAATTGGTTATGTTGTTGGTTATTTACTGAATAATCTCAGCGCCACCTCTGTGATGTATCACGAATAAGAAAACACTCAGGTCTACTGAACCAAAATAGTGCTCGCCGAATTCAAGTTAATATTTTGACAGGGATCGGGGGAAGTTCCAGCTGTCATATTGCCCCTAAAGTCCAGAGAATAGGCATACAAAGTTCCCTGAATGATGAGGGATGTTGGAGACCCCTTAAAAGTGAATTGCGTATTAGGTAACTGGATCCTGCCAGTTAAATTAATATTATTTCCCGAGCCAGCTACGCTAATGCTTTGATAAGTATTAGTCAGGGATACTGGCTGGTAAACCAGCATGCCTCCACCCGCAGTTCCACATGTTGACGGGCCTAGACTGCTATTCAAGTTAACAGTTCCACTCAAATTAAAAGGCTGGTCAACACCCACAACAATAGTCACACCTAGGCCTGTCAAAGTCATACCGTTGTTATCAAACCCGCCATTAAAGTAATATGTTCCTGCTGTCAGCGTATTGCTTGCGCAAGACATCGAAACCGCAGATGAATAAGTGCCGGGCAAAAAAGTACCCGTATTACTCACGCAAACGGGAGCACTTCTCGGTGTTGGTGAAAGGGGTGGCACATATGCCGGTATCGCTGGAAGCGGATCTGCAGTGCCTTTAACGGCTGGAGTACAGCTGCCGCAACTATTGGTGGAATTGTTATATGCGGTAATCGTTGCCCCCGATCCATTCGCATCAATCCCCGATTGATTTGTAGTGGTGATACCGCCTCCAATGGCGACTGATCCATTGGATATGGTCGCGATATTGGTTCCATTCATACTGACAGGGCCACGGATAATAAGTGCATCAGATGCAATTCTGGTTCCCGCTACAGCCGTCTTACTAAGATTAAGGGAATTGACACCAAATACAGGCAGAAAATAGGTATTCCAGACATTGGAAGCCACAGCTCGTACACAGTTACTCTGAGTAGCGGTATTAGGGCAAGTGACCGGAACAGTCATATTAATGGTGAAGCCAAAAGAATTCGTTAGCGGGAATTGATCACCACCAGTACTACAAGTAGTATAAGTTCTTGCACAAGCCAAAGCCTCAGCGTCAGCAACGGCTTGGAGCTGAGCTTGACGCATGGCGGCAAATCCAAAGTCAACAGCAAATGCGGCCAAGCCTAATAGCATTACCAATACAAGGGCAAAAAATGGGAGTACCGCCCCACTCTCAGTATTTTTTAAATGCGGATCAACGTATAGTATTTTTTTATTCATAGTAAAGTGCCCCATCCTATTTTCAATTGCCAAAACAGATTCATCATTTTATTTTCAATTTTCAATCGGATAATGAGCGAGTAGTGGTGTAGATCACGGCAAATCCAAAGACAAAATAAAATAAATACGAACCCATAATGAGTGACTGAGCAGAATAGGATTTTAAAAAACGGTCAAGGACTATAAAATAAATAAAAGGTGACGTGAAGATCGTCAAAATAAAAGCATAAATTCCAGCAGCGCCAATCGAGTCAAGCAATGTTTGAAATTGTCCTGCGCTGATTTTTGGAGTGACTTCTTTTTTATTTAAAGGTGAAGAAAATATGCTTTTTTTCTTCTGTTTGCTAACCTCAATGCGCTCTAAATACTGATGCGTTTCCTCAGACTGAATTGACCCCTCCTCCCGCGTTTTGGAATACGCCTCCATACCGATGAAGACAGAAGATCCACAATGGGTGCACTTATGAGCATCGATCTTCGTATTCACGAGGGATCCACAAAATGGGCAATTCATTAAAGATTGACTCCATCTGACAGAGCCCAATACTGAATGAGCTCGGGCAATAAAATAATGGAAGCGGGATGAAGTATTTTCATAAAAAGTGCGCCTTATTGGCTATTGATATTCGTGCTTGAAGGTAAATGTAAGGTGAACCCAGCGACCTTCTGCTTTACTGGATATGCCGCCTCTATAGCATCGGCTATGGCTGGACTATAGCGACCATCAAACAACTCATCACCACGAACCCCCTCGGTAATAAACATGGCAAATTCTTTTCGTCTGATTCGGCCCTCAAAAGGAAGTTGATCCCATAGCCCTACTTTCTCGAGCTGGGCAAATATTGCGGACTCCCATACGACCCGTTGACCACCTCGCATGATCAACACCATCTCGTCAGAGATCACCGGTTTGCGGGAGAACCGCACCCGTTCAGCAAGAGTCTTCAATTCCAGAAGCTGACTAGAATTAGTATTAATCAATTGGTATGTAGAAAAAAAGTAGTCGAATGCAAGCACATGAAGAGCAATCAGCAATGGAATACCAATAGCCCTGATATGTAAGGCCTGCATTTTGGCTGGGCTAAGTTGTAGCTCCAGACCAGATAGCACCCGGGCAGAATCAAACAGAATCACACCGATGAGCATGCAAACCGTCAAAAACCATTCAATCACATAGTTTCCAGCCGCACCCTCTTTGGCAAACAAAATCAACATCGGGCTTGCCAAGGCAAAATAGAGCAGTATCGCTAGAAAAGTAAGTAAGGCTTGGTTCGATAAAATCGCGGTTCGCCGACCACTCCAACTCAAAGGTCTCAGCACAGAAGATGCTCGAGAAATACCAATACTAATCGCCATTACTGCTGGCATGATTAAGTAAGCATGAACGATCAGAATCAGAAAGCCAATATATAGGCGACTAAAGTCAAAGACGTTAATGTTGTAGAGCAAGATATGCTTCATAAACCGTCCTTCAGTCTGATAGGACAGTGTGGCAAGAATCATCAAGCCCCCAATCAGACAAGTCCCTAGGCCGATAAGCGCTAATCTAGGCTTCAAAAACAACATCAGACCGAACAAGGCTATTGGCGCAATAATTTCAGTTTGCTTGGTATATACAGCGGCGACAAAAAATAATGCTGCCAAATAAATATAAGCCGGCCTTTGAAAGGCCTTGAGGCCGAACCAAAATCCAGTTAAGGTAAATAGCAAGGCCAGCATATCAACCCGCATGAGCTGCGACCAATAATAGATTGGGGCAATGCTGAGAATGATTAATCCACTTGCTGCTCCTACAAGGAAGCGGTAGCGTCGAGGAATATCAGGGGGAGCAGCCCGCGCCACAATGATCCCAAGCAGAATGACAATCAGCAATGTAGAGCAAATAGAAACCGCGCGACCTATGAAAAGGATGTCCCAATGACTTAGCGCTTCAATCAGCAATACCACTACATGGTAGAGAGGGGTGTAATGAAAAACAATCGCAGGAAATTGGTTGATTGGTCCATATGCATCATAGGTAAACATGAGCAGTGCTTGTTGCCACACAATACCTTCGCCGTAATCAACGCCAAAGGGGAAGACTAAGGAGGTTGTACTTTGAATCAAAAATAAGAAAAATAAATAGCTCAGAACCACTATCATGAGCCACGCCACGATTGCAGTTGATATCCGAAGCTTCATCTTGGTTTTGCCATTAACAGCATTTGTTTCGCCAATGGCTTAAAGGGAGAAATCAGATACAAGGCGATGAGATACGGATGGACCGGAAATCGAGACTGAATAGTCAGTGGTAAAAATCGCGGCTCTACCTTGGTGACTTCATATCCATTGGCCGCTAGAAAGTCTGCCAAACTAATATGTGACCAAATGGAGATATGGGTGTAATCATCGAAATACTCTGGAGCGCAGTAGCGATAATTAGGCTGCAGGATGGTTAATTGACCACGGCTACTCAGTTTATGTTTGAGTTGTGCCAGCGTAATGGCAATATCGTTTTGGGTCATGTGCTCAAAAACATTGCTAGCAAATGCAAAATCAACGCTACCATTCTCCACAGCAGAGAGGTCTGTAATATCTGCCACAATGGTTTGAATGCCCGGCTCGACATGATGAATAAAGCCAGGCCAGCGATCAACCGCAATCCGTTTTTTGGCCTGTACCTGGTTAATAAAGTGACCATAAGCACACCCAAGATCAAGGACGGTGTCGCCCCCCTTAATCAGACGGCTAAAGTAGAAGCGCCATAAGGACTGCCATAAAATAAGTCGCCTTGGATCATTGATAAAACGAGTATTGTGATAGTGATCTTTCATAAGACCCTCTTCCACCCGAAGGTGATCCCCCTGATCATTGCCGAGCCAACCTGGATGCTGCGCCAATTATTCATATTTCCACCCTTGCTCTTTCCAACGCGAGGATGAAAGGTGATTGGGCATTCGACCAAGACAATCCCATTTTCTAAAGCAACATCTAACAGGTGGGCATTAAATTCAAGATTGATATCAGGATTGACTAAGGGCAATAAGCGTTTTAAAGCGCTACGATGACACAATTTATAAGTAGTGCCAACATCACTCATAGTGCACCGACCAAAGTGTTTAGCCTCCAGCAACTTTGCCACGAAAATATTGCCATAGAACATAAACGTACTCAGTTGAGTACTATGTTCTCGCAAAGGTTCATTTGTTCGTGTGCCATTCACAATATCTGCATGAGGTGCATAAGCTAAAAGCTTATCAATATCCAGAGCCCGAAAGGTGCAATCACCCTCCGATAGAACAATCAGATCAGTATCATCGTATTGGGAAGCCTCTAAAAGGCAACGATGAACACATCGCCCATATCCTGGCATCACCTCATTAATGGTGATAGCGCCAGCATGTTTAGCATGCTTTAGCGTTTCATCTGTACTGTTATTACTCACCACAATCACGCGACGCACATCGGGATGTTGAGAAAAATCTATTACAGCGCGAGCAATACTGGCCTCATCATTGTATGCAGTAAGCGCAACCGTCACCGCCCGATTACGAAGGGGGGTCATGTTGACTGGTTTTCCTGACCGCTTTATATTAAAAAATACAAAAAAATCAATGAGGGCCAGAGCAAAACTGAGGATGATCGGGATGCCGCTATACCAGACCATGACTTCCTGTACTACCACTAGCCACTGCATTCCAAAGAGATATCGAGGAATACCAAGCATCACACCAAAAAGATATAAAAAGATCCCCAATGTAAACAATAAAAGTCCATAGAACAAACATGGGAAATAATGTTTTCTAGTCATCTCAGGGTAAGCAAGCGTGCAACGATGCCAGATCGTGAAGCTTGAAATAGTCCATTCAGTGTCGGCGGGCACCTGTTGAACATGGGCATTTTTAAGCAGCACATTAATAGAGTTATTTTGGCATTCCATTAAAAATAGGCGTCAGAGTCTTTCCTATGGTGATAATTGCGGGGCCTAACAACACCGTCATCAAAGCCGGAAAAATACAGAGGATCAGTGGAATAGTCATTTTGACTGGGATAGTAGCGGCTACCTCTTGAGCCATCATGGCGCGCTTTTCTCTGAGAGCCTCAGAGTGAACTTTTAAAGCGTCTGCAACGCTAGTACCAAAATGTTCAGTCTGAATTAACATGGAAACTAGGGCGTGTATATCCTCCAAGCCAGTACGGTCAGCAAGATTTTTCAAGGCTTTTTCACGAGTAGCACCAGTACGTAATTCTAAATTTAGTATGTGAAACTCTTGCGCAAGCGCTTTACTTTCAATTTGCAACTCCTTACCCACACGCTCAATGGCGGAATCTAACCCTAGACCTGCACCAACGCAAACTCGCATCAAATCCAATGCGTTCGGTAAACTTTCAAAAATCTGTTGTTTACGTTCTTTTATTTTTCTTATTAACCATATATCAGGCAGGTAATATCCCAATCCAGACAACAAGAAGGCTACTGATACTGTAGTCAGAAAAGAACTAAAAAAATGACCAATTAAGGCAATGATGATGTAGAGAATTGGCAAAATCAGCGTGAGCACTGTTTTGAGAGAGAAGAACATAATCGCTTCAATCTCACGATAGTATCCGGCACTCATAAATCGCATGCGCGTTACTGAATTCTCCCACTCATCTTCCGGCATGGAGTAGCGAATCAGCTTTCCAAAGATACGGTTGATCATGACCTCAAGTGGCGTATGCATTGGGTTTAACTGATCCACCACATCCATGCGAATACTAGTGAGCCGCTGATTTAATAAGCGAGCTGAAAAAAAACGAATGATGACGTAGTAACTAGCGCTGGTAATCAATACAAACGCTAATATAAAAATCAAGATTCGAATGAGCTCCATGAATCTTCCTATACCCTAATCTTAGCCATACGTTGCATCCAAATGATCCCTAGGAACATCAGCACGAGGGTATAACCAACCATAGCTCTTCCAGTCGGCTCACGCCACAAAACCCCAATAAAGTCTGGTCTTACAATAGTCATTAATAAGGCCACCGCAAAAGGTAAGACACTTAAAATCCATGCTGATGAACGCGCCTCTGATGTCATTGCGTGTAAAGTTCTCTTGGCCTGCAGGCGCTCCCGGACTAATTTAGCCACCCCGTTGATGAGGCTTGATAAATTACCACCAATTTCCTGATTGACAAATACAGCTACAGCAAAATAGCGCATTTCGGCGCAGTTAATTCTTGCAGATAGATCTGACATGGAATCCTGGATGGATCTACCGAAACTAATCTCTTGAAATGTTTTTTGAAATTCTGACGCAATCGGCTCACGAGATTCATTGGCAGCCATCTGCAAGGAGCCGGCGAAAGTATGGCCAGCCTGCATGGCTCGAGCAATAAAATCTAAAATTTCTGGAAGCTGGGTCTCCAACTTTTCTTGCCGCTTTGTCAATTCATATGTTAGATAAATAGGAGGCAAGGCAGCACTAATAAAACCACATAGAAGAGCAAGAAGAAAAGATGCGCCTGACTTTAATAATATAAGGTCTGTCGCAATAAATAAAATAGCAACGATGAGCATGAACTGATCAAGCCGGATCTCCCACTTGAGTTTATTAATGGCCTCCTGAATTTTCAAAGCAAAAGCATGCTTTCCCAGCCAGGCGTTCAAATGTACATTAGAGCTCAGCAAGCTTGGTGCAAGCGGTTTGGAATTCATTCTGAGCTCTTCGCTCGAAATAGCCAATAAACGCCTCTCAATTTTCAGCTGCTTATGACCAAAGCGTTTGCTCAAATACGAAAAGAGAGCAAATAAAAATCCCAGCACGAAGCTACTTAGTGCAAAAACTACAAAGATGAACTGCAAGTTCATCTATCGCTCCTTTATTCTGCTCGGATCAAAAAGATAATCTGCAAGGGGTGCGCCCCGTGCTTGCAGGCGATCGGCAAATTTAGGCCGGATGCCAGTTGCTCTAAAGTGTCCAAGCACCGTTCCATCAGGGGCGACACCTGTTTGCTCGAAACAAAAGATTTCCTGCATAGTAATGACGTCACCTTCCATCCCGGTAATTTCCTGAATACTTAAAATCTTCCTACGACCATCACTTAATCGGGCAATCTGGATAATCACGGAGATACCTGAAACGATTTGCTCGCGTAAGGCCCTTTGCACTACATTGACTCCGGCTAAGCCAACCATATTCTCCAGTCGTGTTAAGGCATCTCGCGCTGAATTCGCATGGATAGTGGTTAATGAGCCCTCATGGCCAGTGTTCATAGCCTGCAACATATCAATCACCTCGATACCCCTGACTTCGCCAACAATGATTCGATCTGGGCGCATCCGTAAGGTATTTTTAACCAGGGCTCTCTGAGTAACCTCCCCTTTACCCTCGATATTAGAGGGGCGAGTCTCAAGTCGTACAACATGAGGTTGCTGCAAACGAAGTTCAGCAGCATCCTCAATGGTGATAATGCGTTCATTATCAGGAATATATCCAGACATCACATTGAGTAAAGTGGTTTTGCCACTTCCAGTACCGCCCGAAATAAGAATATTGGTCTTGACCCTGACTAATGCGCCAATGATCAATGCCATGTCTCCTGTCAACGTTCCATATTCGATTAAATTAGAAACGGTCAAGGGAATCTCTGAGAAACGGCGAATGGATAGGGCTGGCCCATCGAGCGCCAAAGGGGGAATAATCGCATTGACGCGCGACCCATCAGGCAAACGCGCATCAACCATCGGACTAGACTCGTCAATGCGACGACCTACTCTTTCAACAATCTTTTCAATGACATTGAGTAGATGTGCATCATTATCGAAATGCACATTAGTGCGCTCAAGTCGCCCCTTACGTTCCACAAAAATCGTACGGTAGTTGTTGACCAAAATATCCGATATCGAGGGATCAGATATGAGGGGTTCAATAGGCCCAAGCCCAATGATTTCATTTTGAATTTCATATACCAAATGTGCGAGATTATCATCGCTGATCACGATTTGATCAGAGGTCACTATTTTCCGAATGCAAGACTTGAGATATTCCTTCAACTCAGAATCAACCATGTGATCCACTGCAGATAAATCAATGGTTTTCAGCAGGCGATTGTGCAGAGTGGCACGCAGGTTCATAATCCCCTGATCACCCCCCTCTCTTGAGGGTTCTTTCTTCAAGAAGTCCCCATTACTATTAATGTTTCCCTGAATACGCTCGCGCAGTGACATGTTCTACCTAGACAATATTATTTAAGCCACTTGGAAAACCAAGATTCAGCTCGTTCAGTTGCAGGCTGCAACTCCGCAATCTCATGCGCTACCGAACTGAACACCTTGCTGATGGATGCATAAGGCTGGAGCTTTTGAATAGGAATGCCTGTATTAGCTGATTCTGTCGCATTCAAAAAATCATTTGGAAATACCCAGTCAATAGATTTCTGAATAGCATTTTCCATCTTATCCAATGAAATAGCGGATGCGCTATCCATGCGATTCACCACAGTCACAATTTTTTGGGGCTCATATCCAAGCAAATTGAATAAGTGCAGGATTTTTGTCAATGCTCTTAAATAGGCCATCACTGGCTGAAAGACGACATAAATATTATTGGACCGGTCAAGCACCTTCATAGTGATCGCATCAATTTCCTTTGGCAAATCAACAATGATGTAATCAAAGTCCTGAATAGCGACGGTGAGTAAATTATCAATATGTTGTGGCTTGATCCCTACCGCTTTATCAGGACTATCAGGCGCCTGGAGCAAATAATAATTATCGGCAACCTGTACCGTAGCTGAAGCGATCACCGTTGAATCCAAACCCGTTTGGCTAATCACATCGCTGAGAGTGCTAGGACCAGCAGCTTCCATCAAATAAAAGGAGGCATCCCCAAACTGCATGTGCAGATCTATAAACAGCACTTTTTGCTTGCAATCAGATGCGAGTGCATAGCCTAAATTTCCAGCAATAAAGGTCGCTCCTGCCCCTCCTTTTGCCGATACAAAGGAAAGGATTTTTCCTCTGGGGCGATAGGTAGATGAAATATACCGACGTGACCTTAATCTTTCGATTGCCCCCAATAGCTCGCCTTCGGATACAGGGAAGCTGATCACCTCAGATACTCCAGCTCGCATTAACTCGAGCATCTGGCCATTCTTGGTATCACTTGAGGCAAAAATAATGGCTGGATTAGGGTGCTCTTTGGTGCATGCAGAGATGGCCTTTAAGTCTAATTTAGAAATATTTTCAACATCAATCAGCAGGATATTAGTAGAAAATAAATCCAGGCGGTCAATATCAAGCTGACCATCACGCCGCTCAAGAAATATAAATTGGTCTTGATGGGCGTTGGTCTCCAAAATTTCTTTGATTTTGATCAACGATTCTTGGGAACTGGCTATTGCAGCAATCTTCATTTAACGGGCCCCCGAAGAAGTACCCATCGCAGCCCCTGCTGGGTATGTACCACTGCTGGTTGGCACCCTCACTTCAAAGGACTTTTGATAGTTATCAACGGCACCTTTAGCAGCTCCGCCATCTAGACCAGTGGTGACCTTTTTATTGCCGACGGGTGCATTGGGATTCACCAATTGATCTTGAATCGCACCATTGATAGTTGATCCAAATTCAGGGGATGTATCCCAAATGGACTGACAGGCGCTCAACATCATGAAAAGCACCATTGCAAGAGGAATTTTTATTGTCTGATGAAAGTTCACATTCAGTTTCATTATTTAGCAGCCTCTTCATTTTTAAGCTCTGGTTTGGAGCCTTCTAATTGGCCATTCACAAAAAACTCAGCTTGAGTTGGTTGTGTAAATTTATCGGTAGGTAACGTAATTTTGTTTGGCACGGGCTGAACAATATGTGGGGTCACTACAATTAATAATTCGCTACGATCCGCTTTAAATGAAGCACTTCTAAACAATGCCCCGATGACTGGCAAATTGGCTAAACCCGGAAATGCGCTAATGACTTCGGCCACATTATTTTTCATGAGCCCGCCGATAGCAAAACTTTGTCCGTCGTACAGTTGCACTGTAGTAGATGCCTGCCTTGTTGTAATCGATGGCAGAACAGTCGTTGATGTGCCAGAAGTAACGGTAATTCCTGTGGTATTGACTTCTGACACCTGCGGACTTACCTTTAAATTGATGCGCCCTTCAGACAATACCGTGGGGGTAAATTTAACGCCTACTCCATAATTTTGCGCCTGCAGAGTAATCACAGCGCCACCAGTTCCACTGGATTGCGGGACAGGTAAAAATACGATACCCCCAGAGAGAAATTCTCCCTCCTGTCCACTGATAGCCATGATGTTAGGCTCAGCCAAAATCTTTATTAGGCCACTATTGATCTGCGCCTGTAACCAAGCATTAGTTGTACCCACGGTACCAGTAGCATTAGCAGCAAACCCTAATGGGGCAGTAGCTCCATTGAGCATATTGAAAGAAAAATTCGAGCCCTGTACCTGTAGCCCTAAAGAATCAGATATGGCCTTATCAATTTCCGCTATTTTGACCTCAATGAGCACCTGAGGGAGATGATCGGTAGTCATCATATTGAGCGCTTTTTTGCCAGTGTATTCCTGGGCAATGAGCATCGCCTGTTGCACCTTCATTGAATCCGAGACCTGTCCATTCAGTACCAAGGACTCCCCAGCTGAGGATGCACGGATATTTTTTTCTCCCGGCATCAATTTTGCGAGCAGACTCTGAAGAGAGGCAACATCAGCTCCAACCGCAATATCTAAAGTAGAAATGTTACCGTTGGCATGCCATAAAAAAACATTAGTAGCGCCAACTTTTTTTCCTACCAAGTAAATTTGATTTGGGCTGACCACCATCACATCCGCGATCCCCGCATCCCCTACTGAAATTCTGGTAATGGGCTGGGCATATTTAAACAGGCGAGATTTTCCGAGGGCGATCTCAATACTAGACACTTTGCCCACCTCTTTAATCACTTCCGCATCAGCAGCAAACAGATGGTTTGGCACCATCAACATCCAAATGAAAGAGAGGATGCTGAGCCAGACATTGGTTTTATTCAAAATATTCATATTAATGACCCAATCCAGATTCCACGCGCACAGAAGTCCCGCGAATCACCTCAACCCCATTTTCACTAGAGGTGCGAGTTTGAGTGGTTTCCACAGCAGAGGATCCCTCTGTCTGATTACGTAATACAAGGGAAATGTTGCCAGCTAAACGAGCGGCATCCAATGCTTCAACTTGCTGAGGAGTGAGCTCCAAAGTCACCGAACTTACCAGTCGTGGCTTAGTGTCCTCTGGCACTACTCGATCTTGTGCTACCGCCAGAACGAGTATCCGCTGCAGGATAATTCTAGAATTAAAGTGGCCTACATCATCCTTACTACTAAACAAGACATCAACATAACTGCCGGGCGTTACAAACCCAGCCACATTCGATACCTCATTAACACCCATTGTCATCGCCCGCTTACCTGTAGCAATAGCAAAAGCCATACCAGAAGAGGAATTGGCGGAATACAACATACGATCGGTAATGATTTCACCAGCAGCAATATTGACATTAGGGATTCTGCCGATGATGTCCTCCATATTACGAATGACACCAATCGGCTGATTAGCCGCCGTCAATTTAACCAGCTTTAATTGCGAGAGGGAGATAGGCGTTCCCATTGCAATATTTTCGCCAGCAGTTACTGCTACCACCGTCTTCGAGGCGTCGTCTTCCTTCATAATAAAAGAGGTAAACAAGAGCGCCAGTAAGCCCAACACTGAAGCAACAATGAGAGTGATCAGAATGCGTCTATTTTGCATTTTTATGGATAATTCAGATTAAAAAGGGTAAAACAGGATCCAGCAGAAATAGCACATGCATATGGAATGCGGGCGCTGCTAAATTGCAAACTCATAACCCTGCGGAATGACTGAGCCAAGAGTCCTTTATAAGCAAGGTAAACCAGCACAATCAGGCCACCAAATACAGAGGTATATAAAAATGCCAATAGAGCTAGCTTGGGTCCTAAAAAAGCTCCAACTACAGCCATTAACTTAACGTCCCCCGCCCCAATCAACGATTTGGAATAGGGATAGAGCAATACTAGAAAGCCAACACAGGCACCAAATATGGAGTTGAGTAACAATCCTGCGCCCCCATTCATATATGACAAGAGAAAAGCTAAAAGCAGACTCGGGAGAATAAGAATGTTTGGTACTTTATTTGTTAGCAAATCTACAAACGCTGCTAATAAAAGAATCACCAAAAATGGAGCCGTTGCATTCATCCAACCAAACCCTCTCTAGCGGCCTTTATGCTGCGAAGATCGGTTCTATTACCCTATCTGAGCATCGATAAAAGACGCGCGTCTAAACTCTAAATGCAATTACACCAACTCACACTTTGGTGTAATTGCTAAAAAAATTAAAGCTTGCTAACCACAGATTGGAATGTAGCGGAAATAGCATTACCCAAGGTTCCAACCACGACCGCGATAGCAATTGCAATTCCGGCGGCAATCAGGGCATATTCAACTGCCGTAACACCCTCTTCACGCTTTGCTAAGTCTGAAAAAAATCCTTTAAATTTCAAAATAAAGTTTGACATCATTAATTTCCTTTATAAAAAGTATTGCTTCCTTCATTTACATCTTATAACTTATATATTTCATAATTAAGCATACAACTGAATCTTAACTTAATTTCCAATCGAATTGGAAGGGGAAATTGATCTAAGTCAAATCAATGCTGGAAAAAAATCGAGGGGAAACCCTAATGCAGCATTCAAAAACTAAAGTAGGTCATGTAAGGAGCGAAGATTGTCCTGGGGTCTGCGCAACATTCTGGCATTTGGAAAATAAGGCCATAACTTACGCATAGCGAAAAAAGAAATGCCCTGCCTCTGAATCCCTTGAATAAGCTTAGTTGTATCGATATGGGATTCACGTCGGGTTTAAAAAACATATCAGATCGATGCAAAACAAACATCAGTAAGATGAGTTGATTAGAGATCGAAGCAATCCACCTTCCCCAGTCAGAACCCACTAAAAACATGGGCATCAAGACTAAAGAGCCAACAAGTATCCAATGTAGATATTGTGTAGATGAGCCATTAATCTTTGGCGGGTCAATTGCAATATATATATACGTTAAAACTAGTGCATTGCCAAAAGCAAAAAAGATCCATATAAAAATACCACCAGAGCTGACGACTCCATACAAAGTACTCAAGTGTTGATTTAATCCCCACCCAAGAGATCCGATAGCCCCAAAAGTAGAGTACGGCGCTGCCGGCGATAGCTGTAAACGATCTGTCAATGGCAAAGAATCCCAAATCAATTGGCTCATAGCAAGATCACCGTGAAAGACTGAGCAAATCAAAAATACGATCAAGGTCTCACAGAAAAGCAAGCCCACTGCCGCTCGTAAATATCGATCCTGAGGCCTTTCTAGCGCGAGTATCCATAGCAGTAGCGCTGATATCGGAAAGCTCAGAAAAATATATGCCTCATGCACCAACACTAGACTGGGAGTGAAAATAAACAGAGAGGCAAGATAAATTCCAAGCCAATACTTTTGCATAGCAAACGATGCAGATTTAATTTGGAGATAAAGCAGGCATTGAATAGCAAAAAAAATAAGGAAAATATTTTCTTTTCGGGTATAAAAGTCTGAAGTCATGCCCATGTGGAATATACCGCCCTGAATCAATACGGCTACCAGCAATACATTCGTGTTTCGGATGCCAGACTTTAGGTACACCAGAATAAAAGTACTTGTATAAATTGCATAGGAAAAAAACATCGCAATATACAGCGGCCTAATTAAACTGCTAGGGCTATATATCCTTAACAAGACCTCACCCAACAAGCCTCTGCGGATGAAACCAGCCTGATAATTAATTAACCATTCAGAGATAGGCCATTCATTAAAGCGCGGTACTGAAAAATCTCCAGTCATCCAAAAGTACGACAAGATGAGTGGTACTTCAATACAAAGTGCAAGTGCAATAAACCGTACGATTGAGAGGCTGCGACTATTCATGATTAAACTCTGAAAAGCTAAATGTAAGCCCTTTTTTGCGGCACTGATATCGACCCTTATTTTGAATGAGACGGTCGCCCTGTATGCGTACCTCACTCATCAGAAGCTCACCAGTATTGAGGTTAAGCATTCCTCTGCGATCTATGTCGGCGATCTTTTCACATCCATTGAGACGAAAATCCATATGGGATATATTTTTCTCTTGATGACAGATAACATAAGCACCACTGAAGCTTCCCTGAAGAAATTGAAAAATCTGACCTCCCCATATCTCTAGCATTAAGGGGCCTTTGCCTTGGTATTTTTCTAATGCGATTGCGCTAGAGTTATAAACGATCTGCTCTGAACTGCCCTCACATAACCAATACACAGGGAATACAGCTTTGTCACACGCAGATAAGAAAAGGCTACTGACAAGCAATATAAGCACCCTGAACATAGCAGATGACAGTTGGCGTAATCTCATATCGGGGACTATGGTGCCGGCCTTGCTAAACCACCCTCTGAGGGAGCCAAAGTGAAGATGATGGCAGTCTTATCCTCATACCTATTTTTCCATTGCGGATGACTATCAAAATAGGCTCTTGCAGGTGATTCTGGGCGTATCAATACCCACGTAATTCCATGGGACTGGATCACCTTATCTAGAGCACCAGGATTACCATCTCGAATGGCCTCCAAATATGGTCCAAGCACCTTTTCGTCATACAAGTCAGCCCTGCCATCAATGAAGACTGGAATACCGCGATTGATTAAGTAACCGCCAAATTCATAAGTGTTTAAAACGGGACCACTAATACCCTGGCTTACTGCAAAATCTACCGCATCAATGGGGTGGACCAACTTAGAAGGCGCATGATGATTGAAAAACGCGCTGATGATTGTTGCGCTCAGTATTACCAAGCCGCCTATACCAATTGCTTTTTTGGTGGCAAAGCCTGAGGCTCGCTCAAAAAATTGATCTATCTTTGAGGTGTTTGGCCCGTTTACCAAAAAATATTTCCTGCCAAATGAACTGGCAATCAGCAAAGGAGTCATCAATCCGAAAATAGAAACATAGCGATTGTGTGTTAGTGCCTGATAAAGCAAGCCCACGATGAGTAGCGCATGAATGAATCGGATTTGGATAAATCCCATTAGAGCTAATATGAAATAACTTGCCAATGTGATCTCAAGACCACCCAAACCAATAAACTCATATGGCATCCATTCGGTAATCGCACCCAGATGACTTAATTTAAATAGAGAAAAAGGAAATAGCAGGCCCTCCCAGCCGAGCGGAGTTAATATGCATGCCCCCACGGCTAATAACCAAAAAATAATCCACTCTCGAAATAATGGCATGCGTTTTGACGGGAGGCAGTCCCATAAAGCCTGAACACCCAACGGAATAGCAATCGCTAAGCCAAATACGAAGCTACCATGCAAATTAGCCCACAACACCATGAGCGGCAATAAGAACCAAGATGGGCCCCGCCGCTTTTCTGAGGCATTGATCAGAACACTGCACCAAACCAATAGCAGGGGCCACGATAAAACATGAGGCCGAATCAGCAAATGATTTGCAAGCGCTGAATAAGCTATGGCGGTAAAAAAGATGGCATATATTGGAGGAACACGTTTTAGCAAGAAGCGCAGAAGCAATGCCAGCGTGAGCGCAAGCATCAACGCTACCAGCATCACTAACGCCGACCAACCGCCCAAATCATAAAACGTAGCAAGAATGCATTCTGATAGCCACTCATGCGCAGTCCAAGCCCCACCTCGCATCGTGTGGGAATAAATATCTACAGCAGGAATAGACCGATGATCTAGTATCCATTGGCCTATAGACAGATGCATGTAGGTATCCGGATCGACTGAAGTGTGCCAGGAGGATAAAGTCAATAAACCAATACAGGCAATAATGCCCACGATTAAAGGCCACGATAGGCCATAGAAAAGTGATGGTGAGTTGTTATCTGAATCCAAATACCGCTCTGTCATATGTTGCTCATAGATAAGCGCCCCCTTAGAGATCGTGCTTATTTAGCTCCTGTAAGCTTTATCATTTATGATTTTCATAATATATTAAATAATTAAAAAGCCTTAACACACAGATTTATCTCGGATTACCGCTATGCCGCTCCTTGGATCACGATGACCCCCAAGACTTTGATCAACTAACTGCTTGCGGGGATATCGGGAATGATAATCACAAGATCTTTTTCGCCATTGTTGATGTAGATGCCTTAATCAAAAAATGTTCCCCATTGATTTCCCGCCACCAATCGAGGCGCAGGATAGCCCACTAATATGAATGAATCTATTTGGTGTAAATAACGTATCTATTGCGACCGCCCTGCTTCGCCTTGTACATTGCCTTGTCGGCCATATCAATCAAATTATCACCCTCATTATCCTTAGTCACAATAATGGTCACCACTCCAACACTGATTGAGATATGGGGGGTGATATCAGGTATAAATTCAAATCGAATAGCGCGCACTGCATCCATAATCTGGTTCGTCAAGATGACGGCTCCAGCCTCATCGGTATTGGGGAGCACTACTGCAAACTCTTCGCCACCCCAGCGACAACAAATATCCAAGGGACGAGTGACGCAGGCAGAAATCGCAAGCGCGACAGCTTTTAACGCGACATCACCACAATCATGCCCATAGTTGTCATTAAAAATCTTGAAATGATCAATGTCGATAAAAAGTGCACTAATGGGATTTTTAGAGCGCATCGACTCTTTCCATAATGCCGGAAGCTCAGCATCCAAGGCTCTTCGATTTTTAAGCTGCGTAAGCTCATCAGAATAGGAAAGTTCCATAGCCATGCTATTTCTTACTGCATATAAATAAAATCGCCACACCACAACTGTAATTGCTATTCCTGAAAGCAATATATATAAAATTAAGTGGTAGGCCTCCCTAAAAAATGATAGCCGCAGTGAACTTCTGGGAATGGAAACACTGGTTTCTAGATTGTGCGCTTCAGAAATTGCGTAAGCTAGATATCGGGCGTGAGGAACTTCTTCTGAGCTTGGGATATACATCACCTTACTATGCCCACCATCACGGCGGATAATTTCAGATAGTCCTTGACTGGTTACCGATTGAATTTCATCTTCTTTAGTTAGCTCCGGATAGACAAAGACCACATTACCACCTTCAACATGCACCAGTATTTGAAGATCGGATAAACCATCCAATGACTTTTTTAGCGTTTTAGCAATATTATTGGCCACCAACTGCTGAACAAGAACACCGCGAAATTTACCTTTTTTGTCAACAATGGATTTAGCGATGTGAAAAGTGAATTGCCCAGTAGTGCGAGCAACCACCAAATTTCCGACAACAAAAGGCCTATGCGGATTATTTTTCAACACCTGAAAATAGCGTCGATCAGCTAAATTGATTGGATCTACCTCCGCACTATTATTTGTAGCCCGGAGGACTCCTTGCTCATCAACATAGAGTGTTAGTAAAAAGGATTTATCAGCAATAAAGGTATTAAACACTCGCTGCCCTAAAGCCATTGCCTTATAAGCAGATTCCTTTGTGAGTTGACCAGCATTTAATTGCTCAGTGATTTTGGCTAGGTCATATTCCAAAACATTTTGTGCGCTAGCGAGAGAGCCCTCTATGTGCACATTGGTAATGTTAGCCTCTCTTAGCAGCTCATTAGAGACCCGAATTTCGTAACTAACATAGCTGGAGTAAAGCGCATAAAACGATCCAGCCCCAGTGATGAGGATGGTGAATAAATACAATAATAAGTATTGATTACGTATTTTTTTCGTATCAATTGACGGCATTCCAGCCTCTTTACTTAAATACTACTCGAATAGATTGACTAGATTTTCATGGGCCCACCCCAATAAATCTTCATTTTCAGGCTTTGATAATTCCTTATATAGGATGCTGCTGAGCTTCACAACCCCACCATCGTCGACTGTAAAAGGTAGGTCCTTATGGTGATCAGACCCATCTGCAAGCGCTATTTGATCGATGATATTGAGCAATCTCACAGTTTTTTCTTCATGCTCATCGGTCATTTGTGAAGGCTTTCATATTATGAAATACATAAAATAGGATACATTATATTTTGCTTTAATCAATTATTATTGTTTTAAAGGTTCTTAAAATCGACATTACCGCTAAGCTTTTAGCTTACATAAAATATCTCAAGCTGGAGTCCAGCCTCAATGAGAGGTATGGCTTGGATCACATTCAAGTAGATGTTTTGAATGTGGTTTTTCTTTCCCTGACCGCCAATCTCACGCCTAAGGTTGGCGATATTCTCTCGCATCGGGAGATTGCCTCCCAGGCAACCATTCATGCTGCACTGAAAAAATTGAAACAAAAGAAAATGATTTCTTTTTGGAGCTCTAATGACAGTCGAGCAAAATACGTACAGCTGACCAAGCTTGGACAAAAGCGGTTTGAAACGCTTGCCGATGCATCCGCAAATGGAGTCAACAAGCATTGACCGTAATCCAATAACTTGCTTCTACATTCCACTGCTGAAACACTCAGGATTCAGAGCTATTACATCAAGATTCCGAGCGACTTAGCAATAATTCCCAGCGTTGCAACTTGGTATCTAGATCAGCGGTAATTTCAGATAGTCGGGCCTGCATACTTGCAGCTAGCTCAGGCTCATTCTTATACAGATCTGGATTACTCATCGCAATGCCAATCTCAGCCTGCTCTGTCTCTAGCACTTCAATTTGCAAAGGCAAAGCCTCGAGCTCTTGACGCTCTTTGCCATTGAGCTTTTGCGTGCCGCTCTTTGCAACTACGGGCTTAGGCTCAGTCTTAGGCTCAGCTTTTGCTGCTGGCTTGGATTCTGTTTTCTCAACCGCCTTGGCGCCACCATTGGCAGCGCGAATTTTATCTGAGCGTGCCTTTTGAATCTTCCAGTCTTCGTAACCGCCCTCGTACTCGCGCCAGAATCCATCGCCTTCATTGGCGATAATGCTGGTCACTACGTTATCTAAGAAGTAACGATCATGACTGACTAAAAAGACAGTGCCCTTATAGTCTTGGAGTAATTGCTCGAGCAAATCAAGAGTATCAATATCCAAGTCATTGGTCGGCTCATCCAACACCAAGACGTTGGCAGGTCTTGCAAATAAGCGTGCCAACAATAAGCGATTACGCTCACCACCAGATAAGGTGCTGACCGGTGAATTAGTGCGCTCTGGTGCAAATAAGAAATCACTCAAGTAACTCTTGACGTGCTTCTTATTGCCGTTGATTTCAATCCACTCACTACCCGGGCTAATGTAGTCCTCGAGCGATGCATTGAGATCAAGGCCTTCGCGCATCTGATCAAAGTAAGCAACCTCAATCCGAGTGCCCATCGTTGCAGTTCCAGAGTCTGGTGCAATAGTGCCGAGAATTAATTTCAGCAGCGTTGTCTTGCCAGCGCCGTTGGGACCTAAGAAGCCCACCTTATCACCACGCAAAATCGTTGCTGTGAAGTCTTGCACAATAGGACGGCCATAAGACTTAGAGACATTTTGAAGATCGGCTACGATCTTGCCACTTCTATCGCCGGCGGAGACCGCAAGCTTGACCTGCCCAATCGCATCCCGTCTTTGTGAGCGACTAGTTCGGAGATTTTCTAGACGGGCAATGCGTGCAACGCTGCGAGTACGCCGAGCCTCAACACCCTTACGAATCCAAACCTCTTCTTGTGCAAGCAATTTATCTGCTCGCGCGTTAGCCAGAGATTCAGAATTCATTTCCTGATCTTTTAATACTTCGTAGGCCGAGAAATTACCTGGGTAAGTGCGCAATATCCCGCGGTCAAGCTCAACAATCTGCGTACAGACATTGTCCAAGAAAGCACGATCATGGGTAATTAATATCACTGACCCTTTGTACTCTTTTAATAAGCCCTCTAACCAAGAGATCGAATCTAAATCCAAATGGTTGGTAGGCTCATCGAGCAACAATACATCGGGCATCTCCACCAGAGCACGTGCCAGCGCAACGCGCTTCTTAGTGCCTCCAGAGAGGGTGCTAATTTTGAGATCAGCCTCCAAATGCAAGCGATCGAGAGTTTCGTGAACGCGCTGCTCCCAATTCCAGCCACTGAGAGCCTCTAGTTGGGACTGCACTTCATCAAGGCGATGGTGGGCAGCATCATCCCACTCCCCGATGCTGAGAGCTTCATACTCCTCTCGTAATGCTTTAGCCTGAGCAACACCTTTGGACACTGCATCAAACACAGTCTCCTCCGCTTCAAATATCGGCTCTTGGGGAACGTAGGCAATACGGAGGCCTTGCTGATATTGCAGCAAGCCATCATCCATTTTTTCTATGCCGGCCAAGATCTTCAATAAGGAAGATTTTCCAGTGCCATTACGGCCAATTAAGCCAACACGTTCCCCAGATTCCAATGAGAAAGCCGTGTTTGCGAGGAGGTCAACGTGGCCAAAAGCCAGTTTTGCATCAGTGAGTACGATTAAAGCCATGGCGACATTATCGTCACTTCACTCAAAGTGGTGATATTTCTAATAAACATGGGATTCAGAAGTAGAATTTACTCAAGCAATATCCCAAATAAAGCGATAAATGACCTGTAAGCTCAGCCCTGCCGCACCGCGACTTATCCTCTTTGCAGGCCATGCAGGCACAGGTAAAACCACTTTAGCCAAAAAGGCTTTGCCCCTCATCATCGAGAAGACGGGTGAGGACTTTTTCTTTTTAGACAAAGATACGGTATACGGGGCCTATAGCGCACATGTCATGGAGCTCACGTCCAATAGCCCCAATGATCGAGATAGCCCTTTTTATCTCCAGACTCTGAGAGATTGGGAGTACGCCGGACTCATCGCAATTGCTAAAGAGAATCTTCAACTCGGGGTGAACGTCATCCTGGTGGGTCCGTTTTCTAGGGAGATCCAAAGCGGCAGAATGTTTAACCCAGAAGATCTGGGAGTGCCTAGCGCATCTAGTATCAAAATCGCTTGGATTGATCTTGACGCAAATGAAGCAAAGCAGCGTATGGAAAAACGCGCTGACCCCAGAGATGAATGGAAACTCCAGCATTGGGATCAATACACCAAGCGTAGAGTTGAGCCGCCCAATCACATTGCAATACAGCGGTTTGATAATCAGCACTTTGATGATGCCAAGTTTGAGAGGCTCATCAATCACTTAACTCAATAAGTGATTGACAAAAAAATAGAGCCCCTGAAGGGCCCTATCTCAAGAACTCAGAACCAAGGACTTAGAACTTGTAAGTCACGCCAACAGCTGGCATCCATGGGTTCAAAGTCAACTTGCCAGTACCTAATGACGGTGCGGCACTATTGGCATTGGTAACTGTAGACATAGTGGCGTATTTCACATCAAGGTTTAAGCCCCAATTTTTATCCAACATGTAATCGGCACCAATTTGACCAACCACACCAAAACTAGTATTCGATACTGTCAGGCCATTATTTAACTGAGGAAAATTGGAACGATTGCCAAAAATGGTGTAGTTCACACCTGCACCAACGTAAGGTTTAAAAGCGCCCAACTCGGTAAAGTGATATTGCAACAGTAATGAAGGTGGAAGTGCTGTAATTGATCCAGTAGTTCCGGGCACTGCATTGGAAACAATGTTCACCTTTTGCGGATAAGTTAACACTAACTCAGCAGCAATATTTTTGGTAAAGAAATAGCTCACATCAAACTCTGGCAGCCATTGATTTTGAGCTTTGATGTCATAGGTAGAAGCATTTCCGGATTGGCCATTTTGCCAATTAGCCGACACTGCACGAATACGAACCATCCAAGGATTTTCTTCTGCTGCTTGTGCGTGAGCGGCGATTGGAGCTAATGAAGCGACTGCTGCCATGGCTGCTACTAGAGTTTTAATACGCATGATGTACCCCTTTTCTGTTATCAATTTGATGACTCTATTTTCAAAGTGATGTTGGGGCGGCAATTTGATGTAAATCAAATGCAGTAGCTACTGAAATTTTTTATGGGCTTAAAAGCAACACTGTTTTTATGAGTTTTTGATCTAGATCAAATAGTTCGGGTTGTCAGACTTTTTTGATCAAAGCACCTTGGAGTAAGTGCCTCTAGCCAGAGACTCCCTGAGATGACGGTCAAAGGTCATCGCTACACGTCTGGCTAGCAATCTACCTTTGATGGGTACAACAATCGTAGCGCCCTGCCACTCGAGGAGGCCAGCATCCTCTAGATGTTTGAGTTCCTCAATCTCCGTTTTGAAATAACTTGAGAAATCGATGTGATGGGATTGAGCAAACTGCTCTGTATCTAGAGCAAATTGGCACATCAACTCACCAATCAACTCACGGCGGAGTAAATCATCTGTATCTAGCTGTAGACCCCGAAGCGTTGGTAGATGACCATCATCAATCGCCGCATAGTATTCATCCAGGGTGCGGACATTTTGAGAGTAGCTATCGTCGACCTTCCCAATAGAGGAAATACCAAAGGCCAGTAGATCGCACTCCGCCTGAGTGGAGTAGCCCTGAAAATTACGGTGTAACTTTCCTTCTTTTTGAGCAATTGCCAGCTCATCATCCGGCTTAGCAAAGTGGTCCATACCAATAAACACGTACCCTGCCTCGCCCAATCGCTCAATCGTATTAGACAGAATGTCGAGCTTATCCGCAGCGCCTGGTAAATCAGCCTCGTCAATTCGGCGCTGAGGTTTAAAGATGTGAGGCAAATGTGCATAGTTATAGACAGAGAGGCGATCTGGACTCATCTTCAGTACTGCATCGACAGTCTCTTTGAAGGTCTCTGGTGTTTGCTTAGGTAGCCCGTAGATCAGATCTACGCTTCTGGATTTAAATCCATACTGCCTGGACCAATCCATGACTGCCTGAGTCTCTTCAATGGTTTGTACGCGATGCACTGCTTGCTGAACCTCTAAATTGAAGTCTTGTACTCCAAGGCTGATACGGTTAAAACCCAACTCAGCCAGTAAGGCAATATCAGCCTCGGTCACGCGGCGAGGATCAATCTCAATCGAATACTCACCACCAGGAAGTAAATCAAAATGCTCACGCGTGTGATGCATTAACTCAATCATCTCTTCATGGGATAAAAATGTGGGAGTGCCACCGCCCCAGTGCAACTGAGTCACAGGAATTTTTCCCTGAGTACCCATGGCGGCGCAAACCATCGCCATTTCCTTGGCTAAATACTTGATGTACTTAGCGCTACGTCCGTGGTCTTTTGTGATGATTTTGTTGCAACCACAGTAGTAACAAATGTTGGGACAAAACGGCAAATGAAAATATAGCGACAGTGGTTTGTTTACTTTAGCCACACGCTGTAATGCACCCAAATAATCCGCCTCACCAAATTCACCATGAAAACGATCGGCGCTGGGATATGAGGTATAGCGCGGTCCATTGATGTCAAACTTTTGCAATAGCTCTGGATGAAAAAGTACTTCTTTTTCATTTGAGCTAGCCACAGAACCTACTGAACTCATCAGAAATTAGTCTATTGAATTATTGGGAAAGATAGTCAAGTGCAACTGCTTCTGCTACTTTAATCCCATCCACCCCTGCCGACAAGATTCCACCAGCATAGCCAGCACCCTCACCCGCAGGATATAAACCCTTGATATTGAGGCTCTGAAAATTTGCGCCTCTTGTAATGCGCAATGGAGAAGATGTTCGCGTCTCAATGCCAGTCAGCACAGCATCCTTCATCGAAAAGCCTTTAATCTGCTTCTCAAACGCAGGGATAGCCTCTCGAATCGCTTCAATTGCATAAGCAGGCAAGGAGTCTGCCAGATCGGTCAGGTGAACTCCAGGCTTATAGGACGGCATCACGCTGCCAAATTCTGTAGAAGCCTTGCCCACCAAGAAGTCTCCCACGAGCTGTCCAGGCGCTTCATAGGTCGACCCGCCCAGCTCATATGCTTTTGATTCCAAGGCCCTCTGAAACTCAATCCCAGCCAAAGGGCCGCCTGGGTAGTCTTCGGGGGTAATTCCGACAACAATGCCAGCGTTGGCATTGCGCTCATTGCGTGAGTATTGACTCATCCCATTCGTCACCACACGATTGGGTTCAGATGTAGCGGCAACCACTGTGCCGCCCGGGCACATACAGAAACTGTAGACCGCGCGACCATTCTTGGCATGGTGAACTAACTTATAGTCAGCTGCGCCAATGAGCTCATTACCCGCATGTGGCCCCAGGCGAGCCTTATCAATCAGTGACTGTGGGTGCTCAATGCGGAAGCCTACCGAAAATGGTTTCGCCTCCATATAAACACCAGCCGCATGCAGTGCCTCAAAGGTATCGCGTGCGCTATGGCCTAAAGCGAGCACCACATGATTAGCAGCTAAATCAGGCTGCCCTTCTATTTTGATGCCCGTGATCTGATTATCTTGAATGTCAAAACCAGTCACCTTTTGTGAGAAACGAATTTCTCCACCAAGCTCGATAATTTCTTGGCGCATTTTTTCAACTACGCCAACTAAGCGGAAAGTGCCGATATGGGGCTTGGCTACATAACGAATTTCTTCTGGAGCACCCGCCTTAATAAACTCACTAATCACTTTGCGACCGTAAAACTTGGGATCTTTAATTTGACTATAAAGCTTGCCGTCAGAAAACGTACCCGCTCCACCCTCACCAAACTGGACATTGGACTCGGGGTTCAGTACATTCTTACGCCAAAGACCCCAAGTATCCTGGGTGCGCTCACGCACTTTCTTACCTCGCTCCAGTACGATCGGCTTAAAGCCCATCTGTGCCAACACTAAAGCAGCAAAAATTCCACAAGGCCCAAAACCGACGACTACCGGGCGCTCAAAACTGTCCGCCTTGACTTGGGTGGCGTTTGCCACAAAGTGATAGCTCGTATCTGGGGATGGCCGCACATGTACATCATTCGCAAATTGCTTGAGTAATTTTTCTTCATCCTTTACCGATAAATCGACGGTATAGATAAAGGCCAGAGCCACATTCTTTCTGGCGTCATAACTACGCTTAAAGATATCGGTCCGAATTAAGTCTTCAGGCTGGAGATTCAAACGCGTCAAAATCGCCTCTTCCAATGCCTCTGGGGCATGGCTAATAGGTAGGCGAAGTTCAGTAATACGGATCATGGGTTCTACGATACACAGTAAATGGGGGTGATTTTCGAAATAATACTGGCAGAGGCGGGTAAGCACAGTTTAAAGGCGATAATGCGCCATGGCTCTACGCGCAACTATCCACAAAGCCGACGTCCACGTCGCAGACTCCGACCGCCACTATTACGGCAGTCACTCCCTCACCATCGCCAAGCATCCATCAGAAACTGAAGAGCGGATGATGGTTCGCATTATTGCCTTTGCCCTGCAAGCCCAAGAAGATTTGGCCTTTACTAAAGGCCTAAGCGATACGGATGAGCCAGATCTCTGGGTGAAGGATCTCACCGATGCCATTAAGCTCTGGATTGAAATTGGTCAGCCAGATGAGCGGCGTATCCTCAAAGCCTGTGGGCGATCTGATCAAGTGATCGTCTATTGCTATGGTGGACACACTAGCAAGATCTGGTGGGATGGCATTGCCAACAAGCTGACTCGTGCACGCAATCTCCAAGTCATCTCCATTCCGGCAGAGCAGGCCAAGGAACTCAATAAGTTAGTGGAACGCAGCATGGTTCTGCATGTCAATATTCAAGATGGCGAAGCCTATGTATCTTCAGATATGGGCCAAGTCACCATCACCCCTGAGATTTGGCGCAGCCAGCAACAATGAAGCCTGTAGTTTTAGACACCAATATCTTGCTCGATATTTTTGTCTTCAATGATGAAAGGGCTGTTGATCTAAAACAAGCAATTCTGGGGCGGCGTATTCAGGCTGTGGCTAGTCAGAAGACGCTTGCAGAATTTGCTGATGTTCTCTCGCGCCCTCTCTTTAAGCTTGATGAGGAAACTCAGTTGGCTATTCTGGCTCAATGGAAATCCAACGCACAGCAAGTGGACGATTCCAACTTGGCACCTGCGCCCTGGAAATGCCGAGATACAGATGATCAAATCTTTTTGGATTTAGCCTATCAACTCAGGCCCACGATACTGATTAGTAAAGACAATGCAGTACTCCAGCTCGCCAATCGAGCAGCTCCAGAAGGCATTCTCATTACCAGCGACTACCAAGCCTTCAAACTGTAGAGCTAAAGCGCAGACCCTTAGCCGCTTCAGCAGCAATCTCAAACGATTTCAAGCGTGCTTGATGATCAAAGATTTGGCCGGTGATAATAATTTCATTGGCGCCAGTTAAATCTAGCCAACGTTGCATCTCGTTTCTTACCGTCTGCATAGACCCGACGGCTGAACAGCGCAAGGCATTAGTCGCAGTGACTTTTTCATGAGGCTCGCAAAAGTCGTCCAGACTCTCTATTGGCGGCGGTAATTGTCCTCGGGTGTTACGACGCATCCGAATCACATTTTGTTGCAAGGTAGTAAATAAGTAACTTGCTTCCTCATCGGTATCAGCAGCCACGACATTCATCAAAAATGCTGAATAGGGTTTAGCCAACTTATCCGAAGGCTTAAACATCTCACGATAGATCGGCATGGCATCAAGCAATTGCTCGGGAGCAAAGTGTGAGGCGAACGCATAAGGTAAGCCAAAGTAAGCAGCCAATTGAGCGCCATATAGACTGGAGCCCAATATCCAAATAGGCACCTCAGTATCAGCGCCCGGAATCGCCCTGACAGCCTGCCCCTCCTGAATCGGCCCAAAATAGTGCTGCAACTCACGCACATCCTGCGGAAAGCGGTCATCACCCCCCAGTAAATCTCGACGTAAGGCTCTTGCCGTCATCTGATCGGTGCCTGGGGCACGACCCAATCCCAACTCAATACGACCAGGATAGATCGATACCAGCGTGCCAAACTGCTCTGCAATGACTAATGGAGCATGGTTAGGCAGCATCACCCCGCCCGACCCAACCAAAATAGTTTTTGTGCCCGCAGCAATATAGCCCACCAAGACTGCCGTCGCTGAACTGGCGTTACCGGTCATATTGTGATGCTCCGCTACCCAATAGCGGGTATAACCCCAATTCTCTGCATGCTGCGCAACATCTAAAGAGTTTCGCAAGGCATCTGCAGCGGTAAATCCCTGGGGGATTGGAGATATATCTAGAATGGAGTACGGGACGCAATTTGTCATCCTTAGATCATACTGAGAAAGCACCTTTTTGACATGAGCAAACCAAAAATGGCCGATGCCGATGACGGCCTCTTTAAGCCGGGCAGTAAGTTGAAGCACATCAAGACTGGCGGGTTTTATAAGGTGGTGTTACTAGCCAATACTGAATCCAACCTTGAGCCAGCCTATGTCTATGAATCTTTACAATCGCATGATTTTTGGATTAGACCCAAGGCAGAGATGGAAGATGGTCGATTTGAGTTAGTCGATGCCTAAGATAAAGATAGAGGATTTGAAATGACGGAAGATCGCATCACCAACCTTGAAATCAAGCTGAGCTTTACGGAAGATCTTATTGATCAACTCAATCAGACGATCTACAAGCAACAGCAGCAAATTGAATTTCTGTATCGAGAACTGAAGTCGATCAAAGAACAGGCTAGCAGCGGGGATGGCGCAGGCAGCAATAACCCAAAAGATGAAATACCCCCACATTATTAAAGCCCTTGATTAATTATTAATAAAGTTATATCATTTTTGATATAATTTATGGACGACTAAATGGATCGTGCATACCTTAAATACCACGGTTGATTTAGAGCTCGAAGCACTTCCAGCGGATATCAGAAGTCGCTTTATTAGAGTTTCCGGATTGATTGAGCAGTTTGGTCCTCGGGATGTTGGCATGCCTCATATCAAATCCTTAGGTGCTAAATTTTGGGAAATACGAATCTCTGGCAGGGATGGCATTGCAAGAGGCATTTATATTTATGCGAGTGGGAAAAAAATTATCGTACTGCATGTGTTTATGAAAAAACACAGAAAACCCCATCTGCATCTTTAGCGATTGCCGAAAAAAGGGCCAAACAGGCAAATTTAATATGACGAAGATTTCCAATTTACATAAAAAGTGGATTAAAAATCCTGAGTATAAAAAGGCTTACGATGAATCTCGCGTGAAATTTGAAATTGCTCAAGAGGTGATCGAGGCGCGCATGAAACGTGGATTGTCCCAGGAAGAGCTGGCAGCACTCATGAGTACATCTCAATCTGCGATAGCCAGACTGGAAAGTGGTGCCGGACTACCATCACTGAGAACCTTAACAAAGCTTGCAGCAGCAACCAATACTCATATAGAAATTCACTTTAAGCCCATTAAAAATTCGAAGCAAAAATTAGCCGCCTAATCCCTTGCAAAAATCAGTTACGATTGATGTAGATTTTAGAAAAACCATCGAAAGGGAGCTCATCATGGGTAACTTAGTACCGTTTTTAGTCCAATGGGGTTTAACCTCTTTATCCCTCTGGGTTGCCAGCTATCTGTTTAGCGGCCTACGTTTTGCGGATGGCGGATCATTGCTGATCGCAGCCCTGCTGCTTGGATTTGCCAATGCCATTGTCAAGCCATTATTAATTCTGTTTACCTTGCCACTGACAGTCCTCACCATGGGATTGTTTTTGCTGGTTGTGAATGCCTTAGTACTGATGTTGGTTTCTGCAGTAGTCAGTGGCTTCTCAATCTCTAGCTTCTGGACAGCCTTCTTTGCCAGTATCTTTATTTCTTTATTCAGCTTATTTGTGAGCGGAATCCTGTTTTAAGCATTACTCCGCCCCAGGGTAAATATCGGACCAGGGGTGGAGCGCTTCGCGGCAGGGATGACTTTTGGTAGTCATCGATCTAGCATTTTCAGCCAGAATAGTTGCGCCCCCAGTCAATATCCCCAGCCCGATCGAGACGGCGCTATTCACTACTCCAGCTTGGTTGATGCCGGTCTTGGGGTGCATTAATGTTCCACCAATCTTCACTAAGCCAGCCAAATCTAGGCCGCTAGTAATACCCGATTTTTCTCGAGGCTCAATCGTAAGACTCACCGCCTCTGTTTTTAAGTTGATAGAGCCCGCCAGCACCACATCCAATCTATCGGTTTCAGCACCAACGGTATTGGCTATGTTGACTTGCCCATTGTTAATAGGCAGATAGGCAACTGCACACTCCAAAATCGTTTCAGTAGATTTTTTACGTAAGGGATTCATGGAATCCAATAGGGTGACTGCGAAGTCGCCAGCATCATTCAAAAAGTTGGAGCCCATCTTAGCCTGCTGAATACTCAGCTGAATCTTGCCACTAGAATTTCCTACCATCTGATGCAGGCTTACTCCCGAAGCTTTTACATCAAAAGCCAACTTCATATTGCCGCCACTCACCTTTGAGCTTGGGTCAACCCTGGCCAATAAATTTTCGAGCGTGAAATCTTTCGTCACCCCCTTGGCCGATAGTGTGGGATTAGCCGTATTGGTTTGAGAGAGTTTGATCTGGATATCAGCACTTCCCTTGCCCATCTGCAGTGTCAGATGGGGAATATCAATAACGCTGCCATCCAATTGCACAGTGGCCTGCAAATTTTCTATTGGCTTGCGCTTTGGTAAACCCAATTCAGCAATATTGATCATCAGCTTCCCCTTGGCTTGAGGCAATGCGTCAAAGGGAATATTCTCATTGCTAAATAAATAACGAGACTGTGGCGCCCCAGAGTCCTGGTGCGCCAGCGGCTTCTTGGGTTTGGCGCCTCCCAGAGCCCGGGATGGCTGAGCACTGGTTCCACTGAAAGAAGGCCAGTCAAATGCTTTCGAAGTCAGCGCTAAATTGACATTGGGTACGGCCTGAGGATTCTTATTCATCTCACCCTGAATCAGCATCGACTTGCCATTCAGAGTCAAATTCAGGTCCAAGGGAAAACGGCTCGCAGAGACATCCCACTGTTTTAGTAATCCGGAAATTAAACCTGTTTTGCCACTGAGCTCTAAATCTTGCCCTTGAATCTTCATGCCAAGAGAAATAGCGGTTTTATCGCCACTCTCATTGAATGACAAGCGCTTAATTTGATAGCTCGAAGCTGAGCTCACATCTTGATACTGAATCTGGGCATCAAGCACAGAAAGATTCTCCATGAAGATAAAGCCATCAGCATCTGAGGAGCTAGCCACACTACCATCACTAGGAAGGCTGGCGCCATTCGAGGTCGGCGCATTCATTTCCCAGTTCACTTTACCTAATGCATTTTTCTGCAAAAATAATTCTAGGCCACTGAGTTTCACGCTAGCAATCTCAATCCGTTTACTCAGAAGCGGGAGAGTTTTAACCTCCAAATCAATGCGCTTGAGAGTCAGCATCTCAGGCGCATCAGCCCACGCCGCATTACTTAAACTTAAACCCTCCGCTGAAACTGAAATTCTCGGAAATAGGCTGAGGCTAACTGGTCCGGAAATCTTTAAATCACGTCCGGTAGCAGACTTGACCGAGATCACCAGCAATCTAGTCAACTTCGCCGGATCAACTGTTGAGGCGGCATACCACGTGCCCACTCCGCCCAAAAGGATTAGGCCAGCCAGAATGATGAGAATGATCTTGAGTCTTTTAGTCATTGTGAGTTGATTCTAACTTTATGGATGGCTTGCTAGACTAGAATTCAGTCTTAGATATCCTACGCCAATCATCCCCCTATGAATACCACTGCCAATCTTCCTAAATGCCCAGCCTGCCAAGAGGATATGACTTACCCTGACGGCGAAAATTATGTTTGCGCCCAATGCGGCCATGAATGGCCCATAACCGCTGTTGCAGAAGAAGATGAAGGCGGTCTGATTGTGAAGGATGCTAATGGCAATTTATTGGCCGATGGCGACACGGTAACGCTCATTAAAGACCTGAAGGTTAAGGGATCTTCAACTACGCTCAAGGTGGGAAGCAAAATTAAAGGCATTCGCCTGGTTTCAGGTGATCATGAAGTGGATTGCAAAACAGAAGCCGGCAATATGTTGCTCAAGGCCTGCTTTTTGAAGAAAGCCTAAGCCTTAACTAAAGAACATCAGACTCAGCTACCGAACCTGATGTTCTGGCATTTTTAACTGCCAGCCTTTTTCAAGACAGCATAGATCTGATCCTTGAGTAGTAACTTCTCTTTTTTCAAGGTTTCGATCTCCTCAGGGGTGCTCGGCTCCGCATGGGCCTCCATTTTCTGAATCCGTTGATCTAGGTTGTTGTGTTTATCAAATAAATGAGAAAAGTGACGATCTGATGTTTTTAGCTTGGTAATTAACTCACGGTATTCAGGGAACATAGATTCTCTTCCGGTTGAGGTTATTCATAACTACACCGCTCCAGTGTAGCAAGATGGGCTCTAAATTCAAGCTACTCCGTCTTTTAAAAGGATTAATAAAAACTATCAGGCACTAGACCTTGATATTGCAAGGTAAATACCCATATAGGTATCAGCAACAATGAATGGAAACTGAAGTAATATCCATTTGTGCGCTAAGCACATTAACTACCAAAAGGAAGGGTAATAGACCATGGCTACAAAGAAGTCTCCAGCAAAAAAGAAAGTAGCTACTAAGGTGGTAAAAAAAGCCCCTGCAAAGAAAGCCGTTCAGAAAGTTGTCACCAAAAAAGTGCCAGCTAAAAAGGCCGTAAAAAAGGTAGTGAAAAAACCAGCAGCTAAAAAGGTTGTTGCTAAAAAAGCAATTGCTAAAAAACCGGTAGCTAAGAAGGCAGTAAAAAAGGTTGTGGCGAAGAAGCCTGCAGCCAAAAAACCTGCCGTCAAGAAAACTACCAAGAAGTCCGCTAAGGCTAGCGCCCCAAAACAACTGAAAGTCGATCAATATGGGCTCGAGGAAGACGACGAGTTCTATGGCCTGTACTTTGCGAAATCTACCAAAAAGGGTTTGGTTGAAGTGAAGCCCTGCACCTTCTCATTGATGTATTGGTGGAAAGGCCTGCTTGGCTACCCTGACATGATCGAAATCTCCAAAGATAGCAATACAGCCATGTTGCAATTTGAGTCCACTTTTGGTGGCGGCGATTCCGGTGAAACAGAATTGACAGAAAAAGATGTGTTCGATGTGGACCACATTATTGAAGTTGATGAGGAAGAGCAATTAGTTTCTCTCTACTCTTATGTACCGATTCCTGTTCCAGAAAAGCTGATTGGTGCATTAGGCTTATCTATTCTGAATATCAACCCAGAAACCCGTTATGGCAACTTAGAAATTTGCTCTACGGATAATGAGGATGGACAGAATGAGCACTTCCTTCGCTATCGTGCTGCTACCTATTTGCGTGGCGTGAAATCTGGCAAGGTTGAGGCTATTGAAAGCATGGTTACCAATGGCTCAGAATTCTTCGGTCTGGCTTTAGATGCAATGTGTGTGAATAAATCTATTAAGAAATGGTTGCTGAGCTAATCGCTAGCGGTCAACTTAACCTAGATTAATAGGTATTACACATAAAAATGTAGGTCATAGGAAAGCGATCGTTCACTGTTTTACGTGTCTCAACAATAGTGGCGCTTCGCTTTCCTAGTTTTTTACACTCCTCTACTGCGGCCACCTGAGCCTCAGTATCTTTCGCGGATTTGGGAGCATGCACCCCAACCGTTCCATCAGACTGTCGATAGACCCCAAACTCGCTTGGCGGCGTCGAGCACGCTAATAAAAGAGATCCTGCAGATAAGGCCAAAATGGATTTGCAAATTTTCATTAGAAAGCCAGGAAATAGAATGGGTATCAATCCATTCTAGCGAGTTTTACTTGTAACCCACCCGATCCAACAATCTTTGGGCAGCAATTTGGTTTTTACCAATGGCCGCAATCGAGATATTCTCCGCTTTAAATGGTCCCAACATTTTCAGCCCTTCATTTTCAATCTTGACCGACTTCACTGCGGGCCACTCGTTATTACCGTTGGCAAAATATTCTTGCGCTGAATCGCTGGCCAAGTAATCGAGAAACTGGATGGCTGCTTGAGGATGTGGAGCGTTCTTGGCGACCCCTCCTCCAGCAATATTGATGTGGGCGCCAGTAGTTTTTTGGTTGGGCCAAACAAATCCAATTTTTGAAACAATGGCCTGGTCTTCTGGCTTGGTCGAACGCAAGAGTCTGACTAGGTAATAAGTATTGGTTAATGCAACGCCACACTCACCAGACGCAACAGCTTTAATTTGATCGGTATCACCACCTCTTGGGGGGCGAGCCATATTTGTTACCACTCCCTTAGCCCACTCTTCAGTTGCAGCCTCACCGCGACGCTCAATCATCGCGCCAATGAGCGACAACATATATGGGTGGGCGCCTGAACGCGTGCAAACCTGTCCTTTATTCACCGGGTCAGCCAATTTCTCATAAGTGTCCACATTCTGCGGGCTGACCTTAGCTTTGTTGTAAACCACCAAGCGCGCTCTAGTCGAAAAACCAAACCAAGTAGAACCCTCTGGATCTGGTTTTGAGCGCAAGTTTGCCGGAATGCGGCTCTCTAAATAGGGAGACTGAATTGGCTTAAAGAAGCCATCAATTTGTGCGCGCCATAATCTGGCCGCATCCACCATCAAAATAACATCGGCAGGACTATTGGCCCCTTCGCTTTTTAATCTCTCAGCGAGCGCATTGTCATCCGCTTCAATACGATTAATCTTAATGCCCGTCTTTTTGGTGAAGTCGCTATAGAGCGCCTCATCCGTCTGGTAATGGCGGGCTGAATAGAGATTTAACTCCTTGGACTCCTGAGCCTGTAGGGGCATGGCTAGGCAGCCACTCAGTAGTAACGCACTAAGACTGAGAATTTTTTGTATCTGTTGATTTGCCATTGCGGTATTGATGATCAAAATTAGAGTAAATCTAATTTATCACAAATACGAATGATTATCAATTAAGATTTAGAGATCACCCTAGAAAGCAGGAAAACAGGAAAAAGACCAACCAAAACAATGGTTAGGGAAGGTAAAGCCAATTCGGCTAAGCGTTCATCAGCAGCCAATTGATAGGCTGCAACCGCCAAAGTATCAAAGTTAAATGGGCGTAGCAACAGGGTTGCGGGTAACTCCTTCATGACATCCACAAAGACAAATAGACCTGCAGTGATCAAGCTACGTTTTAGAAGCGGAATATGTACTCGCTTGAGAATCTGCATCCTAGAGAGCCCCAGCAATGCCGCTGAACCATCCATCGATGGCGTGATGCGAGAAAGTCCCGTCTCTACGCTTTGTAGACTGGAGGAGAGAAATCGAACTAAATAGGCGTAAACCAATACCAGCAAACTGGCCGACATCCACCAAGCCAATTGAAAGATTTCTAAAAAAGAAAGGATGCCGATCGCCAACACGGCACCTGGCAGCGCATATCCAAATCCCAGCAAGCGATTGACCCAGCTTAAGCGTGCATTCATTCTCACTGAATAGGCAAAAAATACTGCCAGCAGTACTGAGAGAACAGCAGTCAGAATGGAGACCGATAAGGAATTTCTTAGCCAATCTAAATACCGTATGTCGATATTGAGACCTTGCTTATATAGCAACTGCAGCAGTGCAAAGGCGGGCAATAAAAAACCGCACAGCAGTGTGAGGCCACAAAATACAAATGCAAGCATGGCAGCCTTGCCATGCAATACCTTGGCTAGCGGCCTACTTTGTGATGAAGATGCATAACGTAATTTTGAGCGGCTGCTTTGCTCAACAAAAAAGATGAGTAAGACAAAGCTTAAAAGGCCCAAAGCAAGTTGAACAGCTGCCACGCGATCCCCAAAGGAAAGCCAGGCTTTAAAGATGCCGGTAGCAAAAGTCTGGACACCAAAGTAAGACACTGCACCAAAATCTGCCAAGACTTCCATGAGCGCTAAAGCCATACCAGCAAAGATGGCTGGTCTTGCCATGGGTAGGACCAACTTGATCAATCCCTGGAATGGGCTGTAGCCCAGCGTTTCTGAAACCTCAATCAATCGACCACTGCGCTCTAAAAATGCAGTGCGTGTAATGAGGTAGACATAAGGAAAGAGGCAGAATGAAAATGACCAGATGGCGCCACTCATCGACCTGGGATCTGGAAAGAACCATAAGGAATCCACGCCAAGCAAAGTGCGCAGCGTACTTTGTATCGGGCCTGAAAATTGCAAGAGATCCACAAACAGATAGGCCATCACATAGGTGGGTACAGCTAAGGGCAAAATTAAAGCCCACTCAAATACTTTCTTACCCGGGAAATCGTAGCTTGCAATAATCCAAGCGTTGCCCACCCCCAAAATAAATACCCCTACCCCGACACCAAGAATGAGCACCAAGCTAGAGACAATGTAGCCACCAAGTACAAAGTTCCAAAGATGACTGAGGGTGCCCGTAGCCACCAGCGCATTCTCAGAAAAGAGGAATGGCGCTGCCAAGCCGAAGAGGGGCAAAAATAACAAAAGAGCAAGGGGCACCACAATCCGATTCATCAAATCCACAATCCGTTTAGACTCTAGCTAGGTATTTAACCATTAGCGTCATTAGCATTAATGAGAAAATTATAGGGATGAACTCCGCTCGCACTCTACTTTCCATCAAAGCACTGGAGATTGACTACCCCAGTCGAGACGGCCATGGCCGTGTAACCGCCGTTAAAGACCTTAACCTGAGCCTTGCCCAAGGTGAGATTGGCTGCTTACTAGGCTCATCCGGGTGCGGAAAATCTACCGTCTTAAGAGCAATTTGTGGGTTTGAACCAGTGAAGTCTGGGGAGATTTTGCTACGAGATAAGGTGGTCAGCTCCACCTCGGTCCATCTCCAAACCAACCAAAGAAAAGTGGGCATGGTCTTTCAGGACTTCGCCCTCTTTCCACATCTAAGTGTTTTAGAAAATATTGCTTTTGGCTTGCAACACCTACCAAGCGCCAAAAGAGCTTTGCTAGCCATGGAGTGGCTCAAGAGAGTCTCCCTGGCAGATAAGGCGGATGCCTACCCTCATGAGCTCAGTGGCGGCCAACAACAACGCGTGGCACTGGCAAGAGCCATGGCTCCAGAGCCTGATTTAATCCTGCTCGATGAACCTTTCTCCAGCTTGGATATTGAACTCAGGGAACGACTTGCGGGTGAGATGCGCGAAATTCTTAAAGCAAATAACATTACCGCCCTGTTAGTAACGCATGATCAATTTGAGGCCTTTGCTATTGCCGATAAAGTAGGCGTAATGACAGATGGAAAAGTAATTCAGTGGGATGCTCCATACGAGCTGTATCACAAGCCAGCCAATCGCTATATCGCTGACTTCATTGGTCGTGGCGTATTTGTGAAGGGCATCGTACAGCAACACAACAAAGTCAAAATTGAGCTGGGTGAGCTCGATTTAGAAGAAGATCGCAGCAAAGAAGTTGGGAAAGAGATTGATGTTTTATTGCGTGCTGATGATATTCAGCATGATGACAACAGCACCATGCAAGCAGAGGTGGTACGCAAGACCTTTAGAGGGGCCGACTTTCTATACACCCTCAAACTCGCATCTGGTGTTGAGATCTTTGCTTTTGTACCGAGCCACCACGATCATGCGATTGGTGAAAAAATTGGCATCCACTTGGTAGCCGATCACGTTGTGACCTTTTCCGATGAGGCGCCCCCAACTCACTAGTAATATGTGAGCGCAGTCGCTTTGCCCTTGAAAATACGGTAAGAAAACAGCGTATATCCAAGGATGGTGGGTAACACCACGATTGCACCCCAGAAAATAACCCAAAGCGACTCAGTGGCTGCTGCCGCTTGCCACAATGTGACCTTGCTAATAATGACGTAAGGAAAAATGCTGTAAGCAATCCCAAAAAAAGCCAACCAAAAGATGGCAACTACACAGGCAAATGGAAGCCACTCTTGCTGGATAGACTTTTGCTCCAGTGCATTGATAAACCGGTGCGTGAGTAGAAATAAAATACCAGTAGCAACGGGTATTGGGGAGAGCCAAATGATTTGTGGCCAGGCAAACCACTTATGCATAATTTCAGGACTGAAATAAGGTGTTGCAAGAGAAACTAAGGCAATACCCAGTCCAGTTAACCAGAGGCTTTTCTTTGCCCATCGAAATGCTTTTTGCTGGAGACTTCCCTCAGTCTTCAAGATTAGCCAAGCAGACCCTAGCAGCACGTAACCAGCAGGCAAACACAAACCCACCAATAAGGAGAATAGCCATCCTAAAACCCCTGAATCAAATCCCACGATGAGGCGCCCAATCATGATGCCTTGCGACACAGAGGCAATCAAACTACCAAGATAGAACAATAAATTCCAAAGCGGTTTTTGCTCAATGTTCACTTTGACCCTAAAGTCAAACGATACACCCCGCAAAATTAGCCCTAGCAACATTACGGCTACTGGTAAATAAAGCTCAGTCAATATCTGCCCATGAGCTAAAGGAAAGGCGACTAACAGCAAACCCACACCCAAGACAATCCATGTTTCATTAGCATCCCAAAAAGGCCCAATGGATGCAATCATCATATCTTTGTCTGCATCGGTACCGCGATTGAGCAGCATCCCAATACCCAAGTCATAGCCATCTAGAACGACGTAGGAAAGCATGGCAATACCCATTGCAACAAAGAAAAATAAAGGCAGCCAAACTGAGGCTTGAGTGAAGTCCATTGAGCTCATGAATTAGACTCCAAAAGGGGTAAATGAAGAACCTGTGCTCTTGGGAGCTGGGTGGCTCTGCACATGATTCTCATCGGCTTGGCGAGCTAAATAGAACACCACCCATATATAAGCAGATAACAAGCCAGCATACAGGAGCAAATAAGCAAATAAGGTTGAGAAGATCATGCCTGCTGGCAAGGTCGTCACAGCCTGAGCCGTAGTGAGAACCCCAGTGACCAAATAAGGCTGGCGTCCAATCTCCGTGACATACCAGCCTGACAATACAGCAAGCCAACCAGAGAAGGTCATGGCCACCAGAACTCTCGCCATCCATTTGGGTAATTGACGATCTTGCCGAAGCTGCCAGCGCCCTACCCAAGAGCATAAGAGCATCAGCACACCCATACCAACCATGACCCGAAAAGCAAAGAAAACAGGGGCTACAGGAGGGATCTTATCTCCAAAATCATTTAATCCCTTCACCTCGCCGTCCAAGCTATGGGTTAAGTACAAAGAGGCTAACTTTGGAACGCTAATCTCATACTGATTGCTGCGTGTTTTTTGATCTGGAACCGCAAAAATGACCGCAGGAACACCGGAGCCACCCTCCCAAATTCCTTCCATCGCCGCGAGCTTGGCAGGCTGATGCTGGAGCGTGTTCAGACCATGCATATCGCCAAGCATGATTTGAAAGGGAATCAAAACCATTGCTACAGTCAGAGATAGTTTCATCACCATCAAATTGGCTGAGGATTGACTGTTACGCAGATAGCGATAAGCAGAGATACCAGCCAGCAAGAAAGATACTGTCAGAAAAGATGCCAGCATCATGTGCCAAAAACGGTATGGCATTGATGGATTGAAAACAATAGCTAACCAATCGACCGCATAGGCTTTTCCATCAACCATCTTAAATCCCTGGGGGGTTTGCATCCAGGAATTCAAAACAATGATCCAGAATGCAGACAGACTGGTTCCAAAGGCAACCAAAAATGTAGCCACTGTATGAACCAATGGAGAAACTCTTTTGGCGCCAAACAACATGACACCCAAGAAGGTGGCCTCCAAAAAGAAAGCGGTTAATACTTCATATGCCAGCAATGGTCCGGCAATATTGCCTACTGTCTCCATATACCCAGGCCAGTTAGTGCCAAACTGGAAACTCATCGTGATGCCACTCACCACACCCAATGCAAAGGTTAGGGCAAAAATTTTGACCCAAAATCGGTAGGCTTCATGCCAATGGTCATGGCCAGTGCGAATGTGCTGGATCTTAAAAAAGAATAGAAACCAACCAAGTGCGATGGAGATCGTTGGAAATAAGATGTGAAATGAAATATTCGCACCAAACTGAATACGGCTAAATAAAAGCGAATCAAGCACGGCAGCTCCCAAGAGATATAAGGGTACTTTTGTATTGTGTCATTAATTTGATATTGCCGTGAGTCCAAAAAATCCTTTTTAAAGGCTGTTTGAGGCAAATACTGAGATGACAGAATCAAACAATAAAACGACCTATAAAAAAAGGGGGTACACACCCTTTAATGAAAAGCACCCTACTTTCCAACTCAGCAGAAAATGACAATTTCAGATACATTGGTCAGCTAATTGAATCAGCGCAATCACGAATTACCCCTTTAACTCACTACCAATTTTTATATGAATGATGGCGTCCCCCTCTCGGAAGTAATCCGCAAACGTATTAAGGCTAAAAAAGCACGCTTTCATGCCAACGACAATATTTCTGCCTTTATTCAGCCGGGGGAATTGGATGCCTTGGTAGAGGAAGTCTCCGAGAAAATGCAGGCCGTTTTAGAGAGCCTCGTGATTGATACAGAGAGTGATCACAACACCAAAAATACCAGCAAGCGGGTTGCCAAGATGTTTGTGAACGAGGTTTTTAATGGTCGCTATGTGGAGCAACCTTCGCTGACAAAATTTCCCAATGTCAGCCACCTCAATGAGTTAATGATTATTGGCCCTATTACAGTCAGAAGCGCCTGCTCACACCATTTATGCCCAATCATGGGTAGGGTATGGATTGGGATACTGCCAGACAAGAACTCAGCCCTCATTGGACTGTCCAAATACTCCCGCCTCACCGAGTGGGTCATGTGTCGCCCGCAAATTCAGGAAGAGGCGGTTGTAGAGCTAGCGGATATGATTGAGAAAAAAGTGAAGCCAACGGGTGTTGCGATTGTGATGGACGCAGATCATTTCTGCATGCAGTGGCGAGGGGTGAAAGACTCAGACTCGAAGATGATCAATAGTGTAATGCGAGGCTCTTTCTTGAAAGACTCCAATTTGCGTCGAGAATTTTTATCACTGATTGAACGTCGCTAATCAAGATCACCAAGAGCGTCCAATGACATCAACGGCCTGTATAGAATTAAAAGATCTTCATCTGAATGTCCAAATTGGGACGTATGCTCCTGGGGCTACTATCCCCGACCGGCATCTACTGGATCTGACTTTATGGATTAACCCGAGACTTATTTTGATCTCAGATGATCTGATGGATCGGGTATTTGATTACGATCCCCTCGTCATTGAAATTGATCGCTTGGCTGCCGATGGTCATTATGAGACCCAAGAAAGATTGGTCACTAGAATAGTTGAATCATGCGCTCGGTATACCGAAATTCAGTCTCTCGAAATTAGACTTAGTAAAACCCCCGTTCGGGAGGGTTCGGGCACACTAGGCATCAAGCTAGGTGTCGATGCAAATACCCTCACCAGCATGAGAGCAAGCAAAGCATAGGGGCTTAAGCTTCTTCCTGAAGAGCCTCAACCAGATGGTCATACTTGAGAAAATTTTCACGATGCCTTCTATAGAATAAAAGCCCCTGATTCAGGCTGGCTACCGTGGCACCCTGCTCGCGCATTTTGTCCCAGAGATTCCAGTCCTCTTGTGGGTGCACGCCATCAACATACCTTCTTTTGTAGCCAACTTGCTGACCTAGGGCTGTGCGATACATCATCGAGCCATGGTGCTTTCCTTCTCGGTCCCAATATAAATCCCCTTGATGGGACTTAGTCTCGCCAGGAACGCGATCATGAATCTCTTCTTTTAACTCGCCAGTAACAACAATGTCATAGGTAACAATGTCGGCACGAGCATTTGATAATAATTCAATCGCGTCAGATCTAAGCCAGTTATCAGCGCCTATGAAAAGAACATACTCCGTATCCACCCTCATTAATACATCATGAAAGTTATCTACCGTCCCCAAATTATGGGATCGAAGAATGTATTCAATATCAGGATACAACCCAGGCAAGTGACCGCAATCATGCGCGCCATCATCAACAAATACAATTCTGTTGGGTGCGAGCGTTTGGGATAGGAGGGATTCAATGCAGTGGGCTGCAAGGTGACCGTACTTATAAGAGGCAATAACGACAGTAATCATATTGCTGGGCATTAGACCATGAAATCATGATGCCTGAATGAAGCCCCGCTTTAAACCCCGCAAATACCCATACGCCCTTACAAATAACCCACTTTCTCCTCCAACCCGCGTGATCGAAAAAGACAAATACAGAATTATTTTTTATCGAAGTCTTTACTCTGCAAAAAATGATACTTCTGTAATTTTCTTGCCTCATCCATACGCATTCCCTCTCGAATATTTTTCCTCACAATATTTTCCTTGGCGGTAATTTCTTCTGCGTAAGTGAGAACTTGTTCCTGCATTTGACTTGGGATGACTACGACACCATCCGGATCGCCGCAAATGAGATCCCCAGGAATCACATTGACACCCCCGATCTGAATTGGCACCTGCAATCCAGCCAACTGAATCCGACCCTTGCCCGTTCTCATCCAATATCCACTACTATAGATTGGGTAGTTTAATTGGCGACATAAAGAGACGTCCCGATTAATACCGTCGATTACCGTGCCCGCCACCTTCCTCTGGTGCGCCATCTCCGTAAGTATGTTTCCCCACGTAGTCATATCATCGCGTCCACGATTATCAATTGCAATCACGCTACCTGGAGGAACATCGTCAATATATTCTCCAACGTTGCCGTCTTCATCAAAATTCGCTGGACGATATAAAACAGTGTATGCATGCCCAACCATACGGAAGTTAGGATCACAAGCTGAAATTTTGTAGCATTGACCATTGATTCCCGACCGATCCAGTGCGTCACTAATGGCTGCACAATCGAGTCGCTTGGCTCTTTCGATAAATTGATTTCCTGCGTCCATATTCTAAATACCTTTAATAAGATTTAATCGACTGTAATATTTGCGGTCTTAATGACCTTAGACCAATACTGAATATCCTTCCGTACCACGGAGTCAAACTGCGCTGAATTCATGTACCGCAACTCAACACCGGATTTCTCAAGCGCTAATTTCACCTGAGGATTCTGAAGCGTAGTGCGAGCCGCCTCATTTAACGCTGAAACAATTGCCGGTGAAGTGGCGCTCGGAGCGAATATTCCAATCCATGCCTCTAGTTCAAACCCAGGAAAACCTGCCTCTGCTGAGGTTGGTACATCAGGCATTTGCGGAATACGTTTTTTAGCTGCCACTGCTAATGCCCTCATTTTTCCTTGCTGCACAAATTGCATCAAAGAGGGAGGAGTTGCCACTGTCATTTGGACGTTACCAGCAATCACATCAAGCATGGCTGGTCCAGCCCCGCGATAGGGAACATGGGTAATATTCAACTGATTTTGCTGCTTAAAGAGTTCTACGCCTATGTGGGGCACCGAACCATTTCCTGATGTTGCATAGTTGAGTTTTGCTGGATTGGCTTTTGCATAAGCCACAAGCTCCTGCAAAGTCGTTGCAGGCACGGAGGGGTTAACCGCCAACACATGAGGAGATACAACCAACATGCTTACCGGTGAAAAATCTCTGATTGGATCCCACGATAGATTGGAATACATGGATGGGTTCCCTACGTGAAACATTGAATAACCCAAAAGCAATGTGTAACCATCCGGAGCTGACTTAGCCACTGCAGTCGCCGCAATATTGCCTCCGGCACCCGTTTTATTTTCAATCACAATTGGCTGCCCCAAAATTTTGGTCATCTCAGGCGCTATCATCCGAGCCACTGCGTCAAGTATTCCCCCGGGAGGAACGGGCACGACTAAAGTAATCGGCTTATCCGGATATGCCGCAGATACCTGCATCGCAATTGCACTGAATCCCATTAGAAGAAGTCTATTTAGTCTCATTTGCTGTCTCATTTTTTTTAATTTATTTAGCACAGCATATATTAAATTACAGAAGCTCTCAGAGTGGCAAGTTCAACTTAAAAATGCAAGAATTGGGAGTAAGGGGTATATAAAAATCGCACCCAATGGGGCGGGAATGGATTTCGGAAAATAGCGGGGAGCATGGGATTCGAGCCTGTGATAATTTTGACCCCAACCCCACTTCGAGACTTCAGCATTTCCCATCCAAATAAATCAACTAGCAACTTGAAATACCCGCACCCCAAGGAATTTTTTAATGAGGATGATTAACCGACCCTTTGGAAGAACCCCCTTTGGCTAAATAACTCCCAAGGATAGTCGTTTAACTGGAGTGCTCTAGACTTTCCTGAATGACTTTCATAAAGTGCTCGCCATAGCGCTCCAACTTGGCTTGCCCCACCCCACCAATACGACTGAAGTGATCCAAGGTAGTGGGAGTGGACTTCACCATCTCCTGCAGTGTGCTGTCATGAAAAATCACATAGGGTGGCACCCCTTGTTCGCGTGCCAGCTCAGTACGTTTAGTCTTAAGCGCCTCCCACAGGTTTTCATCAGCGATATTACTAAAGGGATGTGTAGAGCCCTTCTTGGCCCCAGACTTCGTAGCCTTGCTCTTGGAATAGCCCGTTTCTTTGCGCAGCCAAACCTCTTGCTCGCCGCGCAGCACGGGCAAGGCAATGTTATCTACCAGCTTTAAGCCGCCATGCAATGCAATATCAGCATCTAAATAACCGCCCGCTACCAATTGACGATAAATGCTATTCCACTGCGCCTGATTAAGTTCAGCGCCAATACCAAACGTACTTACTTGCTCATGAAAGTATTGCTTCACCCTAGGAGTCACTTTGCCCAACAGCACATCAATTAAATGGGTCACACCAAAGCGCTGGCCGGTACGGTACACACATGACAATGCTTTTTGCACTTCGTGCGTGGCATTCCAAGTGGCTACTGGCTCTAAACAGTTATCGCAGTGACCACAGCTACCTGGATGCGCCTCTCCAAAGTAACGCAAAATCGTTTGATGGCGGCAGGACGTGGATTCACAATAGCCTAGCAGCGCATTGAGTTTTTGCCGCTCTACCCGCTTACGGTCTTCAGAAGCTTCTCCTGAATCTACCATTTGCCGCAAACTCACCACATCCCCAAACCCATAAGCCATCCAAGCATTTGCGGGTAAGCCATCGCGGCCTGCCCGTCCAGTTTCTTGGTAATACCCTTCCATACTTTTGGGCAGATCTAGATGCGCTACAAAGCGGACATTAGGCTTATCAATACCCATACCAAATGCTACAGTCGCGACCATGATGACGCCCTCTTCACGTAAGAAGCGTTTTTGATTGGCACTGCGTGTTTCCACACTTAAACCTGCGTGATACGGCATAGCATCCCACCCGCGGTCCTTTAACCATTGCGCAGTTTCATCTACGCTGCGACGCGATAGGCAATAAATAATTCCTGAGTCATCGGCATGCTCGGCATGTAAAAAGTGCTCTAACTGTTGTTTAGCGCTCTGCTTTTGCAGAACGCGATACTTAATATTGGGACGATCAAAACTAGAGACAAACTGCTTGGCAGATTCTAGCGAAAGGCGCTCCACAATTTCTGCTCGGGTTGGGGCATCCGCGGTAGCAGTTAGAGCGATACGCGGCACATTAGGAAAGCGCTCGTGCAACACCGTGAGCTGGCGATATTCTGGGCGGAAATCATGGCCCCATTGCGAAACGCAATGCGCTTCATCAATAGCAAATAATGCAATGCCAGGGCCTGAATTCAGTCTATCGAGCATTGATAGAAAACTAGAATTCATCAGACGTTCTGGCGCCACATAGATCAAGTCCAAATTTCCAGCCAACAATTGACTGGTCACCTTTTGAGATGTAGCCGCATCCAGACTAGAGTTTAGAAATGAAGCCTTTACGCCCAGTTGGGTTAAAGCGTCCACTTGATCCTGCATCAGTGCAATTAAAGGTGACACTACTACCCCGACGCCGCGACGAACAAGTGAAGGAATTTGATAGCAGAGCGACTTACCGGCGCCGGTAGGCATGAGGACCAAGGCATCCCCGCCTGCTACTACATGCCCAACAATAGACTCTTGAGCACCCCGAAATTGATCAAAGCCAAAAACATCATGAAGTACTTGGTGGCTCGATTGCAACAGTCATGCTCCTTTGTATTACAAACTACGTACAAATAAAAAGCCCCACGTCATGCGGGGCTCTTTCAATATTTTCTCTGTAGATACAAATACAGAGTCTGGTTAGCGGAGAGGGGCCAGATTAGCTGGGGATAGCATTCCATCCTTCAATTGCTGTTGAGTTTTGAATAGTTAGCGCTTCTTCCGCATACTAAGCACCCATCTCTTTGCCGATCTCATTATAAAACTTAAAAGTCAGCGGCGTAGGAGCAAGATACTTCACGCGCTTATCGGTTGGATCTTCATTGAGCTTGAGTAATTTTTGCGCGATCAAGCCCTTCATGGTTTTATGGATAGTGGCAGGTGAAGCAATCTGCGACATATCAATGAGTTCGCGAACTTTAATTGGGGTATTTTGTAAGTGGGATTGGGTAACGACTCTTAAAATTTTGCATTTTTTTTCATCCATGCCATATTTAGCATGAATTTTTTCTTTCTTATTTGCAAAATTCAAAAATTTAGATACTAAGGCAACCATGCCCCCCCCTAATTGACTGCGTAATAAATTCTAGTCCAAAGCCAATGGATATAGTGGATTCATTATGAACTTTAGGGCAATACAGAATTAAAAAATAGAATGATTACGCTACTTTAACTCACTAAATTACAGCTAAAAATACCGCAAGATGGGGCTAATTACTGAGGCTTTTCAGCAATTGTCTAAAAATAATGATAAATTTAGTAATCTTATAAAAAAAATAACTATATATCATGCTCTCATTTCTAAAAGACCTCCTTTTTCCCGCCCACAGTGCATTTGTCATAGAGGAGCTGGACCACCTCCGCAAAGTGGTGGTGGTAGAAGACAAGCACTTGGGCTTGCGAATAGAAATCCCGACGGGAGATAAGCACTTAAAGAAAGCGGAAATCATCGGCCCCTACCAATTGCTGATGACCTATCACGACGGTAGCACTATCAAAAAGCGCATCCTCAAATAGAAAGTACTCTCAGTCTTTGCCAAGGCCGAACTCAAACTCAAGAAGGTATTGAGGTAAAGATGAAGTGCAGATTTTGAAAAACTACCAGCAGCCTCAATAGCGTGACTCTGTAGGGCTCATTCGTTTTTTCTCCGTATGCACGAAATATCGAGACTAGCTGGCGGAGAGATCGCGATTTGAGCCCTCAGTAGAGTTAGACTCCCACCTCTACAGCATGGCTTTATGCACCGGTATAGCCAACTTTTATTCATTAAAAACAATAACTTATGAATATTTTGCCAATTCAGAATTGCCTTATGTGGGCTTATGTTGACTCAGTAATGCAATCGCATTACCATTGGTAATATGAATTCCCTTCTCACATTTCAAGGGGCACAACCATGAATACTGCCGTACTCGAAGCTGAATCTACCCTCACAGATCGTTACCAAACCACCGTCCCCGAGCCTATTCGCCAAGTCTTGAAACTCGGCAAGCGCGATAAGGTCCACTACGCTATTTTGGACAATGGAGATGTGCTGATGAGTCGCGGGCAAAAGGCTGGGTCTGATGATCCAGCGCTTGGAAACTTCCTCCATTTTTTATCTCAAGATCTCGCAGCACATCCCGAGCGTTTACAAGCGCTTGATAGTGCCTGGGTTGAGCGCTTGCAATCATTAGTGGGAAATGTGCAGTTTGATTTAGATGCACCCCTACCTGATGATGAGGCTTAATTATTTCCATAAAGTCATCACCACTCATCATTGCCGGCTGGACCATCTTCGCCCATCCTTTATTTCTTACTCAAGTTCAAGCGCTAACTAATGAAGTAGAAGCGCTCAAGCAAAAGCATCCCGCTACTTATCAAAACAAAAATGTAACCAAACGATTGGCTGCGATTTTAAAACTCGCCAATGAAGTCATTCCACAAGATCCCACCCTCCCCCTATATCGACAAGGCAATACCCTTGGCGAAGATCATAAGCACTGGTTAAGAGCGAAGTTCTTTCAGCAATATCGATTGTTTTTTCGTTACCACGAGGCAAGCAAAATCATTGTGTATGCCTGGGTCAACGATGAGGATACTAAGCGTGCTTATGAAAGTAAGCATGATGCTTACCAAGTATTTTCAAAAATGCTAAAACAAGGTCACCCACCAGATGATTGGGAATCGCTGGTAAAAGAAGCCAAAGCAAAATCGCATCAACTTACTCGCATCAAATAAGCTAATTACTGAATTGGGTGGGCATGACCCTTTCATGATGGTGCGACATTGCGACTTAAGCGCGTGCAAACCTACCGTAAAAAATGGCTACTAAGAAAAGAAGGTAAATTCCCTAGATGGTTATGTATATATGGGTAATAGAAAAACTAGAATAGGCACGAGGCCCATAGCACGCGGGGCTTCATAAAAAATATCCATATAAATCAATAACTTATATACTGTCTGGCGGAGAGGGTGGGATTCGAACCCACGGTACCTTTGACAGTACGCCTGATTTCGAGTCAGGTACATTCGACCACTCTGCCACCTCTCCGTACCCTTGATTCAAATGACTGTAGCCAGCACTACATCATAAACGATAGGAATTGAGGAGCTTATTCTGCTTTGGCCAGTCGATCTACCACTCTGCGGGACACATTATGAAGCCAAGGGTTGGCATTCCAGTGCGCCTGGGCAAAATGATCAATCTGATTTTGATGTTTCAATGTGAGACCAATCACGTCTAGACCCTCCAAGAACATCTGAAGATGCCTTGGCGACATGGAAAATGTGAACTGATGTTTTGGCGTGCGCACAACCCCATTCTCAATATCAATATCCAACTGAATGGGGCCGAATGCATCATCAGCCTCTTTCATTAAAGCCTGCACCTGATCTTCTGGCAACACGATCAGCAGCAAGCGATTGCCCATGGCATTGGAATAAAAAATCTCCGCAAAGCTTGAGGCAATCACTGCCTTAAAACCGTACTGCTGCATCCCCCAAACGGCATGCTCGCGACTAGATCCACACCCATAATTTGGGCCTGCAAGCAACACATCGGTTAAAGCGTAGGCGGGCTGATTTAAAAAGAAGTCTGACTTTAACTTTCCCTCTTCATCAAAGCGTAAGTCATAAAAAAGCCCATCCTTGAGGCCAGACTTATCTATACCGCGCAAAAACTGCTTCGGCATTACCTGATCGGTATCGAAATTAGCAATGCGCAAAGGTGCAGCATGCCCTTGAATCATAGTTTGATGAGACATTGATATCGCCTTCTTATAACTTACGGACGTCGGTAATTTTTCCAGTAATCGCTGCAGCTGCAGCCATCGCTGGACTCATGAGATGGGTAATTGCTCCTCGACCTTGACGCCCCTCAAAATTACGATTCGTGGTTGACGCACAGCGCACTCCTGGTGCGAGCACATCATCATTCATAGCAAGACACATCGAGCAACCTGGGTTGCGCCACTCAAAGCCAGCGGAAATGAGGATATCAGCAATACCCTCCGCCTCAGCCTGCTCTTTAACCGCCCCGGAGCCAGGCACCACCATTGCGCGAATACCTTTGGCCACTTTTCGATCGCCAATCACCTTGACAACACTTCTCAAATCCTCAATGCGGCCATTTGTGCAAGACCCAATAAATACATGCTGAATTGGAACGCCCTCAAGCGTTTGCCCAGCTTGTAATTTGGTGTATCGCAATGCCTGCTCAAGGCTTAAATTTTCAACGGGGTCGGAAAATGAATTCATAAGAGGCAAAGGGGAACCAATCGCCACCGTTTGATCGGGGCTTGTACCCCAAGTGACATGCGGGGCAACAGCACTGGCATCAAATTGATGCTCAATATCAAATTGGGCATCTTGATCAGACTTCAAGCCAGCCCAATACGTGACAGCCTGATCTCTAATCTCACCCGTAATATCTACAGCACGCTGTAATACATAATTTACGGCAGTTTGATCGGGGGCAATTAATGCACCGCGAGCTCCAGCCTCAACCGCCATATTGCATAAAGTAAAGCGAGCTTCAATACTCAGCGCCTCGATAGCGCTTCCACAAAATTCAATGACGCAACCGATTGCACCCTTAGCCCCGATTTTGCCAATAATCATCAAGATCAAATCTTTCGATGTACTACCCATCGGCAAAACACCGTTGACGGTAATTCTCATATTTTTAGCAAGGCGGTAAACCAAGGTCTGAGTTGCCAGCACATGCTCAACCTCTGATGTCCCAATTCCAAAACCTAAAGTCCCCAATGCACCATAGGTCGTAGTGTGACTATCTCCGCAAATCACCACCATGCCCGGCCTAATCATTCCGTGCTCTGGTGACACCACATGTTCAATACCTTGCAGGGCATCGTTCGTGTCAAATATGGGGATCAGATATTTATCGCAATTTTTCTTTAGACTCAGCGCCTGCAATGCCGATGCCGGATCAGCAATAATCCTTGGAGAAGTATGGTGCGTTGGAATGATGTGACTGACCACCGCCACATTCTGACCGGGAACGGGAACTGTATATCCTTTTTCTTTTAAGCCTGCAAAGGCTTGTGGACTTGTGTATTCATTCATTAAATGCAAGTCACAAAAGAGCAATACGTTCTCTTGATCCAATACGGTGACCGTATGCGCATCAACCAATTTCTGATACAAGGTTTTTGCAGTCATATCAGATCTCTGAAGTAGTTAGGGATGTTGTTGAACTCAAAGACACTCTCATGAAATTAGTTATCCACCTTGATTCCGGCCTTAGCAATCACATTGCCCCAGAGGTTGTATTCCTTTTTCATATAAGCAGCCATTTCATCGGGGGATGAGGGGGTAGGATCCAGACCTTGCATAATTAACTTCTCCCGAATTTGCGGATCTCGCAGGGCCTTATTAATGGCAGTATTGAGCTTATTCACGATGGCAGGCGGCATTTTAGGTGGGGCAATAAAGGCATACCAATTGGCAGCCTCGTAGCCCGGGTAACCCAACTCCGCTATCGTAGGTACATTTGGCAAAGCCTTTGAGCGCTGACGACTGGTTACTGCCAATGCATCCACTTTCCCAGACTCAATCAATTGCTTTGCGGTAATAATTGTTGCAAACAAAGATGGCACCGTACCGCCCAGCAAATCATTAATTGCAGGACCTCCACCGCGATAACCAATATGCATTAATTTTATTTTGGCCGTTGCAGCGAATAGCTCTCCCGCTAAATGACCACCACTACCAGCGCCTGAGCTACCGTAAGCCAAACCGCCCGGTGTTTTTTCTGCAATAGCAACATACTCAGCCAGCGTTTTTGCCTTGAGAACCTGAGGATTGACGATCAAAGCATTACCTGAAGATACCCCCAACCCAAGCGGAGTGAGATCTTTTAATGGGTCATAACCTAGTTTGTAAATGTGTGGGCTATAAGCTAAGGGTCCCACTGAACTCAACATAATCAGATAGCCATCAGGGGTTGCTTTTGAAATGACATCCGTAGCAATGTTGCCGCCAACTCCGGGTTTATTTTCAATGACGACGGGCTGCCCCAATTCCTTGGATACATAAGGAGCAATAATTCTGGCTGCAATATCCGTACCGCCACCAGGCGCAAATCCAACATACAGGCGGATGGGTCTTGAGGGATAAGCCTCTTCTGCATACCCCTGCAAAGAGAAGCAACACAGCAAGAAAAGAGCAATGGATTTAATGGTCATGATGATCTCAAATAGGGGTCAAGGGAATTAGATCTCGGATTAGCCAGGAACTAAGCAATAAAAGATCGAATGGCTTTATAAATTAAATCGGGGCGCTCTTCCTGCGGGTAATGCCCCGTAGGAATATCGGTACCCTCAAGATCGTCGGCCCACTTACCCCAAGCTGCCAATGGCGTAAAGTGTCTTCCACAGTGACTGTTGCTTCCCCATAGAACCATAACTGGGCAGGTAATTTTCTTATTGCTTGCCAAGTCGGCGGTATCCATTTCCAAATCAATGGATACCGTGGCGCGATAGTCCTCGCAAATCGCATGTATTTGCTCCGGCGTAGTGCAGCGGGCATATTCTGCCAAAGCTTCAGGGGCAAATATTTTTAAGCCAACGCCTTTTTTATTCAGCTTGTAGTTGATGTAGTAATTCAAGTCCCCGCATATTAAGCGCTCTGGGAAAGGCTCTTTTTGTGCCATGAAAAACCAATGATAGGACTCAAGCCCCCACCCCATCGTGACATTATTCAAGACTTCATGGGTTGGCACGATATCCAAAGGAATGAATTTCGTTACTACCTCAGGGTGATCCAAGCACATCCTGAAGCCCACACGCGCACCTCGATCATGCCCAACTACAGGAAATGTTGAGAAGCCTAGCTGCGCCATGACCTTCACGGCATCATTGGCCATCGTCCGAAACGAGTACTCCGAGTGGTCGCCGCCGCCCAAGGGCTTATCGCTATCGCCATAGCCGCGTAGATCAATTGCAACCACCGTAAAGTGCTTAGCCAAGGTTGGGGCAACCTTATGCCAGGTCACATGGGTCAGCGGATTGCCATGAATTAATAAGAGGGGTGGTCCACTACCACCAATAACACCATTGATGTTGACACCATCCCCCGGTAATTTGAAAGACTTAAAGCCTTCCATTAAGTTTGCATTATGCGGAATGAGTGGATCAAACTCTAAAGACTCAATATCAGCAGGAGTATGAATTTTTTTTCTAGTCACGATGCTCTCTCTTACTTATTTTTTCTTGCAGTAGCCAAATTGGCAATCACATCAAAAGCCCTTTTCATGGCGCCAACGTCTGCAATACCTTTGCCAACAATGTCATAGGCGGTGCCATGGGAAGGCGTGGTGTATAGGGTTTTAAGGCCACCCGTTAGAGTGACGCCCTCAGAAAAACCGAGCAACTTGGTGGCAATTTGCCCCTGGTCGTGATACATGATGACGACTGCATCAAAATCCCCTGCACGCGCTTTTAAGAAAACTGTGTCTGATGGAAATGGACCTTCGCATGGCAGATTTTCTGCGCGCAATCTATCTAAGGTCGGCCGAATAATTTCAATCTCTTCCATGCCAAATAGACCACCCTCTCCATTGTGAGGATTTAGGGCTGCCACTCCAATTCGGGGCTGCGTCTTTCCAAGGCCACGCATAGTCTCATGAGCCAAGCGCAAGGCACCTTCAATTCTTTCGGGAATAACCAGATCAACGGCTTGACGTAGGCTCACGTGAGAAGTGACACGGAAAGTGCAAAACAGTTTGATTAAATTCACTTCGCCGTAATAGCCCTCATGATCATTCCACTTGGCAAACATTTCATGCTCATCCCGATACTTCCAGCCGCCTTTATTTAATGCGCCCTTATTCAGTGGCGCAAAGCAAACTGCATCAATTTTTCCAGCGTGAACCATATCGGTCATCACTTTTAAGGTTTCTCCAGTGAGTCGACCCGACTCGATTGAAGTCAAGCCACGCTCAATTAAGCTCGGATCAATATTGTGTAAATCGATCATCTGAATTCCAGGCTTAGACCAATCGACAGAATCGACATCCTCCACCACATTGACTGTCAACTGAATATTGGCATCAGCCATACCGAGTTCAAGAACCCTTCGATCCCCAACCACCAAAACCCGAGACTTCTCATGCGTCATCGGATCAGCTAGCAGCTTCACGGCAACCTCCGGGCCAATACCGGTTACATCACCCAACATTAGGCCAACAATTGGCTTTTGACTCATGGAATACCCTTCAGTGAAATAGTTATTCAAATATTTGCCACCCAAATACAGCAGCAATTGTGCGGATTTTCTTCATACTAACTGATGAAATTGAGTTTATAGTTAACATTTATTTACAACTTTAGTTACTTAAACTTAACTATGAATCAATTCTCAGATATCGCTTTTTTCTCGCTCCTCATTAAAAAAGGTGGCCTCAATAGCGCGGCCCAAGAAATGGGGGTGACACCCCCAGCCGTCAGTAAGCGCCTCTCCAATCTTGAGGCACGACTCGGCGTGAGACTACTCAATAGAACCACTCGGCGCATTAGCCTAACCCCTGAGGGTGATATCTACCTGATAGAGGGAGGCAAGGTACTGAATGACCTTGAAGCTCTGGAGCAATCGATAGCAGGAAGCAAAGTCACTCCAAAGGGAACCATTCGTATCGGCGCAACTCTGGGATTTGGTCGAAGGTACATTGCGCCAGCACTATCTAAATTTGCTGGCACCTATAAAGATGTTGAGATTCAACTTCACCTTACGGATAAGCCAATTAATGCCCTTGAACAAGATATCGATTTATTTATTCATTTCGGCAACTTGCCGGATACAAGGCTGACCTCTCGGATTCTGATCCCCAATAAACGCATTCTTTGCGCATCCCCCAAATATCTCCAAAGGAATAGTGCACCTCAAACCCCTAAGGATCTAGCTCAACATCAATGCATCTTTCTCAGGGAGAGCAATGAAACGTTCGGAACCTGGCACTTACACTCTGGCAATAAGCATGAGACGATTAAAGTGCGAGGGCAGCTGACCACCAATGATGGGGAATCAGCCACTGCATGGGCGCTGGAAGGTCATGGAATTTTATTGCGATCCGTTTGGGAGATTAATCCTCACTTACAGTCAGGCAAACTACAGCAAATACTCGCTGACTGGGACTTGCCATCAGCAAATATCTCGCTTGTTCTTCCAGAAAAAAAGAATATGTCTGCCGCAGTGCGCGCATTGGTTGATTTTTTAGTGGAAAGCTTTAAAGATTCATCTCTCCATAAAACAAAATAGCCCCGAAAGCACGCTTAAAGAATTATCTAAACGCCATCACGATAATTAAGATGCCGGATGTCAGCATGACTAGCTCCATCAATTGCAAAAATTGTTTTTCGGAAAGCGTCAGAACAATTTTTTTAGAAAAAATAGAGCCAATCAATACGAACGAGCCAATCAACAAACCTTGAACTATGGCAGTGGAGTCCAGCAATCCAAGCCGATGGAATACGATGCCCTTGGTAAATAAGATGGCTAAAGTGCTAGTAGCCTCCGTACCAAGGAAGGCCCCCTTACTTAAGCCGTAGGCCAAGAAGAATGGCGTGTTGATAGCGCCGGTAGTGGCAACAATACCGGTGAGATAGCCAATAAATAGCCCGACAAGCGCCATATGCCATAAGCGCAAAACAAAATTTTGCTTGCGCATCCAACGCCTTACCGGAATAAGGGCAATCAGAAAAGTACCGAGTATGAGTTGTACTAAAGTCTCGTTGAGAGACACCAGCGTGTTAGCTCCCAAGGCAACGGCGGGGATAGCAGTCAAGCTATAAACCAAGCAGGCCTTCCAATCAATCACTCGCCACCACAAAAAAACTCGAGATAGATTCGCTACAGTCGCGGTAATTGCCATCACTGGAATGGCTTCAATGGGCCCATAAAAATACACCAGTGCAGGCATCAGAATAATGGCAGTTCCAAATCCAATCACACCACCAAAAATTCCAGCAAGGAAGCCCAGAAAACCTAAAACGACACTAGCCAAGATTATTTCAAACATCATTGCATTTAAATTGAATAGTTAAGCAGGCTTGAGAACCTCTAGGCCACCCAAATAAGTCTGCAATGCTTTAGGAATGGCAATACTGCCATCCGCTTGCTGCTTATTTTCTAGCAGGGCGACAAGCGCTCTGCCCACCGCAAGACCAGAACCATTCAAAGTGTGAACTAATTCCGGCTTACCTTGACCCGCCTTAAATCTCGCTTGCATGCGTCTTGCTTGGAAATCACCCATGCTAGAGCAAGAGCTAATCTCACGATACGCTTTTTGCGATGGAACCCAGACCTCTAAGTCGTAAGTCTTGGTGCTACCAAAACCCATGTCGCCAGTGCAGAGCAATACTTTTCTGTAGGGCAACTCAAGTAGCTCCAGAATTTTTTCCGCATGACCAGTCAAATCTTCCAAGGCCTGCATCGAATCTTCAGGTTTGGTGATTTGAACCAACTCCACTTTGTCAAACTGATGTTGACGAATCATGCCGCGAACATCGCGCCCATAACTTCCCGCCTCAGAGCGAAAGCATGGTGTATGGGCAACAAACTTCAGCGGCAACGCTTCACCCGCCGTAATAGTGTCTCGCACTAGATTCGTTACCGGCACTTCCGCCGTTGGAATGAGATAGAAATTTTCGGTTTTAGCCTCTCCACCCTCATCCTCACCACCCATTTGTCGCGGGACTTTAAATAGATCCTCTTCAAATTTCGGCAACTGTCCAGTACCGCGCATAGAGGCAGCATTCACCATGTATGGCGCATAGACCTCTTGGTAGTCATGCGTTGTCGTATGGGTATCGAGCATGAACTGCGCTAAGGCGCGATGCAATCTAGCAATAGGCCCTTTGAGAACAACAAAGCGTGAGCCACTAATTTTTGCGGCTACCTCAAAATCTAAGCCCAACGGACCGCCGAGATCAACATGATCCTGAATTTCAAAATCAAATACTGGAGGTTCACCCCAACGTTTTACTTCTTTATTTTCCGCCTCATCTTTACCAACAGGCACCGCTTCGTCCGGAAGATTCGGAATGCCCATCAAGAAATCTGCAATCTCTGCCTGAAGAATAGTTAATCTTGCGGCACCCGACTCCATATCAACATTGATTTGACTGGCTTCGGCCATCTCCATAGCCGCATCCTCGCCCTTACCTTTTTTCATGCCAATGGCCTTGGCCAATTGGTTGCGTTTTGCTTGTAACTCTTCGGTACGAGTCTGCAAAGATTTGCGCTCGGATTCCAGGGTGTTGAATTTCTCAATATCCAATTGGAATTTACGAGTTGCCAAACGCGCTGCAACAGCTGCGATATCTTTGCGGAGTAATTGCGGATCAATCATGTAATGCTCTACTGGTTAGGGTGTTAGGAGTGCTAATGCGGTACTCATTAAGCTCTAGTTTAAGCGTAAGACTTCAGCGCCCGCAGGTGGCGTAAAGCTAAAGCGATTGGCGGGTAAATTAACATTGAGCACAATCTTATCCAAAGTCACTAAAACGACGCTTCCCAGGCCGTCAATCAACTCCAGCGCTTTAGGCAGGCCATTGACCATGCCTACGGAAATCTTGGTATAGGGCAAGTCGTTTCCATTTTTTGCATTGGGATTTTTCTTGGGCGCCAGGGCAACCCATTTCATACCCAGACGCTCTTCGCCCTCTACTAAATCAAAATGTTGATCCAGGGAGGTTTCGCCAAATAGGATTGCGGCTGGTGTGGTAGCTAAAGCCTGCCCCGCCGGACGAAAAGTAGCTTGATTTAAATCCTTATCCCACAGAATGAGTTGCCTCCCATCGGCAATCAACTTTTGCTCGTAGGGCTTTTGGGTCTCCCAAATAAATCTACCAGGACGCTGAAATACAAAACGCCCTTGGGTTTGACGAATGACCTTTAAACCCTTGTCTTGAGGCTCATTGGCCTTAGGGGCACGTAATTGCTGCTGAACAAACTCCCCTTCAGCCGTTTTTGAATTGCGCACAAATTGACGTAATTGCTCTGTACCACTGTCACCGTTAGCATAAACAGGGTTGGCGAATAAAGAGACTGTGAGGGCACACGCCACAGCGGCCACTACCGATATCAATCTTTGCAAAGTAATGGCCTTACTCGGAAGGACGGTGAAGGATTTCACGATTACCGCCATTCCCCATTTTAGAAACGAGTCCTGCTTTTTCCATATCTTCTAACAAGCGTGCGGCGCGGTTGTAACCAATGCGCAAGTGGCGCTGCACCAATGAAATCGATGGGCGTTTATTTTCCAGGACGATGGCAACCGCCTGGTCATACAAAGGATCCGCTTCGCCGCCGCCCTCACCAGTTAAGGCATCCATATTGGATTCATCGACACCTTCAAGAACACCTTCAATGTAATTGGCTTCGCCTTTTTCTTTGAGCCACTCTACTACGCGATGCACTTCATCATCCGAAACAAAGGCGCCGTGAACGCGGACAGGTAATCCAGTGCCAGGAGCCATGTAAAGCATGTCACCCATACCGAGGAGCGCTTCAGCCCCCTGTTGATCCAGAATAGTACGACTATCAATCTTGCTGCTGACTTGGAAAGAAATACGGGTTGGGACATTTGCCTTGATCAAGCCAGTAATCACATCCACACTTGGACGTTGCGTTGCCAATACCAAGTGAATACCTGCAGCACGTGCCTTTTGAGCAATACGTGCAATCAGCTCCTCAATCTTCTTACCAGAGACCATCATCAAATCAGCCAACTCATCGATCACGATGACAATCACTGGCGCTTTATAGATTGGCTCTGGATCATCCGGGGTGAGACTAAAAGGATTGGTTAGCTTCTCGCCTTTTTCTTCCGCCTCTAATATCTTCTTGTTAAATCCGGCAAGGTTACGTACGCCAAACTTACTCATGAGCTTATAGCGCCGCTCCATCTCATTCACAGCCCAGTTAAGCGCGTTATAGGCCTGCTTCATATCTGTAACAACAGGACACAAGAGATGAGGAATCTTGTCGTACATCGCCATTTCTAACATCTTTGGATCAATCATGATCAAGCGCACTTCATCCGGCTTTGACTTGAAAAGGATCGACAAGATCATGGCATTAATACCAACCGACTTACCAGCTCCTGTTGTACCCGCAACCAAGCAGTGCGGCATCTTGGCTAAGTCGGCAACGACTGGGCTACCAGAAATATCCTTGCCTAAAGACAAGGTTAAATTGGAATGACTATCGTTATAAACCTGCGAACTCAAAATCTCAGAAAGGTAAACCGATTGGCGTGTTGGGTTTGGTAGTTCCAAAGCCATGCAGGTCTTACCTGGAATAGTTTCCACCACACGCATACTGACCACGCCAAGCGATCGGGCCAGATCCCGTGAGAGGTTCACAATCTGACTACCCTTAACACCAACCGCAGGATCAATTTCATAACGCGTCACTACTGGTCCTGGGTAAGCAGCAATGACTTTCACCTCCACATTAAACTCAGCCAACTTGCGCTCAATTAAACGTGAAGTAAATTCCAATACGTCTGCTGAAATCGTTTCTTTTGCTTCTGGTACTGGATCAAGCAATGCCAATGGCGGTAATTCAGAATCTGGGATATCCACAAATAGGGGTTGCTGTTTCTCACGCTCCACACGAGCACTTTTCACAATCTCTACTGGAGCACGAACAATTTGTACTGGCTTAGCAATTTCTACACGGCCACGGAATTCCTCAACAAACTCTTCACGCTCTTCAGCAGCAGCTTCACCCAGCTTGCGATCTGCCTCACTATCGCGCCGCTCGCGTAGGCGCTGATAGGTAAGCTCAAGAGAGCGCCCTACTTTTTCAGCAACATCTAACCAAGAAAAATGAAGAAATAAAGACAGACCAGCGCAAAGAGTGAATAACAAAACCAGGGTGGAGCCAGTAAATCCCAGCGACATTTGTAGAGGATCACCAATCAACTCACCCAAAATGCCTCCAGGAGGCCTTGGAAGCTCCCAGCTCAAGGAATGCAGACGTATAGACTCAAGGCCCATGCTACTGACCAAAGTTAGCCCAAAGCCCAACCAGCGCATCAACAAGGAATCTGGTTTGGCATCCGGATCTGGCGGCAAGGGAACACTCCAAAGCTCACGCCAGCCACTCAAAACGCGGCGCCCAAAGAGGACCACCCACCAAAATGCTGAAATACCAAAGATATAAAGCAATAAATCCGCTAAATAAGCCCCAAAACGGCCCCCTAGGTTCTTGGGAGCCTCAAAACTGGCATGTGACCAAGCGGGATCCGCCTTGGAATAGGTCAACAAAATAGCAAATAAACCCAAACAAAGGCCGCAGGAGATGAACCAGCGGGCCTCCAGTAGCAGGCGGGGCATCCTTCCCTGCCCTTGATTCTCGGGGGGCTGGGGGCTTAAAGGACTTTTGGACTTCGGGTATGCGGTTCTAGCCATGTTCTTCCGATTGTAAACAAGCAATCCTATAATTTGGGGATGACTACAAATACCCCAAAACACTCCAAAGTCCTTATTCTCGGTTCAGGCCCTGCTGGTTACACAGCTGCGGTATATGCAGCCCGCGCCAACTTAAGTCCGACCCTTGTTACCGGCCTGGCACAAGGCGGTCAATTAATGACCACTACCGATGTAGAAAACTGGCCAGCCGACCCCGATGGCGTTCAAGGGCCAGAGCTGATGGATCGCTTTTTAAAGCATGCCGAGCGCTTCAATACCAACATCATTTTTGATCACATCCACACTGCTGCTCTGACAGAAAAACCAATCCGACTAGTCGGTGACTCTGGCACCTACACCTGTGACGCCTTAATTATTTCCACAGGCGCATCTGCTCAGTACATTGGCCTACCTAGTGAAGAGGCATTCATGGGTCGCGGTGTTTCTGGATGCGCGACTTGCGATGGCTTCTTCTATCGCAATCAAGATGTCTGCGTAGTAGGTGGTGGCAATACCGCAGTTGAAGAAGCGCTTTATCTCACAGGCATTGCTAAAAAGGTAACCGTAATTCATCGTCGCGATAAATTCCGTGCAGAGCCCATTCTGAATGACCGCCTCATGGCCAAAGTTGCTGAAGGCAAAGTGGAACTCAAATTGAACTCCACGCTTGACGAAGTGCTTGGCGACGAAAAAGGTGTTACTGGCGTCCGCATTAAAAAAGCCGATGGCAGCACAGAAGATCTTGCCGTAACCGGCGCCTTTATTGCCATTGGCCACAAACCCAATACTGAGTTATTCGTTGGCCAACTAGATATGCATAACGGCTACATCAAGACCCATTCTGGTTTAGAAGGCAATGCCACTGCAACCAACATCCCTGGCGTATTTGCAGCAGGTGACGTGCAGGACCATATTTACCGTCAAGCCATCACCAGTGCTGGCACAGGCTGCATGGCCGCATTAGATGCCCAGCGTTACTTGGAGACTTTGGCTTAATATCAATTCAGCCAAGGGATCAACAAAAATGCCTAGCAGTGCTAGGCATTTTTTTATTAACAGTTAGATATAAAACACTAAATACTGAGTGCTAGCAATGCAAGCTCAGGCGCCCTATCTAAAATCTTCAGCAATGCTTTAGCAGCTCCGGTAGGGCTACGTTTGCCCTGCTCCCAGTTTCGGATAGTTTCTAGAGAGACCTCAATTCGATTAGAAAACTCTTGCTGAGATAAACCCATTCTCTCTCGCACACCTTTTGCATATTTAGCAGCATCCAACATGGCGCATACATCATCTTGCTGTTGATGCAATTTAATCAATCGCTCAGAAGTAGCATCAAGCAACTTTTTATCCACAAACCCTTTCGGAAAACTACTAGGGTCATTTAGATCTACGCTAACTCGAGTGATTTTCTTCATAGTGCTTCACCTCCCTACGATTTGCCCTTCTCGCTGAAATAATCCTCATAGCCTTAGGCCTTTTTGTGCAAACCACCACAAATACCCTACCCTTTAGCATTCCCATCAATCGAAAACGTTCTTCCCCATAATCCCAGCGCTGATCTTTTTCTATCAGCAGATTAGGATCTACAAAAATTGATATCACATATGCAAAATCGAAATTTCGAGAGATCTGGCATAAGTCACTTTTAGCCATATCCCATTCAAACTCCATTGACCTAATTGTAGGCCAATGAACTACTCATAGTCAAGTAGCGCCTAACGAAAAAAAAATGCCTAGCAGTGCTAGGCATTTTTGTTTATTGCATTTGATTTTTAATCGTTAACGACTCACCACCGGCAATAGCGGCACGATCAACAGTGCCACGATGTTAATGATCTTGATCAGTGGATTCACTGCGGGGCCGGCTGTATCTTTGTAGGGGTCGCCTACAGTGTCGCCAGTAACAGCCGCTTTGTGCGCCTCGGATCCCTTGCCACCGAAATGACCTTCTTCGATATATTTCTTAGCGTTATCCCAGGCACCACCACCAGTACACATAGAGATGGCGACAAACAAACCGGTCACAATCGTGCCCATCAGTAAACCACCCAGGGCAGCAGGTCCTAGCAAGAGTCCGACCGCAATAGGTGCCACCACCGGTAACAGTGAGGGAACAATCATTTCTTTGATTGCGGCAGAGGTCAACATATCCACCGCCTTGCCGTACTCGGGTTTTGCAGTGCCTTCCATAATTCCAGGGATCTCGCGAAACTGACGGCGCACCTCTTCAACTACCGCACCAGCACAACGCCCAACTGCTTCCATTGCCATCGCGCCAAACAAATACGGAATCATGCCGCCAATAAAGAGGCCGATGATCACCATATGGTTTGATAGATCAAATGACACTTGCTGGCCAATGGATTCCAATGCGTGGGTGTAATCGGCAAACAATACCAAGGCAGCCAAACCAGCTGAACCGATTGCATAACCCTTAGTGACTGCTTTAGTGGTGTTACCAACTGCATCTAGTGGATCAGTGATATCGCGCACGGATTGTGGCAAGCCAGCCATCTCTGCAATACCACCAGCGTTATCGGTAATAGGACCATAGGCATCCAGAGCCACCACAATTCCAGCCATGGACAGCATTGCGGTAGCAGCAATCGCAATGCCATAAATACCGGCAAGCCAATAAGCCACATAAATCGCAGCGCAAACAAACAGGACGGGATAGGCAGTCGACTTCATCGAGATACCCAAACCTGCAATGATGTTGGTGCCATGGCCCTTAGTGGAGGCCTCAGCAATATGTTGCACTGGTTTGAATTGGGTGCCCGTGTAGTACTCGGTAATCCAAACTAGACCAGCAGTGAGCACCAAACCCACTACAGTAGAGCCAAACAAACGCCACTGACTTCCTGGGATACCGAGGGCATCGTCAGGCATGATGAAATTGGTCACAAAATAGAATGCAACTAAAGAAATGCCTCCAGCCACAATTAAACCTTTGTAGAGCGCAGGCATGACATTCTTCATGCCTGGCGTTGCCTTAACAAATGAGCAGCCAACAATCGAGGCAATGATCGAAACTCCTCCAAGCACCAGTGGATAAACAATTGCAGCTACCGGAGCAGCAGACACCATGAGTGCACCCAAAACCATCGTCGCAATTAGTGTCACGGCGTAAGTTTCAAATAAGTCGGCTGCCATACCGGCACAGTCGCCAACGTTATCGCCAACGTTATCGGCAATCACCGCTGGGTTGCGCGGATCATCCTCCGGAATACCCGCCTCAACCTTTCCAACCAAGTCCGCGCCAACGTCAGCGCCTTTAGTGAAAATTCCGCCGCCCAATCGCGCGAAGATAGAAATCAAAGAGGAGCCGAATGCTAAGCCAATCAAGGGGTGCAATACTGATGAAAGGTCTTTCCCTGCGCCAACCGATACTAGGAACATAAAGAAAAGGCCCACACCAAGCAAGCCAAGGCCTACTACCAACATCCCCGTAATGGCGCCGCCTTTAAATGCCACATTAAGGGCTTCGTTCATCCCTTTAGTAGCAGCCTCCGCAGTACGCACATTCGCACGCACCGAAACATTCATACCAATAAAGCCGCAAGCCCCGGAAAGCACTGAGCCAATCACAAAGCCAATGGCCGTCGCAAAATCTAAAAATAGGGCTATCAGGATAGTGAGGACTACGCCAACAATGGCAATCGTCTTGTATTGGCGCGATAAATAAGCTGCAGCGCCCAGTTGAATTGCTTCAGCAATCTCTTGCATCTTCGCATTACCGGTACTTTGCTTCAGTATCCACCCGCGCATCACAAAACCATAAATCACGGCTAGAACACCGCATACCAAGGAAAAATACAAGCCTAATGTGACATTACTCATGCTTGAACCCCTTAAAAATTAGATCTACATTGTTTTTATCTGACGCCTACGTCAGCCCACTTCTGAAAGCGATAAACTAGAGCCTATAAGCATTATTAGTATGTAGCAGAATTACCACCCCAACTCTTTTGTAAGATCAGGGTATCTACCAATCACCTTCCGGAGTATGTATGAGTCTCGACAACGTCAAACCAGGTAAAAAAATCCCTGAAAGCTTCAATGTCATCATTGAAATCCCAATGAATGCAGATCCAATCAAGTACGAAGTAGATAAGGAAAGTGGCGCTATTTTTGTTGATCGCTTCATGGGCACTGCCATGCATTACCCATGTAACTATGGCTATATCAATAAAACGATTGCTGGTGATGGTGATCCTGTTGACGTTCTGGTAATTACGCCATTCCCATTGATTCCTGGCGTGGTTGTTAGTTGCCGCGCAATTGGGGTATTGATGATGGAAGATGAAGGCGGTCAAGATGCCAAGTTATTGGCCGTTCCAGAAGATAAGATTTTACCAATCTACACCCACTGGCAAAAACCAGAAGATATCAACCCATTGCGTTTAAACCAAATCCAACACTTCTTCGAGCACTATAAAGATCTCGAGCCAGGCAAGTGGGTCAAAGTACAAGGTTGGGGTGGTGTTGCTGATGCACATAAAGAAATTCTTGAGGGCATTGAGGCATACAACAAAGCACATCAAAGTTAATTCATATTCATCCTGTTATCCGGAGTGAGCTCGCAAAAAATCGCCCTAGCGCAAATCAACCCTCTTCTGGGTGATTTGCCTGGCAACGCGCAGCTCATCTCTCAAGCCGCTGCAAATGCTTATGCACAAGGCGCAAATATAGTTTTAACGCCAGAGCTCTCACTTACCGGCTACCCCCCAGAGGATTTACTCTTGCGCCCTGCTTTTATTGAGGCCGCAGAACGTGAGCTCAGCTCTTTAATACTGGAGCTCCAGCAATTTCCTGGGCTCACTGTCATCGTTGGCCACCCGAAACAGACTAGTGCGGGATTGCATAACTACGCCTCAGTCATTCGGGATGGCAAAGTGGTTGCTGGCTACGCCAAACAAGAGTTACCCAATCACGAGGTATTCGATGAGGTACGTTATTTCACACCAGGTAATCAAGCCTGTGTATTTGAAAGTGCTGGCATCCGATTCGGACTGATTCTGTGTGAAGATGCGTGGCATGCAGGACCTGCAAAGCAAGCGCATGCTGCCGACGCTCAAGTTCTGCTGGTACTGAACGCTTCACCTTATCACCTCCAAAAAGAAAGTCTACGCATTGAAGTTCTTCGCAAGCATATTGCGATCACCAAAATGCCTTTGGTCTATGTCAATGCGGTTGGCGGGCAGGATGAATTGGTATTTGATGGTGGATCCTTTGCACTAAATAATGCAGGTGAAGTGGTCATGGCGATGCCCCAGTTTGAAACCGGCCTTGGCTTTGTAGCTGTCAATGCATCTGGTGATTTAGAGCAAGGGTTGGTCATTCCACCTGTCAGTGTGGAAGCTCAGGCTTATCAGGCGCTTGTTTTGGGTGTGCGTGACTACGTTCAAAAGAATCACTTTCCTGGCGTCATCATCGGGCTCTCTGGAGGCGTTGATTCTGCATTGGTGCTAGCGATTGCAGTAGACGCATTAGGCGCCGATCAAGTGCGTACCGTCATGATGGCCTCTCGCTATACCGCTGATATCTCCTGGATTGATGCACGAGAAATGGCTCAGAATCTGAATGTTCAATACGATGAGATTCCGATTAGTGAACCCGTGGATGCGTTAGAGCATGCCTTAGCTGAACAATTTAAGGGCTTGAAGTTAGATGCCACCGAAGAAAATATTCAGGCTAGAGTGCGTGGCACTCTTTTAATGGCCCTCTCTAACAAAACCGGTCGACTCGTCCTCACCACAGGCAATAAAAGCGAAATGGCGGTTGGTTACTGCACCCTCTATGGCGACATGGCTGGTGGCTTTGCAGTGATTAAAGATATTGCCAAGACTTTGGTCTATCGCTTGTGCGCTTATCGCAACAGCATTGCCCCCATCATTCCGGAGCGGATTCTGACGCGTGCACCTTCTGCTGAATTGCGCCCAGACCAGACTGATCAAGATAGCCTGCCATCCTATGAAGTATTGGACGGGATTGTCGAGCGTTATATGGAGCAAAACCAATCGATTGCCCAAATCATTGCTGCTGGGTTTGATCCTGAGAGCGTTGAAAAGGTCACTCGACTGATTAAACTCAACGAATACAAACGTCGCCAAGCGCCTCCTGGCGTTCGCGTAACCACACGAGCCTTTGGACGCGACTGGCGCTACCCCATCACCTCTCAATTTAGAGCCTAAGCTGCTCCAAGAAGTCTTTTGGGGTAATTACTTGCAGTTCTAGGTATGATTACCGTATTAAGGGGAATATATGAAGCTAATCACATCCATTATTAAACCGTTCAAACTTGACGAAGTTCGCGAAGCCTTAGCTGAAGTGGGCGTTACCGGACTAACCGTTACCGAAGTCAAAGGTTTTGGTCGCCAAAAAGGGCATACCGAGCTATATCGTGGCGCCGAGTATGTCGTCGACTTTTTGCCCAAGGTAAAAGTAGAGGTCGTTGTCGCTGATGACCGAGTTGAAGGGGCAATAGAGGCAATCACTAAAGCCGCCCGTACCGGCAAGATTGGTGATGGCAAGATTTTTGTTAGCCCAATTGAACAAGCTATTCGTATTCGCACTGGCGAAACTAACGACTCAGCGGTATAAAAACCGCTACCCAATAACGCTGGCTCCTTTTGGAGTTAGCGTGGCTGAGAATCCGTCCGATCTGCAAGCGGATTGAGTACCTCAGAGGCTTCCAAAATGAGTGTTTTGATGTCAGGATTGGATAGGCGCACTTTTGCACCCTGGAAATAGACATCTACCTGATTCAAGCCGGCAGTCAACACTTTAAACGGTGACTTCCCATAAAAAGATGCCCCCACTCCAGGCTCAACCAGTTTATTTTGAGTCTTGCCCGAAGCATCAATCACGCAAACAATCTGTTTTGATTTGGCTTGAACATAAACCATATCCGCCACTTTACGAGGCGCCTCTGGCTTGTAGCTTATGATGCCCTCCTCAGCAGGGCAAGCGCCCAAAACCTCCGCAGTACTCGCTGAGGCTGAATTGGCGGTGACTGGCGCGGCGCCAGGCGCTGACTCAATAGGTGCCACCACCTGGGGTGGAGCAGGCTCAATCATTTCTTCTTTTACGACGATGATTTCTTCTGGCTTATCTGCGAAAAATAATGGCTGCAAATTCACCACTGAAAACACTGCAGCGGCAAGTACGCCGAGCCAAAGAAAAATCTTTTTTTGTGAAGTCGATTTTGGCTTGGCAACAGCTCTAGAAAATGGCGCCTCTTTGACCCGTTCTTTTGTAACTAGCTCTTTTTTTGCTTCTGCAACTACCGCTGCAGGTAACCGCATCTCCCCGACTTGATCTTCGAGTTCAAGGGCGGCATCTTGTTTTGCATCTAACTTTCCTGGAATCTGTGCGCCGTATTGAAACGCCTCTTCATCGCTTAAATTGAGCAACCTTGCTACTTTCTTGGCAGCAGTGATTTTAATCTGAGATCCATAAAAGGAACTTGTTTCACCGTTTTCAATTTGTTCAATTTGGCGAGTCGATAGACAGGCCATGCCACCCAGATCCTTGGCGCTGATACCCAGCTTTTCACGAGCCTTCTTAAAGGCCTCTTTGCAAATTTCAGGAAGCTTAGAGTTTGTAGTCACAAAAGCACTTTAGGTGATTGATGCATCAAACGGGTACCCCATCATAGTACCTATGCACTACGGGGAAAATTAGCCCAATAGCTAGCTATTCTGAATATTTTCAAGGTTGGATTCAAGGTACTTTGCAACTAATATTTGTAGTGATTCCACATTCATCTTATCCATCACCCTCGCTTTATGAACTTTAATCGTGGCATCCGTAGTTCCCAGTTTGATGGCAATATCCTTATTTAGCAATCCTTTGACCAGCCAAAAGCACACCTCCTTCTCTCTCGGCGTTAAGGTAGCGTAGTCCCTCTTGGTTTCGACCTCCTTCGAAACGCGCTTAAGCTGGCGCCTATCAAAGTCCAGAGCGTCAGCTACGGCCTTCAGCAAATCCTCTAAATTAAAGGGTTTAAAGAGAAAATCCATGGCGCCCTGTTTCAGGCCCTTCACAATTTGGTGGGGATGACTCTGCCCGCTCACAAACACAATTGGGGTTTTGCGACCCAGTTGCAGGAGTTTTTCCTGTAAATCTAGGCCCGTCATATCCGGCATCTGCATATCCAACAAGATCACCGCCGGCGCAACCGGTAGAGAGTGCTCCAAAAATGTCGCCGCAGAGGAAAAGTCCTCAACGATATAACCAACATCTTTCAGCATCCTGCGCAAAGAGGTGCGCATCGACTCATCGTCGTCAATTAGATAGATGTGACCAACTTTAGTCATTGAATTTAAAAGAAAAAGTAATAGATAAAGCAATGTACTGCAGCTTTTTTAGGAAGGATATTAGCCTTCAAGCTAATAATAGGAGTCAATCAGCAAATACAATAGA
>CANFWB010000002.1 GCA_947450605.1 Burkholderiaceae bacterium
AAGGTGAGCATCATGATGCAGGATCAAAGAGATAATTCCTATCTCTTCGGCGGAAACGCCCCCTACGTAGAGGAACTCTACGAATCCTACTTGCACGATCCAGCTTCCGTAGCGGATCATTGGCGAGATTATTTCGATGGCGTGAAGCAGGTGCCTGCGGCAGACGGTTCTTCGAGAACAGATATTGCGCATGCGCCGATTGTTGCTTCATTTGCCGAGCGGGCTAAGCAGGGCCCCATCAGAACAGTTTCTGATTCTGCCGACTCTGAGATGGGTCGCAAACGCGTTGCTGTTCAGCAATTGATAGCTGCATATCGTAACGTCGGTAACCGCTGGGCAGATATTGATCCGTTAAAGCGTACAGAGCGTCCAGATATTCCAGAGTTAGATCCTGCGTTTTATGGCTTTACAGACGGCGATATGGATATCGTCTTCAATACTAGCAATACATTCTTTGGCAAGACAGAGATGTCATTGCGGGATTTATTGCAGGCTTTGCGTGAAACGTATTGCGGCAAGATTGGTGCCGAGTACATGTTCATTGCGGACCAGAAGATTAAAAAGTGGTGGCAAGAGAAATTAGAGTCGATTAGATCAACTCCACGATTTAACGTTGATGAGAAGCGCCAAATTCTGGATCGCGTAACCGCTGCTGAAGGTTTAGAGCGTTACCTCCAAGCTAAGTACGTCGGCCAAAAGCGTTTCTCACTTGAGGGTGGTGACAGCTTCATTCCTTGTATGGATGAGCTAGTTCGTGAAGCCGGCGCTAAGGGCGTGCAAGAGATTGTGATCGGCATGGCCCACCGTGGCCGCTTGAACGTTCTTGTAAATGTCTTGGGCAAGATGCCAACGGATTTATTTGCTGAGTTTGAGCACAAGGGTCCAGAAACCTTGCCTGCAGGTGACGTTAAGTATCACCAAGGCTTCTCAAGTGATATTTCTACACCAGCAGGTCCAGTGCATTTGTCCTTAGCGTTTAACCCATCTCACCTGGAAATTGTGAATCCAGTTGTTGAAGGGTCGGCACGCGCTCGTATGGAGCGTCGTGGCGATATGTTGGGCGAGCAAGTATTGCCAGTGCTGGTGCACGGTGATGCAGCGATTGCAGGACAAGGCGTCATGCAAGAAACGTTGGCGATGTCAGAGGTTCGTGGTTACTCTACTGGCGGCACAGTTCACATTGTGATCAATAACCAGATTGGCTTTACCACTTCAGATCCACGTGATTTGCGTTCTAGCTTGTATTGCACTGACATCATGAAGGTTGTCGATGCCCCTGTATTGCACGTGAATGGTGACGATCCTGAGGCGGTAGTCTTGGCCACCAAATTGGCTGTCGAGTTCCGCACCCAGTTCCACAAAGACGTTGCAATTGATATCGTTTGTTTCAGAAAGCTAGGTCATAACGAGCAAGATACGCCTGCAATGACTCAGCCTTTGATGTACAAAACTATTGCAGCTCATCCAGGTACACGCAAACTGTACGCTGATAAGTTAGAGGCGCAGGGCGTATTACCAGCCGGTACCGGCGACTTAATGGTGAAAGAATATCGCGCGGCGATGGATGCCGGTAAATCTACCTCTGATCCAGTTCTCAGTAATTTCAAAGGCAAGTTTGCGGTCGATTGGTCTCCATTCTTAAATAAGAAGTGGACGGATGAGGCTGATACAGCAATTCCGTTGACAGAGTGGAAACGTCTGGCTGAAAAGATTTCAACTATTCCTGAGGATTTCAAAGCCCATCCGCTCGTGGAGAAGGTTTACAAAGACCGTGCAGCAATGGGTCGCGGCGAGTCTAATATCGACTGGGGCATGGGCGAGCACATGGCTTTTGCATCCTTGGTAGCCAGTGGTTATCCAGTTCGTTTGTCTGGCGAGGATAGTGGACGCGGTACCTTTACCCATCGTCACGCGGTATTGCATAATCAAAATCGCGAGAAGTGGGATACCGGTACTTATATGCCACTACGTCATGTGGCTAAAGATCAGGCTCCATTCCTCGTTATTGACTCAATCTTGTCGGAAGAGGCTGTGCTCGGTTTTGAGTATGGCTATGCCGCTGCCGAGCCAAATACATTGACGATTTGGGAAGCCCAGTTCGGCGACTTTGCGAACGGTGCCCAAGTGGTAATTGACCAATTTATCGCTTCCGGTGAAGTCAAATGGGGTCGTGCAAACGGCTTAGTCATGATGTTGCCTCATGGTTATGAGGGTCAGGGTCCAGAGCATTCGTCTGCACGTTTGGAGCGTTTTATGCAGTTATGCGCTGACACCAATATGCAGGTGGTTCAACCAACAACAGCCTCACAGATCTTCCATGTATTGCGCCGTCAAATGATTCGTCAGTTTCGCAAACCGCTGATCTTGATGACACCAAAATCATTATTGCGCAATAAAGAGGCTGCCTCACCATTAACCGAGTTCACTAAAGGTGCTTTCCAGACGATTCTGCCTGAACGCGATGCGTCTATTGATGGCAAGAAAGTAACTCGCCTAGTCATGTGCTCGGGCAAGGTTTATTACGACTTAGTCAAGTTGCGCACCGAGAAAGCGCTCGATGATGTTGCGATTATTCGGGTTGAGCAGTTATATCCATTCCCACATAAAGCATTGACTGCTGAGCTCAAGAAGTATCCAAACCTCGAAGAGGTGGTTTGGTGTCAGGATGAGCCACAAAACCAAGGTGCCTGGTTCTTTGTTCAGCACAATATTTTGGAAAACATGTCTGAAGGTATGAAGTTGGCCTATGCAGGTCGTCCAGCATCAGCTTCACCAGCCTGTGGATATGCCCATCTCCATCAAGAACAACAGAAATCTCTCCTTGCAGCAGCATTCGCAAAACTAAAGGGTTATGTCATTACGAAGTAATCGTAGACATCACTCTATATACAAACACTAAATAGGATTAATCATGGCTATTTTTGAAGTTAAAGTTCCCCAACTCTCCGAGTCAGTAGCGGAAGCTACTTTGTTGCAATGGAAAAAGAAAGTCGGCGATGCTGTCGGTCAGGATGAAATTCTGATCGAAATCGAAACCGACAAAGTGGTGTTGGAGGTTCCAGCACCATCAGCTGGTGTGATTACCGAGATCGTAGTTGCTGACGGTGGCACTGTCGTTGCTGAGCAGTTGATTGCGAAGATTGATAGCACTGCCGTTGCTGCCGCCCCAGCACCCGCGGCTGCTCCAGCTGCCGCCCCTGCTAAAGCTGCTCCTGCCGCCAAGTCTTCCGGTGCCGCCGCCGCTCCTTCAGCAGCAAAAATTCTTGCTGAAAATAATATGAGCGCTGGCCAAGTTGCTGGGTCTGGTCGTGATGGTCGTGTCACCAAAGGTGATGCATTAAATGCTGTAGCTGGTGGTGCAACTTCGGCAGCATTGCCAAGCGCGCCAATTCCGATGGGCAATCGTCCAGAAGAGCGTGTACCAATGAGCCGCTTGCGTGCTCGAATTGCTGAGCGTTTGCTGGAATCACAAGCAAACAATGCCATCTTGACCACCTTCAATGAAGTCAACATGGCACCAGTGATTGCAATGCGTAATAAGTACAAAGACCAGTTTGAAAAAGTGCATGGCGTGAAGTTGGGCTTCATGTCTTTCTTCGTTAAAGCAGCAACTCATGCATTGAAGAAGTTCCCATTATTGAACGCCTCTGTTGATGGCAACGATATCGTTTACCACGGTTACTTTGATATTGGTATCGCAGTGAGCTCACCACGCGGTTTGGTGGTTCCTATTTTGCGCGATGTTGATCAAATGAATTTGGCCGATATCGAGAAAAAGATTGCTGAGTTTGGTGCTAAGGCACGTGAAGGTAAATTGTCATTAGAGGATTTAACTGGCGGCACATTCTCCATTTCAAATGGTGGTGTATTTGGCTCCATGCTCTCCACTCCAATCATTAACCCTCCACAGTCCGCTATTTTGGGTATTCATGCGACTAAAGAGCGTGCTGTCGTTGAGAACGGTCAAATTGTGATTCGTCCAATTAACTACCTCGCTTTGTCATATGACCATCGCATCATTGACGGTCGCGAAGCGGTGCTTGGTTTGGTTGCCATGAAGGATGCTTTAGAAGATCCCTCACGTCTTCTCCTTGATTTGTAAGAGAGAAGATTATGAGTCAATCATTTGACGTATTAGTTATTGGCGGTGGACCTGGTGGTTATATCGCTGCGATTCGTGCAGCACAACTGGGTTTCAAGGTCGCTTGCGCAGAATCGAATGCTTATGACGATCCAAAGGGCGAGCCACGCTTGGGCGGCACTTGCTTGAACGTTGGTTGCATTCCATCCAAGGCATTGCTTGCTTCGTCTGAGGAATTTGAAAAGATTAGTCATCACGTTGCAGACCACGGTATTACTGTTGGCTCTGTCAAGTTAGACTCCAACAAAATGATCGCTCGTAAGGATGCGATTGTGACCAAGATGACTGCTGGTATTCAGTTCCTGTTCCGTAAGAATAAAATTACCTTACTCAAAGGCCATGCATCTTTCGAAGGTAAGGGTGCTGATGGCTATCAGGTCAAGATAGACGGTAAAGATAAAGAAGTCGTTACCGCTAAGAATGTGATCATCGCCACTGGATCTAAGGCACGTCATTTACCAAATATTCCTGTTGATAATGTATTGATCAGCGACAACGAAGGTGGTCTCAAGTTTGATTCCATTCCGAAGAAGTTGGGAGTGATTGGTGCTGGTGTGATTGGTTTGGAGTTGGGCTCCGTCTGGCGTCGTGTTGGCTCTGATGTCACCATTCTTGAAGCGCTCCCCACTTTTTTGGGTGCTTGTGATCAGGGTATCGCAAAAGAAGCGCAAAAGATTTTCACCAAGCAAGGCCTCAAAATGAATATGGGAGTCAAGATTGGTGAAGTGAAAGCAGACAAAAAGGGTGTTGTTGTTAATTACACCGATAGCGAAGGCAAAGCTCAGAAATTAGAGTGCGATCGCTTAATTGTTTCTGTTGGTCGCGTGCCAAACACTGAAAAATTAGGTCTTGATAAGATCGGCCTTAAAGTGGATGAGCGTGGCTTCATTCCAATTGATGACCATACCTGCGCTACCGCAGCTCCTGGTGTTTATGCGGTCGGTGACGTAGTACGTGGTCCAATGTTGGCGCACAAGGCTGAGGACGAAGGTGTTTTGGTTGCTGAAATCATTGCTGGTCAAAAGCCCCACATCGACTACAACTGCATTCCTTGGGTTATCTACACCGATCCAGAAATTGCTTGGGTTGGAAAAACTGAAGAGCAGCTCAAGCAAGCTGGCATTGCTTACAAGGCGGGTCAGTTCCCATTTGCTGCTAATGGGCGTGCTTTGGGTATGGACCGTGCTGATGGTTTTGTCAAAGTTCTTGCTGACGAGAAAACCGATGAAATTCTGGGCGTTCATATTATTGGGCCCAATGCTTCTGACTTAATTGCTGAAGCAGCGGTAGCAATGGAATTTAAAGCAGCAGCTGAAGATATTGCTCGTATCTGTCATCCACATCCAAGCTTGTCGGAAGTGGTTCGCGAAGCAGCATTAGCGACGGATAAACGTGCTTTAAACATGTAATTGAAAGCATTAGAGTATTACCATCAAGAGTTAAAAGCGCGCGGGTATCAAAGTGATCCCGCGCAGCTTGCTGCTATTGAGCGCTTACAGCGCTGCGAAGATGAGTGGATTGCTTATAAAGAAATTCGCAGTAGTGGCTTAAAAAAGAAACTCTTTAAACCAAAGTTGCCTCGTGGGGTATATCTTTGGGGTGGAGTGGGTCGCGGCAAATCCTTTCTGATGGATTGCTTCTTCGCGGCGTCACCATTGGAAAAAAAGATCCGTATTCACTTTCATGAGTTCATGAGAGAGGTGCATCGCGAGCTTCATGAACTTTCTGGAATGTCGGATCCACTTGATGAACTTTCCAAAAGAATTTCTAAGCGCTATCGCCTCATCTGTTTTGATGAGTTTCATATCAATGACATTGCTGATGCGATGATTTTGTATCGTTTGCTGCGCGCGCTTTTTGAAGATCGCGTTCAGTTTGTGATGACCTCAAACTATCAGCCTAGTCAGTTGTATCCCAACGGTTTACATCGGGATCGCCTGCTTCCCGCCATCAAACTGCTCGAAGAGCAGCTCGATGTCATGAATGTGGATGCCGGTAACGACTACCGACGCATACAGATGGCTCAAGTAGAGGCCTACCTCACTCCGGTCAATGCAAGCACCCATGCGATTTTGATGCAAATGTTCCAGACTTTGATTGGAAATCAGAAGGAAACGGTTCGTCCTGTTCTGCGGATAGAATCTCGAGAGTTAAGGCCGCTACATATGGCCGAAGGGGTAGTGTGGTTTGATTTTCAGACCCTCTGTTGTGGACCAAGGTCACAAAATGATTACCTGGAGATCTCCAATCAGTTTCATACGGTGATTTTGTCAGGCGTCCCCTATATGCCCCCTAGAATGACCAATGAAGCCCGCCGCTTCATTTGGCTAATTGATGTCCTTTATGACCATAAAATCAAATTAATCATCTCCGCAGAGGTTCCTGCGGTTGATTTATACACCGAGGGTCAAATCACTAGCGAGTTCTCCAGAACGGTTTCTCGGCTGATTGAGATGCAATCCCGTGACTACCTGGATGCACCTCGCCGGGTAGTTGATACCAGCTTGACCTAAAATAGGGTCATGACCAGTAATTCCAACCTAAACGCAGATTTACATTGCCACTCCGTGGTTTCGGATGGAACCTTAACGCCTGAGCAATTAGCAGAGCGCGCTCATGCCAATGGTGTTCATTTGTGGGCGTTGACTGATCACGATGAGTTAGGCGGCCAGGAGAGGGCTAGAATTGCAGCAACCACACTGGGTATGGATTACCTTTCTGGGGTTGAGATTTCGGTGACTTGGATGGGTCAGACTATTCATATCGTTGGCCTTGGAATTGATGCTAACCATGCTGGGATTCTAGAAGGCCTGCGTCGTACCCGTGAAGGCCGTGGCAATCGCGCCAAAATGATGGCCGAGCAATTGCTGAAGGCAGGTATACCTGGTGCCTATGAAGGCGCCCTACATTTTGCTGGTAATCATGATTTAATTTCTCGCACACACTTCGCGCGCTTTCTGGTGGAGCAGGGCGTCTGCCGTGATACCGACCAGGTGTTTAAAAACTATTTGGTTGAGGACAAACCAGGCTATGTTCCACACCTCTGGGCATCATTAGATGATGCAGTTGCTTGGATCAAGGCGGCCGGTGGCGCTGCTGTGATAGCTCATCCTGGTAGGTATAAGCTCAATGCGATGCAAATGGATGAGCTCTATAAGCATTTTAAGGAAATTGGCGGCATGGCAATTGAAGTGATCACTGGCAGCCATAGCCCTAATCAATATCAAACCTATGGCAAGATTGCTCAGCACTATGGGTTCTTAGCTTCTCGAGGATCTGATTTTCATGATCCAGAAGAGAGTTATATTGATCTTGGTGTATTGCCGCATCTGCCTACTCATTTAACCCCGGTATGGACGCTATTTCATTAAGCGACTATTTACACTTAACCAGTTTTAATTACTCCTAAAGAATAAAGATCAAGATGTTTGCAGAACGCGTTCTCTCTGGCATGCGACCAACCGGTAGTTTGCACCTCGGCCATTACCATGGCGTTTTAAAGAATTGGGTTCGCCTGCAGTCTGAGTATCCCTGCTACTTTTTTGTAGCAGACTGGCATGCCTTAACGACCCACTATGAAACCCCTGATGTGATTGAGCAATCGGTCTGGGATATGGTAGTAGATTGGCTTGCTTGTGGTGTTGATCCTAACCAGGCGACTTTGTTTATTCAAAGCAAGGTACCTGAACATGCAGAACTCTTTTTACTCCTCTCGATGGGTACTCCGCTGGGTTGGCTTGAGCGAGTTCCCACATACAAGGATCAGATTGAAAAGCTCAAAGAAAAAGATCTGCAAACCTACGGTTTCTTGGGTTATCCCTTGCTTCAGGCAGCTGATATTCTGATTTATCGTGCGCAATTTGTGCCGGTAGGGGAGGATCAGGTTCCGCATGTAGAGATGACGCGTGAAGTGGCGCGCCGTTTTAATTACCTCTATGGCCGCGAGCCTGGGTTCGAAGAAAAGGCACTGGAGGCGGTTAAAAAATTAGGCAGTAAGCGTGCCAAGATGTACGCTGAGTTACGCGTAGCTTTTCAGGAGCGGGGCGATGATGAGGCATTAGAGCAGGCTAAAGCATTGCTTCAAGAGGCTCAAAGTCTATCCATGGCAGATCGGGAAAGATTGTTTGGTTTCTTAGAAGGCGCCCGAAAAATTATTTTGCCAGAGCCACAAGCTTTGCTCACCTCCGCTTCACGCATGCCCGGTATTGATGGTCAAAAGATGTCTAAGTCTTATGGCAATACGATTAGCATTCGCGAGAAACCAGAAGAGGTGATTCGCTCTATTCGTACCATGCCGACTGATCCAGCTCGTGTTCGCAGAACCGATCCAGGGGATCCTGCGCGTTGCCCGGTTTGGCAGTTGCATACCGTGTATTCCAACGAAGATACTAAAACTTGGGTTCAAAAAGAATGTCAGTCAGCGGGTATCGGTTGCTTGGAATGCAAGCAACCTGTAATCGATGCCATTTTGGCTGAACAGCAACCGATGTTTGAGCGTGCACAGAAGTATTTGGACGACCCAAGCTTGCTGCGATCTATCATTGCCGATGGCTGTGACAAGGCTCGCAAGGTCGCCCAGGAAACCATGCGCGAGGTTCGTGAGTCTATGGGTTTAGCGTACGATTAAGGTTAAGCACTTGCTCTCATTACATGATGTGATCGTAGATGCCTCCATTTGGGTGAAGCGTTTTGCGCCCTTGATTCCAAATGAGGGATCAGTCTTGGATTTGGCTTGCGGTTCAGGTAGGCATTCTGTTTTGTTGGCTTCGCTAGGCCATGATGTTTTGGCTGTTGATCAAGATGTGGGCGCTATTGAGGCATTAGAAAACCCTAGAATTCAAGCTCAACAAGCTGACCTTGAGGGCGTTTTATGGCCTCTAGAGGATCAGCATTTTTCAGGCGTTGTGGTGACGAATTACCTCTATCGCCCATTTTTAGATCTGTTGCCCCAGTTGCTGTGTGAAGGCGGCATCTTGATCTATGAAACCTTTGCCGACGGAAACGCTGAATTTGGAAAGCCATCCAATCCCAATTTCTTACTAAAACCCGGGGAATTGCTCGCTTTAGCGGCGCGTTCAGGCCTGAAAGTCATTGCTTACGAGGATATTTACCTCGATCAGCCTAAACCAGCTATGGTTCAGCGGATTTGTGCCGTAAAAGGGCGTTTAAAAGGGTGCATTCCGTTACAATTTGGTGGTTAACATTCAGATAAATCAGACGCATTCAGTGACTAATACAACACAATCCCAAGCCAGTAAAAAGCCTATTGCTGGCAGTATGCCCGCTATTGTGACGCCGATGCTCGAGGATGGGAGTCTGGATTTCCCCGCCTTGCGTTCATTATTGGATTGGCATGTCGCCGAAGGTTCTGACGGCATCGTGATTGTGGGTACTAGCGGTGAATCTCCAACAGTTTCTGTTGAGGAGCACTGCGAACTCATTAAAGTCACCGTTGATCATATTGCTGGCCGCATTCCGGTAATTGCTGGAACCGGCGGTAATTCCACAACTGAAGCGGTCGAACTAACCATGTTTGCCAAATCGGTTGGTGCAGACGCTAGCCTGCAGGTGGTTCCTTATTACAACAAGCCTACCCAAGACGGTATGTTTGCTCACTTCAAGAAAATTGCAGAGTCGGTTGATCTGCCCGTTATTCTTTACAACGTTCCCGGTAGAACAGTTGCGGATCTTGCTGGTGAGACAACGGTTCGCCTTGCGGCAGTGCCTGGCATCATTGGCATTAAAGATGCAACAGGTAGCATTGAGCGCGGTACCTTATTGTTGGCTGATTTGAAGCGTGCTGGACATCAAGATTTTTCTGTGTTTTCCGGTGACGACCTGAGTGCCGCAATGCTGATGCTCATGGGGGGCAAAGGCAATATCTCCGTTACTGCGAACATCGCACCCCGTTTGATGCATGAATTGTGTCAGGCTGCTATGTCTGATGATGTTGTGAAGACGCGTGAGATTCAATATCAATTACTGGCTGTGCATAAAGCCATGTTTACTGAGGCGAACCCAATTCCCGTGAAATGGGCCTTGCATGAAATGGGCAAAGTCACAGCTGGAATTCGTTTGCCCTTAACCCCTTTGAGTGTTGCCTTGCGCGAACCCTTGAAGACTGCAATGAAACAGGCCGGCTTACTATGATGAATTTGATGCAACTTGTGCGCCAGTATTGCGCAACTTTATTAATTCTTTCCGCTCTATCTCTCGGCCTCGTTGCTTGCAAATCCGTTACAACGAATGACACGGTTGACTACAAGTCTTCGGGTGCTGTTCGTGGACCGAATTTATCTTATCCGCCTGACTTGATTACTGCTCAGGCTGATCGTCGCTATATTGTTCAAGACGGATCAGCCACCATGTCCGAGTACAACGCTGCCGTAAAAAAATCAGTGCAAACTCGCAAGAATGTGATGACTGGTATTCCTGGTATGCGTATTGCTCGGGATGGTGAGCGCCGTTGGTTGGTGATAGAAAAACCAGCACCAGAACTATATCCACAAATTAAAGATTTTTGGCAAGAGAATGGCTTCTTGTTGGTGATTGACTCCCCGTCGACCGGCATCATGGAAACGGATTGGGCTGAGAACCGCGCTAGAATTTCTCAGGACTTTATTCGCTCCGCAATTGGTGGTGCTTTAGATTCCCTTTACGACACCGGTGAGCGTGATAAATATAAAACACGTCTTGAAGTTAGCAAGCCAGGTGAAACCGAGGTTTACATTACTCAGCGCGGCGCTATTGAAAAATGTACAACAGATAATAGCGGCGCTTGTATCTCTACGATTTGGACCTCGCGTCCAAATGATCCAGAGCTTGAGGCTGCATTCTTAGCGCGTTTGATGGAGCGTCTAGGGATGACTCAGGAGCAGGCCAAAGCACAAGTTGCTGCTCCGCTAGGCCCTAAGACGCCAAAGGCAAGGTTGGTGCAGGAAGGTGTTAACACCGCCCATATTGAAATGGCAGCAGGCTTTGACCGTGCATGGCGCGATACTGGACTCGCCTTGGATCGCTCCAACTTTACCGTTGAAGATCGTAACCGGGCCAACGGCGTTTACTATGTTCGTTACGTTAATCCAAAAGATTTGGGTGACACCAAGGGCTTCTTCACTAATTTATTTAGTAGCAAGGATGACTCCAGCTTGAAGGCAAAGAAATATCTCGTGGTTGTTAAGGCGGCTGGCGATAACGCTTCGAGTATTTACGTGCAAGACGCGGATGGTAAGCCTGAAAATACTGCGGCTGGGTTGCAACTCTTAACTCTGCTGACTGAGCAGATGGTGAGATAAGTCATTTAACTAATTTATTTTTAGCCATTAAAAAAGCCGCTTTTCAGCGGCTTTTTTTCTTCAAGGAGAAGATTACTTCTTAGCGTCAGCAGCTGGAGCAGCTGGAGCAGCAGCAGCAGGAGCTTCAGCAGCAGGAGCAGCAGCAGCAGGAGCAGCTTCTACAGGTTTTGCTTCTTCTTTTTTACCGCAAGCTGCCAAAACGATTGCCAACATTGCTACGAGTGCGAGTGACTTCTTCATTTGTAATTTCCTCTTAAAAAATTATCATTAATAACCGGTTATTGATACTAGGAACGAACAGGGTAAGCCCTTAAGTACTTTCCAGAGAACATTATAGCCATGTCTTTATTGGCAGTTAAAAAACTAGCCAACCTGCTTCGAAGGCCTCGAAAAGGCTACTCCCCGCAGTCAACCCCCCAAATGCGCCTTTAACCTGTTTCTTGGCTGCAAGCGAGCGCCAGGCTATTTGGGTCGGTCTAGCTTGGCCGCTAGTCATATCTTCGCCATTGCAGAAAATCGTTTTTCCTAGGGCGAGTAGTCGTGTTTGAGGGTGTGGAGTTAGCGTTTGTTTTGTTAGTAAAAGTGTAAATTCCTCTGGTGAATATTGCGTTTCTGACCCAGCAAAATAGGCCTGAGGTTTAGGCTCGCTCAAATAGGCTGCAATTCCCGGAAGAAATGTTTCTACGCGATCGAGCTTTAAGCCTTTTAATTTTTGCGCTATTTGCTCAATGATTTCTGCCGGTAGTTGCTCGGCCGAATTCGTTGCGACTTGCTTTGGGTCGGCAAAACGCCTTTCTAACTCCGGAATATCTTCTAGTGATTCAGCCAGACGCCACAAACCCTCTTGTAGCATTTCTTTGTAGCTCTGGGCCCTAAATCCTACTGACCAGGTTTGGCAGCCGCCATCCAATGCAATACCGTCGTGCGCGACGTGTGGGGGGAGGTAGAGCATGTCGCCCGGCTCCAAGTCCCACTCCTGCTCGACCTTAAAGTTCTGCAAAATCTTTAAAGGTAGATTCGCGTTTAAAGCTAAATCTTTTTGCTGTGAAATGCGCCAACGTCTGCGGCCGGACATTTGAATTAAAAAGACATCATAGGAGTCGAAATGGGGCCCAACGCCGCCGCCAGGACCGGCTATGCTAATCATCAGGTCATCTAAGCGCGCATCTGGAATAAAACGAAACCAGGAGAGTACTTTTGCTGCTGCGGGATGCTGCGCCTCCATGCCTTGCAGTAAGAGCGTCCAGTCTGGAGTATTGAGGGTGGGAAGGGATTTCTTCTTAAATGGACCATCCGTAAAACTCCAGGGTTTGGCTTTAATTAACCTGGACTCAACCACATCGTTGCCTGCAATCTTAAATAGTGCTTCCGGTGAAATTGCGCTACCGAGAGGCTCGCCCATCTGTTTGGCAATTTCAAATGCGGGGATGGCGCCGCGAACCAAAAGCGGTTTTTTATGCCAGTAGGATTTCATGAACTTCTGGGGGCTAATCCCCCCTAGAAGGGCCCAGGGGCGATCCAGAGGAAGGTTTTCAGGTGCCTGCGGTGGATCGTAGGGTTTGCTCAAGTAAAATGAGGTCATATAAGTAAGAAGCTATTTAAAACATAATGTTGAATGAATTACGCATGAAGATCGAAAAAAATACTGTTGTATCCCTGCGCTATAAATTAACCGATGCGCAAAACAATATTATCGAGGAACCAGATTCTCCGATGGTATACCTGCATGGTGGATATGAGGGGACTTTTCCTAAGATAGAAAACTTATTGGACGGTCAAGATCTTGGTTATGAGGCCAGCATTCAGCTTGAGCCTAGCGAGGCCTTTGGAGAGTACGATCCAGAACTACTAAAGATTGAACCGCGTGCACGTTTCCCCGAGCCTTTGGAAGTGGGCATGCAGTTTGAAGGTGTGCCAGACGCTGAGGAAGAGGGCGATTCTGGTGAGGTAGATGATGAGCCCTTGATTTATACCGTTACGGATGTAGCCGATAGTCAGGTGGTATTAGATGGGAATCATCCGCTGGCAGGTATGGCACTCAGATTCTGGGTACAGGTAGAGAATATTCGCGCTGCCACCGATGAAGAAATTGAGAACCGCTACCCTGAGGGTGGCGAAGCATTTGCCTTTGGAATGCCGAGCGATGAATCAGACGATGGCGATGACGACTTTATAGGCCAGATTTCTGGTGCGGGCACTTCCTCACCAACCCTGCATTAAATCACTCTTTAAGCCATTCTTTGAGAGCGCCCAGATCGCGCTTTGTGTCACTAGCCTCGCCAGCATCGGATGTAGGTGTGTTACTGAGTTTTGCTAGCGCCTTCTCGAGTGCTGCGATTTTGGCTTCTTGCTCCAGGGTCGCGTCAATCAAGCCCTTTAACGCCATGGACACGGGATCATCAACATTGGGCGTAACGCCATAGGCGGAAAAATATTCTTTCGCCTTGCTGTCTGGAGTGCTGGCTTGAGGTAGATCAGGGTGCAGGATGCGTGCGGGGATACCCACTGCGGTTGCTCCGGCGGGAATTTCTTTGAGTACCACAGCGTTTGAACCAACACGCGCACCATCGCCAACAGTAAAGCCTCCAAGGACTTTGGCGCCAGCGCTAATAACAACCCCCTGGCCTAAAGTAGGGTGACGCTTAACACCTTTGTATAAAGAGGTGCCCCCCAAGGTAACCCCTTGGTAGATGGTGCAATCATTGCCAATTTCAGCAGTCTCTCCAATCACAATCCCAAGACCGTGATCTAAAAATACTCGACGTCCGATTTTTGCTCCGGGGTGAATTTCAATGCCGGTAATAAAGCGGGCCAGCATCGATAGAAGCCGTGCAATCCATTTAAGACCTAAGTTCCAAAGGCCGTGAGAGGCTCTATGAATCCACACGGCATGCAAACCTGGGTAGCAGGTCATGACCTCTAGGCGATTTCTAGCTGCCGGGTCACGAGCAATGATGGAGTCGACTTGGTCGAAGAGTGATTTAAACATAGAGCGATTTTAACGGGTAAAGGGTCGATTTATTTTCTCAAGAGCATCTGCTTGGCAATTCCGCGTAGCAGGTCGATTTCCTCTTTGTGAAGTCGGGTTCTCGCAAATAGGGCCTGCAAGCGGGGCATCAGCTTCTTAGGGTTGGTGGGATCAAGATAATCAATTGCCTCAAGACCTTTGCGCCAATGCTCGAGCATGGCGGCTACAGCCGCTGGATCCGCATAGTCGACCAGTTCAGGGGCTTCTTGAGCCCCACCAAGTTGCGTAGATTCAGAATTCTCACCCAGGGTCTCTCGTAGGGTGAAGGCGCAAACCATGATGGCTTGCGCGAGATTTAGAGAGGGGTAGAGAGGGTTAGCATCAAGCCATACCCGATGGGTGCACAGTGAGAGGTGGTGGTTATCTAGGCCGGTTCTTTCTGGCCCAAACAGGAGTGCGACCTGTTGCTTCCCAGCAATCGCTGCCTTGATGAGGGGGCGAGCATCTTGCCAATTGAGTGCTGGTGGTCCGAATTCACGGTCACGGCTAGTGAGCCCTAGAACCAGGGCGCAGTCTTGAACGGCTGATTCTAGGGAAGCAGACTCTTGGCTGGTCTCCAGAATATCAACCGCGCCGCTAGCCAGAGCAATAGCCTCAGGCGCATTGGCAACCCCAGGAATCTTCGGTTGTATCAGGCGCAAATTGCCAAACCCCATGGTTTTGAGGGCCCTGGCTGCTGAGCCGACATTTCCAGGGTGACTGGTTTCAACCAAAACCCAGCGCAATAATTGTGCTTGAGCGGTATTCATCAATACAGAGGATCTCTAGGAGCTTGGGCGTTCAAAGTGGCAATCGTTTAGAATCATTGTGTTAGCTCCTTATTGTCACGCAGTTTGCAATCTGGTGAGCTTGTTCTTATTTAATTTGTCCATCAAAACTATGCATCCCATGTTAAATGTGGCCGTTAAGGCTGCCCGTCGTGCCGGAACCGTCATTAATAGAGCCTCTCTCAATTTAGAGCGGCTTCAGGTTGACCGTAAACAACATAACGATTTTGTAACCGAGGTGGACAGGCAGGCCGAAGCAGCCATTATTGAAACGCTCAGTGAAGCGTATCCGTCGCACGGTTTTTTGGCCGAAGAAACTGGCGCTCAAAATATCGATGCCGAAAATGTGTGGATTATTGATCCTCTCGATGGCACCACTAATTTCATCCATGGCTTTCCACAATATGCAGTTTCGATTGCGTTGTCTGTAAATGGGGTTACTCAACAAGCGGTCGTCTATGACCCAACTCGTGATGAGCTCTTCACCGCCACACGTGGTGCGGGCGCCTATCTGGATCGCCGGCGTTTGCGTGTTGCCACTCAAGATCGTTTGGCAAATTCATTGTTGGGCACTGGCTTCCCGTATCGTGATGATCAAGACCTGGAAAAGTATTTAAAAATCTTTGCAGATATGTCGCGTCAATGTGCAGGCCTTCGTCGCCCTGGCGCAGCCTCTTTGGATTTGGCATACGTTGCCGCTGGTCGTTACGATGGATTTTTTGAAAGCGATCTAAAGCCATGGGATATGGCTGCAGGTGCTTTATTAATTACTGAGTCTGGCGGCTTGATCGGCAACTACCGTGGTGAGGAAGGCTTCTTGCAAAGTGGTGAAGTGATGTGTGCCAATCCCCGGATCTTTGCTCAGATGGTGCAGTGTCTATCCAAATACTCTAACTCTTGATGTTTAAGTCTTGATCAAATCGGTGTAGCACACGCCGTTTTGATCAATCATGAGGGCACTTGCTCTTGGTCTGACAATCTCGGGATGATCTAGATCCCAGTCCGATAAGACCCAGCGCTGCCATGCATGATCTTGAAGATGCTCTTGGTGATGGGCGGGAAGATGGGTATGCCCATGAATCAATTGATTTGCAGATTGCTCTCGTAATACTGCAGCACATGCCGCTAAAGTGACATCTGTTTTAGCCTGAGCTCCCTGTAAAGACGATTGGGTCAATCGCTGATATTTCCTGCCGCTATTGCTGCGTAGATGATTTGCAATGGAGCGACGCCAATGCAATGGCATCCTTAAGAACAATTTTTGAATCCAGGGTTTGCGCACCCATCCGCGAAATATTTGATATCCAAGGTCGGCAGTGCAGAGTGAGTCTCCATGACACAGAACATAATCAGTGCCCGCTATCGTGATTTTGCTGGGATCTTGCATGAGGGTCATGCCCGTCCTGCTTAAAAATTGATTTCCAAGTAGAAAGTCTCGATTGCCATGCAAGTAATATGTTTTTACTTTCGTGGATAGGGTTGCTAGCGCCCGCTTCACTTCTTGTTGGAAGGGTGAATGAAGCGCTGCATCATCACCCACCCAGTACTCAAACAGATCCCCCAAAATAAATACAGCCTCTACCTTGGGGGCATCCTTTTCACAAAAATCAAAGAATCGTTGCGCCGTCAATGGCATTGACGGCGTTAGATGCAAATCGGAGATGAGCAATGCGCTCGCGTATTGCGGGATCATTCCTCGAGGACGGTTGCCTTTTCAATGACGACGTCTTCGGCTGGCACATCTTGATGAAACCCAGCATTACCAGTTTTTACCTTGCGAATCGCATCCACTACATCGAGGCCATCAGTTACTTTTCCAAAAACGGCGTAGCCCCAACCTTGCGCATTTGGTGCGGTATGGTTCAAGAAATCATTGTCATTCACATTAATAAAAAATTGTGCAGTAGCGGAATGCGGATCGCTAGTACGCGCCATGGCAACAGTGCCACGCTCATTCTTGAGGCCATTATTAGCTTCATTTTCAATTTGAGCGCCAGAGGATTTTTCTTTCAGGCCAGCAGTCATTCCGCCACCCTGGATCATGAAGTTGTTGATTACGCGATGAAAGATCGTGCCATCGTAGTGGCCGTTTTTGACATACTGTAAAAAATTGGCGACAGTCTTAGGTGCTTTAGCGGCATCGAGGGTGAGGGTGATGTCACCCTTGTTTGTTTTGAGTAGAACTTGAGTCATGATGAATTAACTTTCTGATGAGTTAGTAGATAAAAAACGGTAATGAAATTATTTTGAATTAGTCGGGGTTGGAGGAGATGGCTTTTTGGGTGGCTTTAGTATCTCCATCAATGCTTTTGCACGATTCGTATATTGCCGTTGATTGAGTACTGCATCTTTGGCTGCATTGTCATAAGCTTGGGCACCAAGGCGAATATAGACTTCGCCTAAATTGGCTGAGGCTACGGCATAGCTGGGCCGTAATTTCAAGGCGAGCTCTAAATAATCCCTTGCTTCAATCCAATTTCCTTGGTTTGCCGCAAGCGCTGCTAAGTTGTTATAAGGCTCTGGTAGCTCAGGAAATTGCTGGGTGATTTCGATTAATGTCTTTTTGGCCGACTCCCATTGACGCATTTCGATCTGCATACGTGCTTTGACATAACGTAACTGCACATTACCTGGGGTTTTCTTTAGGCGCTGATCAATCAGGTCGATGGCATCGGGATATTTCTTGGCTTTCACCAGCTTTTCGATATCCGATGGAACCCCATTTTTGGTTACTGGATCCGGCTCAATAATCAAAAAAGATAAAAAAGGAACGGCTACAGAGTCTGACAGCTCGGCATTGAACTGGTCATATCCAGCATCATTTCCCGCAAGCCTTGGCGGGTCATTGGGGCCATATGACCCTAAATAGGGAGCTTGGGCCGCTTGTATCGCTCCAGCAGGGTTATTGTTCAGGGCTCTGATTTCAGCGTCCGCTAACTGTTGGCCTGGTGTGCTACAAGCACCCAGAAGCAAGGCGGCACAAAGGGAGCTTAAACCACTGAAAAGGGCTGGACGCATTGAAAAAGGGTTAGGAGGCATAGGGGGTGGGGTGAAAAACTGGCTCATTCGATATACTCAGCGCTCAGTCTAACAAATTGGCGCTACTTGCCCACCCTTTATAGTTCCTATGCTGCAAATCTATAACACTCTCAGTCGTTCAAAGCAGGCCTTTAAACCCATCGAGCCTGGCAAGGTGAAGATGTATGTCTGCGGGATGACCGTTTATGACTTTTGTCACATTGGGCATGCCCGGGTCATGATTGTCTTTGATATGGTCGTCCGCTGGTTACGAGCTAGTGGCTATGAGGTGGTTTATGTGCGCAATATTACGGATATTGATGACAAGATCATCAATCGTGCTATCGAAAATGGCGAGCCGATTTCCGCCCTGACTCAGCGATTTATTGATGCCATGCACGCCGACTCTGACGAGTTGGGGTTGATGCATCCCGATCATGAGCCCCGTGCTACTGATTACATTGCGCAAATGCAAGGCATCATTGGGCGCTTGATAGAGAATGAGCTGGCTTATCAGGGGGATGATGGCGATGTGAATTTTGCTGTTCGCCTGTTTCCTGGGTACGGTCGTCTTTCTGGAAAATCCTTGGATGAATTGAATGCCGGCGAGCGCGTCGCTGTTGGTGGCGGTAAACGGGATCCCTTGGATTTTGTTTTGTGGAAAAGCGCAAAAGCCGAGGAGCCTGCAGATACACGTTGGAGCTCACCTTGGGGCGAGGGTCGCCCTGGCTGGCATATCGAATGCTCAGCAATGTCCTGCGACCTGCTGGGTGAGCATTTTGATATTCATGGTGGTGGAGCGGATTTGCAGTTTCCCCATCACGAAAATGAGATTGCTCAAAGCGAGGGTGCTTTATATGGCCAAGCACATCAGGCAAGTGATGCGCCTTTTGTAAATTATTGGATGCACAACGGCCATATTCGAGTAAATGAAGAGAAGATGTCCAAGTCACTTGGCAATTTTTTCTTGATCCGAGACGTTCTCAAGAATTTTGATCCTGAAGTATTGCGTTTCTTTATGTTGCGCGCCCATTATCGTAGCCCGATTAACTATAGCGATACGCAACTTGAGGAGGCTCGCTCTGGATTGATGCGCCTCTACACTGCTTTGGCTCAGGTGCCTTTAACTAATCAGTCTGTTGACCCCCATTCACCATGGGTTAAGCGCTTTGCGGATGCAATGAATGATGACTTTAATACCCCCGAGGCTATTGCTGCATTGTTCGATTTAGCAAGTGAAGTCAATCGTGCGCAGGGCGAAGAAAAGGCCCAATTAGCAAATACTTTAAAAGTACTTGCAGCGAGCTTAAACTTTTTACAGTGTGACCCAACCATATTTTTACAGGCAGGCTCTCGAGGTGGCGATGCCGCTTTATCTACCGAACACATCGAAGGGCAAATTGCGGCGCGCATAGAAGCCAAGCAGTCAAAAGACTTTGCTAAGGCTGACTTGATTCGCAAGACATTGTTGGAGCAGGGCGTAGTATTGGAGGATAAGTCTGGTGGCATTACCGAATGGCGTAGAAGTTAATCTAGATATTGAGTCTAGAAATTAAGTGATTGAGAATGTATTTTGAGTAAAGTAGCAGAGCAATCGATTCTTGCGGAAGTAGCTCCAGAGTATTGGGAACAAGCGTGTGCTGAGCTCATAAAGCATGATCGCATTCTTAAAAAACTTATCCCTAAATATGGATCTGGTTTTTTAATGACCCGTGGCGATGCTTTTACAACCCTAGCAAGGGCAATTGTTGGCCAACAGATTTCTGTAGCTGCAGCTCAGTCAGTTTGGAATCGGGTTCTACTGGCCTCTAAAAATAAGGTAAACCCGAAAAATATCCTAGCCTTAAGCGTTGAAGCGTTGCGAGGCGCCGGTCTATCAGGCCGCAAGGTGGAATACATCCGAGATTTAGCTGAACATTTTGATTCTGGTCGTTTGCATGCCAATCAATGGAAAGGCATGGAAGATGAGGCCATCATCAAGGAATTGTGTGATATTCGGGGAATTGGCCGCTGGACAGCTGAAATGTTCCTGATTTTCAATATGGTGAGACCCGATATTCTTCCTTTAGACGATGTGGGCCTAATTAAGGCCATTTCCCTCAATTACTTCAGTGGAGAGCCTGTCAGTAGGCATGAGGCCCGTGAAGTAGCGGCAAATTGGGCCCCTTGGCGTACCGTGGCAACCTGGTATATGTGGAGAAGTATCGACCCCGTTCCCGTTGAATATTAAAATCAAGCTATGAAAACGACTTTCCTGGATTTTGAGCAGTCAATCGCTGAACTAGAGTCAAAGATTGAAGAGCTGCAATTTGTGCAAGATGAATCATCGGTAGATATCTCCGATGAGATCAAAACGCTGACCGAAAAAAGTCAACAACTGATTAAAGACGTTTATGCCAACTTAAGCCCTTGGCAAGTTTCGCAAGTGGCACGCCATCCTCAGCGCCCCTATACCTTAGATTATGTGGGTGCTTTGTTCACCGATTTTCATGAGTTACACGGTGATCGTAATTTTGCAGATGATCAATCCATTGTTGCGGGTTTAGCGCGTTTTGATAATCAGCCTTGTATTGTCATTGGCCATCAAAAGGGTCGCGATACAAAAGAGCGGGCCTTAAGAAACTTTGGCATGAGTCGCCCAGAGGGGTATCGCAAGGCAATGCGCCTAATGCGTTTAGCAGAGAAATTTAAATTACCAGTGTTTACTTTCGTTGATACACCAGGCGCATTCCCTGGTATCGATGCCGAAGAGCGCAATCAATCTGAAGCGATTGGTCGCAACCTGTATGTTCAAGCGGAATTAGAGGTGCCCATCATCGCCACGATTATTGGTGAAGGTGGTTCTGGTGGTGCGCTGGCGATCGCCATGGGTGACGTTGTGTTGATGTTGCAAAACTCGACCTACTCAGTGATTTCGCCTGAAGGTTGCGCTTCTATCTTATGGAAGACTGCTGAAAAAGCGCCTGAGGCTGCTGAGCAATTAGGTCTGACTGCACAACGCTTAAAAGCATTAGGCTTAATCGATAAGATCGTCGCTGAGCCCACTGGTGGCGCCCATCGTGATTACGATGCCATGATGTCGAGTATGCGTAAAGCTTTGACTGAGTCACTCAAGACCTTCGATGGCATGAAAGTGGATGCGCTTCTCGAGCGACGCCATGAACGCTTGATGAGCTATGGCAAGTTCAAGGAAATCGAAGCTAAGTCCTAAGGCTCCTCTAAAGGTGGCCAAACGCATTGCGCTTGCCTTAAGCGGCGGCCTTGACTCGGTTGTGCTGCTCGATACCGTTTGCAAGGCAGTACAAGCTAGCAATATTTCAAAAGAATCAACTGAAGTCTGGGTATTTCATATTCATCATGGCCTACAAAAGCCTGCCGATCAGTGGCTCGAGTTTTGTGAGAAGCTTGCTAAAAAATATCACACTCAGTTTGATTTTCGCCTTCTACACTTTGCCGATCAATCTCAAGGAAATATTGAGGCAAGAGCAAGGGCAGAGCGCTACGATGCCTTGACCGAACTATGCATTGAGCATGGCGTTGAGGTCTTGCTGTTGGCGCACCATCAGAATGACCAGGCCGAAACTATCCTGCTACAACTTCTGCGGGGTTCTGGTGTGGCTGGTCTTGCGGGTATGCCAGAGCAACGCATCAATACGGCTGATGGTCGTTCAATTACGCTGTGGCGCCCATTGTTAAATCAAAGTAGGGCGGATCTTGAGGCATATGCCAAGAAATTTAAGCTCAAGTGGGTAGAAGACCCCAGCAATCAAAACACGCGCTATCGGCGCAATGCCATTCGCAAAGAGATTATCCCTAGATTGGAAAAGATTCAGCCCGGAGCCATATCCAATTTAGCCCGTAGCGCGGACTTGCTCGCTCAATCGCAATTGCTTCTTGATCGTTTGGCAATGTTAGATGGTAAAGACATTATTCTGGGCCCCACCTTAAAACTAAAGCCATTGTTGGCGCTGGCCAAGTTGGATAAACCTGCAGCCAATAATTTAATGCGATATTGGTTGAGGATGAGTAACTTAGCAATGCCCTCCCAAGAGCGACTGGAGTCTTGGTGGAAGGATCTGATATCGGTAAAGCAAGATTCGAGTTTGGAATGGCAACATGACGAGGTCAGTATTCGTCTCTGGCGTGGTGTCTTGCAAGTGGCCAATCCTGCATCTGGCAATTGGGTTTTTAGGAGCATCCCTGCTCGTAGCAAGTTGCTCGGATTGCCAGAAGCCATGGTAAGTGAAGCCCAGCAGCGTGGCTCAGTCGAGTATAGGCAGCGTCAAGGGGCAGAAAAGATTCAAATCAAACCCAATACACCCCGCAAAACTCTAAAGAACCTGTTTCAGGAGTCTGATGTGCCGCCCTGGGAGCGACAGGCACCACTGCTCTATATCAACGACGAGCTTATCGCGGTGGCAGGCGTAGGGCTGAGTTATCCGCATTTGGTGCCCATTGGTAAGCGAGTCCTTCCCGAGTGGTCTGAGAAGCTATAGTGCAGGGATAAAACCCTGTAAAATAAGCCCCTTTTAGACCCCAGGGAATTAGTTTCCCTGTTAATAGACAATACGACGGTTTTTATGGCTCTTATCGTTCATAAGTATGGTGGCACCTCAATGGGCTCAGTTGAGCGCATTCAGAATGTTGCTAAACGCGTTGCCAAGTGGATGCGCGCTGGCCACCAGGTGGTAGTTGTGCCTTCGGCCATGTCCGGCGAGACCAATCGCTTGCTAGGTTTGGCAAAAGACATTAATCCTGATGCAAATCCCCGTGAGTTGGATCAAATTGCCTCAACAGGTGAGCAGGTGAGCTCTGGCCTCTTAGCCTTGGCATTGCTGCGCGAAGGTGTAGATGCTGTGAGTTACGCTGGTTGGCAGGTAACGGTTCATACGGACTCCTCCTTTACCAAGGCCCGTATCAAGAGTATTGACGATCAGAAAATTCTTGCTGATCTGAATGCGGGTCGTGCTGTAGTGGTTACTGGCTTTCAAGGCGTTGACCCAAACGGCAATATCACTACCTTAGGTCGTGGTGGCTCTGATACCTCGGCTGTTGCAATGGCTGCAGCCCTAAAAGCTGATGAGTGCCTTATTTACACAGACGTTGATGGTGTTTATACGACCGATCCCCGTGTCTGCGAAGATGCGCGTCGTCTAGACAAGATTACCTTTGAAGAGATGTTAGAGATGGCAAGTCTAGGCTCGAAGGTTCTCCAGATTCGTTCGGTGGAGTTTGCTGGTAAGTACAAAGTTAAAACCCGTGTTCTGTCTTCGCTGACAGATCCATTGATGCCCCTTGATCTAGAGATGAAGTCGGGCACCTTGATTACATTTGAAGAGGACAGCACTATGGAAGCCGCAGTTATTTCCGGCATCGCCTTTGCGCGTGATGAGGCAAAAATTACCGTTCTGGGGGTTCCTGACCGCCCAGGTATCGCTTATCAAATTCTGGGTCCGATTGCGGATGCGAATATTGATGTCGATATCATTATTCAAAACCAGTCTTTTGAAGGTAAGACAGACTTTACTTTTACAGTCCCTCGTGCTGACTATCAAAAGGCATTGGACTTGCTCAAGAATAATGTCCAAGCCCACATCGAAGCTAAAGAAATTACTGGTGATCCAAAGGTTTCCAAGGTATCCGTGGTTGGTGTTGGAATGCGCTCACATGTTGGGGTTGCCAGCAAGATGTTCCGCACCTTATCGGAGGAGGGTATTAATATCCTCATGATCTCTACTAGCGAAATCAAGATTTCTGTTGTGATTGATGAAAAGTATATGGAGTTGGCTGTACGAGCCCTCCATAAGGCTTTTGAGCTCGATCAAAAGTAAGAATTGCTGTCAAACGCTGTAAAACCGTAGTAAAACCCCACGGTCAACGGAATCCGTTAAACTGTGGGCGTTGTAATGGCATTAAGCATGGAGACGTGGCCGAGCTGGTCGAAGGCACTCCCCTGCTAAGGGAGCATCGGGGCTAAAACTCTGATCGGAGGTTCGAATCCTCTCGTCTCCGCCAAAATCCTTGTGATTTAATTTGCTTGAGCCCTTACGACATATAACTAAGCCCCTTAACCGGGGCTTTTTTATTATCTATCGCAGATTTAACTCTCCACATCTACGATCAATAGCCTGTTTTTTCGGCCATCACATAAGCCATTTAAAACATCGTTTTGATGGAATTCTCACAATTATGAAATTTTAATAATATTGTTCACAACTTCACAACTTCTGTGATATAGTATTTTTACAGGAGGTGGAATGAGAAAAGCGATACCAAAAACACATCAAGCTTTAGATTGGATAGGGAAGGGGATGACTGCAGCTCAAGCTGCCAGGAAGATGGAGATATCAGAATCTAGCGTCTATGCCGCTCTTAGAAAAACAAGGGCAAAAGATTTAGGTTGTTGTCCAACGTGTGGTCACAAAATAAGGAAATAAGATGAAAAAAACTCTGCTAGCAATTGCCTCAATTTCCGTAGCTGCATTCGCCTATGCAAATACCTCATCAGACTCTTCGGAGTTGGTGAGTCAGCAATGCAAAATTTCAGCTGAAGCAGTTTCCACATTAAAGGGCTTGCGATATGGCAATACCTCCATCCGAAAGGATGTGGCAGGATTGATTAATTCAAATTTAAAAGTACAAGAGAACAAAGACGACGCTCAAGTGACCTTAAACCGTATGGTTGATGATCAGGTCAATACTGTTTCTGGTTTAGAGGCAAAGTATTGCTCTTAAATTGATGAAGTGAGATTAAGGTTGTGGGTAAATTATCAAGAGGAGTCAATGATGGCTCCTCTTGAGCGTGCTATTGAAGTTTTAGTAAGAAGTCTTTAATGGCTTTATTTTGAAACTCATTTTCTTCTGTAGTTGCGCCAGCGCCTGAAAGATGCCCCATGGGAAGGCGATCATTGATGGCCAGATACTTGGCTCCGGGAATTAATTTTGCAGACAGTTTTGCATCCGACTCGGGGTTTAATAAGTCACCGGTACCAGCAAGAATGAGAGTTCTTGCCTTGATGGATTTCAGGGCGGCGCTAGTGTCGCCACTAAAACCTTGGGTTTGCCCTACATCATGACGGTCATAGGCGTAAGACTGCCAGATCCAATCATTAGCATCCATTCTCTTCCATCCAGCATCTTGTACTTTTTTAAGATACTCAATCTCGGCTTCGGACGTCGCGTTAAGTCGCTCTTGATATGCTGGTGTTCTCACAATGACACCACTGAGCCAGCCGGACCATAGGCGCATTCCTTGTTCAACAGGCTTGTCATATTTTCCACCTTGGTAACCAGGGTCTGTCATGATGCTCTGGCGCAACATCTCAAGAACACCAGTTGTCCATGCATTGGTTTTTGCAAGCGGAATGATGGGGATAATTGCTTGCATTGAGTTTGGGTAGGAGACTGCCCATTGCAAAGCTTGCATGCCGCCCATGGATGCCCCAACCACGGCAACTAGTTTCCTGATCCCGAAGTGATCCGTAATAAGGCGATATTGGCTGTTCACCATATCGCGCATATTAAATTGGGGAAACTGAATATTGGGCTGCAATTTGCTATTCGATGGAGAGGTGGTCAAGCCATTGCCGATAGCATCAGTACAAATAACAAAATATTTATTCGTATCGAGCGCCTTGCCTGGCCCAATGAGGTAATCAATCCGATGGTGATTTCCGCCAATTGCAGTAACCATGAGTATGGCATTGCTTTTGTCAGCATTTAAGGCGCCTTGTGTTGTGTAAGAGAGCTCAAAATCTTTGATCACCGATCCATTTTCAAGGGCAAAATTACCCTCTGCATACATTTGATGTGGCGGATCAGTGGGCTTATGCGCCAATGAGTTGCCCGTTAGCAATGCGAGGGTCAGCAGTAGCCCGTTCATAATGGTGCGATGCATTATTGTCTCCTTTTTATTATTCGATACTTATAACAGGAATTTTTCAGTTGACCCATTCATTTGAATGTCCAGATTGCGGCAATTCCAGGGGGATGCTTGGAGAGTGTCGCCAGTGCGGCACCGAAGTACTCCCATTGCCTCACAGTGATACGGTGGTATTGAATTTAAAGTTCGACAGCCCCAGTGCGGAAGAAGCTTTGGATCGACTGACGATTGGGCTGCGCCGAGCATCAGAAATCGGCATTAAGGCGATGATCTTGATCCATGGCTATGGAGCTAGCGGCGAGGGTGGAAAAATTAAATGGGCTGTACATGACGCCCTTGAAAATAATTATTTCTCAGACCGGGTTGATGAATACCACTTTGGCGAGCTGACGGCTTTTGGAAGTGATGCCTATCACGCCCTTTTAAGAAGAAGGCCTGGTCTGAAGGCCTATCTCAAGCACTTTAAGGAGGGTAATGCAGGAATGACGGTATTAATACTGTGATCTTGCAGCAGAATTGCTTAGAATGGTCATGAGGAAATCAATTTCGCAATAGCAAGGAATCATCATGACGGCCAAAAAATCGACCAGCACACACGAAGAAGTCCAGATTAATTCTGAGCAGCTCATTGGTGATTTCAAGGCGTTGATGGCTGATGCAGAAGCTCTCATCACTGCAACAGCCGGTCATGAGGATGGGCCTCTCAGCACTATTCGCTCTAAGGCGCTTGATACGCTTAGCAATGCTAAAGAAAGCCTCTCATCTATTGAGGGCACTTTGACTGAAAAGGCTAAAGTGGTTGCAGAGGGCGCTGACGAATTTGTGCACCGCAATCCTTGGGAGGCAGTAGGAGTTGCTGCTGGGCTGGGTTTACTCCTTGGCCTTTTCATTCGTCGTCGCTAGGCGCCCATGTCACAAGAAAATCTTTTGTCTTCCCTAAAGAATCTGGTCTCTACTGGTGCCTCCATTGTGCAGACGCGCTTAGAGTTGATTTCAACTGATGTACAAATTGCACGGTCTAAGTTTCTGAGTCTTCTCATAATGGTGATCTTCACCTTATTTTTCTTATTCTTCGGCTTGGTAATGTTGGCCTTACTGATTGTGATTTATAGCTGGGAGAGTGACCGTATGTTGGCTCTGAGCTTGCTCACTAGTAGCTTCTTGGTCGTTGGCTTCATTCTGGCGCTAGTGGTTTTACGCTCCCTAAAGACCATGCCGAAATTATTCGAAGCAACTATCGCTGAGTTGGCTAAAGATCGCCAGGAGCTGGCGAAGCGATGAGTCTCAAGCTAGCTGATCTACAGGCCAGACAAAGGCTATTGCAAGAGCGTGCAGCACAAGAGCGTGCTGATTTTGCTCTGCATTTTCAGCCTCTTGAAAAGCCGCTATCTTGGGCCGATAAAGGCATTGACGCTTTTAATTTTGTGAAGAGCAGTCCGATCTTGTGGACTAGTGCATTCGCTGTGCTGGCCCACTACAAACCTAAATTAGCCAGTAAAGTGCTGGCAGTGGGTTGGGGCACTATGAAGATGCTCAAAAGTGCAAAGAATCTGCTGTAACAGATCTGCCTAGGCTATTAAGACTGTTTTATTGGCAATTCCTTTTTGACCGAGGATCTCGCCCCCATTCAAGCCGTTAATCTCTAGCAACGTTAATGCCCCAGCAACTTGAAAACCCGCTTTTTTAAGTAGCTGGTTGGCTGCAATGATAGTACCGCCTGTGGCTAAAACATCATCGACTATCAATACTCGCGCCCCTTGAGGTAGTGTGGATTGCTGTATCTCGAGAGAGTCTGAGCCGTACTCTAGGCCATAGGATTCACGATGGCTTGCCAGGGGTAGCTTATTGGGTTTTCGGGCTAATGCGAGGCCTTTATGTGCCTGATGTGCCAGAGCTGTGCCAAAGATAAACCCACGTGATTCGATGCCTAAAATATGGCTATAGTCGAACTGCTGGGCCAGGGCCTCAAGTTGTAAGATAGCCTCTTTAAAAGCGGCGGGATTGGCCAAAAGAGGCGAGATATCCCTAAAGAGGATTCCTGCCTTAGGAAAGTCTGGTACTCCGGGTAGATAATCTAATAAATTCATTATTGGCACACATGAAAACACAAGTACTGATTATTACCGCATTAGAGTCTGAGCTGGATAAAAGCAGGTTACCAGCTGGAATCGATATCGTGTATTCGGGAGTTGGCAAGATCAACGCGACGGCAGCCTGCATTCAGGCGATTCACGAATTTGAGCCTCAACGGATTGTGAACTTTGGCACTGTCGGAAAAATTAATCCTGCTCTGCAGGGTTTATTGGGAATTGGCAAAGTTATCCAGCGGGACATGATGACGGCACCCTTAGCGCCTAGAGGGCAAACCCCTTTTTGCCCTAAACCTTCAGAGTACCTCTCCTTGGGTGGAGAACATATCTGCGGGACTGGTGATAGCTTTGTCACTGCGCATGATCCCTGGCTAGCCTCTCAAGGCATTGACGTAGTGGATATGGAGTTATTTGCGATCGCCAATATTGCCTATCAGTTCAATATTCCGTGGCAATCATTTAAATACGTAACTGATGATGCTAATGCAGACTCTGGAAATGAGTGGAAGCATCGTGTCAATCATGGTCAAGAGCTCTACCTGGAAAAACTCAAAGAGTTAATGAGCGCCTAAATACGGCCTATTGATTACACGATGCATATAAATCCTCGGAAACCATGGCTAAAGCACTATCTTGAGGGGGTGCCTCATGAGATAGACCTAGCCGGTCATTCATCCATCGTGGAGTTACTAGAAGCGTCTTTTGAGAAATACCCCAATTGCATTGCGATCGAGTCCATGGGGCATTCAATGAGCTATCGTCAGCTCGACGTTCTCTCGCGGGACTTTGCGGCCTATCTTCAAACTTTAGGGCTTGAAGCTGGAGCGCGCATAGCCATCATGTTTCCCAATATTCCGCAATATGTCATTGCAATGCTAGGCACGCTTCGTGCTGGCTTCACAGTAGTTAATATTAATCCGCTATATACGGCCCGTGAGTTAGAACATCAATTACGCGATAGCGGTGCATCTGTATTGGCTTTATTGGAAAACTTTGCTCATGTATATCAAGAGATCGAAAATCAAGCGCTTGTAAAAAAGGTGATTGTCAGTAGTTTGGGTGAGGCTTTGGGCCCCAAGGGCGTCATCGTCAACCTAGTTGCCCGTCACATTAAAAAACTCGTACCGCAGTGGAAGTTCTCATGCGTTAAATTTAATCAGGCTCTCAAAATTGGCTCAGGTCATGGCTTTAGTAGGCCACATATAGACTTAGAAGATGTTGCCTTTTTGCAGTATACGGGCGGCACTACAGGCGTCTCGAAAGGTGCTGTTCTATTGCACCGGAATATATTGGCCAATATCATTCAAATAGAGTCTTGGCTGGAGCCCGCCCTACAACATCGCTGTTTAAAGCAACTCGTTTTTCTATGTGCTTTACCAATGACGCATATATTTGCGTTAACAGCATGCGCATTGCTCGGGATGCGTAAAGGCGCCAAGTTAATTCTGGTTGCCAATCCACGCGATATTACTAGTTTGATACAGTTATTAATGCGACATCCTGATATCAATATCTTTCCCGGTGTGAATACTTTATTTCATGCGCTCATACACAGGCCTGAATTCAAGGCGGTCAAACTACCCAATCTTTTGGTCACTATTGGTGGGGGCATGGCAGTTCAAAAGAAGACTGCCGATCTCTGGCATAAGCTAACAGGCGTGCCGATTGCCCAGGGTTACGGTCTTTCAGAGACTTCGCCAGTGGTTTGCGTTAACACCCCATTTATAAAAGAATTCACGGGCTCTATTGGTATGCCAGTATCTAGCACTGATGTAGTGATATTGGATGATGATGGCTCTGAAGTTCCATTTGGTACGCCTGGAGAAATTTGCATTAAGGGCCCACAGGTCATGAGGGGCTATTGGGGTAGATCAGGGGAGGCTGGGCAATTTATCACTCCAGATGGGTATTTAAAGTCTGGCGATATTGGCATCATGAGCTCTGAAGGCTACGTGCAAATTGTGGACCGCAAGAAAGACATGATTGTGGTTGCTGGCTTTAAGGTATTTCCCAATGAGGTTGAGGAGGTGATCTCATCAATAGCCGGGGTGAGAGAGTGCGCCGTGATTGGACTGCCGCACCGTAAGTTGGGGGAGATCGTGAAAGCCTATATTGTCAAAGACAAAACTGACTTAACAGAAGGGCAGGTCATTCAGTTTTGCAAAGAACAGTTGACTAGTTACAAGCGCCCTAGAAAAATTGTCTTTATCGATGAAATGCCGAAATCAAATGTTGGCAAAATTCTGCGCCGCCATTTGCGCGATTAATAAATAACTATAGACCGCCGCCAAAGCGATATTGCCAAGAAATGCCATAGAGGTCGTAGCTATTATTGGTTCGTGAATAAGCGCCGGTACTCGCTGAAAGTCTAATAGAGTTATTTTTATTTACGGGGTATGACATCGTGCTGCCAAAGCGCCAGTTTTCTTGATTTCCGCTAATGGGGTTGCCGTTTAAGTAAGACTGCCCACCCGTGAAATACGTGGCATCCACCGAGATCCATGCCGTATTCTGAAAATAATAAATTGCATGAGTTTGGGTTGAGTAAACCGGGTTTTGAGATAAGGAGTTGCCACCCATGAAGTTGGTGTTGCTGGTATAAAAAATACCCGAACCAGCCAATTCAAATCTCCAGGGGCCAAGAGCCTTGGATATCCCAAGCCCTGGTTGTATAAACCAACGGTTTGCGCCTACATTGATTAATTGATTGTCATCATATTTCCCCCAAGGTACCGATGCAGCAAGGCTCGCTCCAATGATGAGATCTTGTTGGTAGTCCTTAAATTGATCTAGAGTTAATGCAGGAGCACCGTAAAGATTGACTGAGGCTTTAATTAGGGGGTCAGACAATCCCTCGGTGCTGGCATTGACTGTCCGTCCGCCAACAGTGCTTGATCCAGTTAATTGTCCGTAGGGGAGAACAAGTGTCAGTTTTCCAGATTGGCCGCCCACGTCAAAGATATGAGTCAGGCTCATGACTTCGCTGGTGAGGGTGTAATTTCCACTCTTGGCCTGGACAACACCTGCGCTAAGGAAGTTAACGCCAATGGGCGCATTGGAATAGGCGCGCGCCTCAATTTCTTGTGCGTACGATAGCGTCGGAAATGCAGTGCCCGATCCAAGCAATATCCCAAAGGCTATTGCAATAGCCCTATGTAAAAAACGTGCGGATAGCCTTGGGCGCCCCAAAACTTTACTTGCTGGATGGAGGTTTATTGCCAAATAGAATCTCTAGTGTGGCTGTGCTGCCAATCGCCAATCTAAATCCAACTAGCAATAAATAGGGCCAGACAATTAACCAGTAGACGATCGACATGGCCACTACATGTAGTGGATTCGATCTACCAAAGTCGGCCATGGAAGAGATGAAGTCCTTGCCATGAATTAAGCCATGAATACCAGCCTCGAAGTAATTTAGCCCCAGAACAATCACTAGGTAAATCAGAGATTCAAGTATGAGGGAATTAACAATCCCATTATTTTTATTAACCTTAATAGGCAAGATGGCTTGCCCGATCATCATAAATTTAGAGCATAGAGCGGCCTTGATTAAGGCAAAGCCAAAGATGGATAAAGGAATGGGTCTTTCATCTAAGGAGGTGGCGCCCAGAAACGCTAATGCGCAAAACCAAATCCCAAAATACATAGAGAGTTGTAATGCCTTGGCGATCTCTTCTTTAGCTTTTGTTTTGAAGGTATTGGGCTTGATATTGGTGGTGTTCATTCTTTGGCTTACTGGGCAATAAGACTGGCTTCCCAGGCTTGAATTTCTGACAGACCAAGTATTTCACTGTACTGAGCGGGGCTCAACAGATGATTAGTGTAGTCGCCGAGCTTTTCATTTGACTGCAGATGCTTTAATGCCAACTGCATTGCATGGCCAAATATACCTCGAGCAAGAGTTGGGTGAATTGCGATATCGATCCCATGAGACTTGAGATCGGAGGCCTTTAATTGCGAAATGGGTCCTCCTACATCAACATTAAACAGGCATGGCGCTTTGACTTCTTGCTTCACTTTTTGAATCATGGCTAGGGCATCTGGATTTGCCTTTAGCTCCACAAAGACTGCATCTGCGCCAGCAGCAACAAATGCCTTTGCTCTTGTAATAGCTTCATCGAGCCCAAGGGAGCTCGCACTGTCAGTGCGAGCAATTAATACCATCTCATGGTCAGCCCTGGCGGCAACAGCTGCTTTTATATGGCTTACAGCTTCTGCGAAGTTTAGAACTGATCTAGCCCCAGAAAATTGAGCACACTGTTTTGGGAAGGTTTGATCTTCAATGTGGATTGCGGCTACTCCAGCGGCTTCAAACTCGGTAATAGTGCGCTTAATATTCAATACACCGCCATATCCCGTATCTGCATCACAGATGAGTGGGATGTTGATGCATGCTGCAATCCGCCTTGCATGATCGGACATCAATGTTAAATCTACTTGACCAATATCCGGTGTTCCGAGCAATGATGCTGAAACGCCATTGCCAGTCATATAGGCAGCCTCAAAACCTGCATTTTGGACCATTCTTGCGCCGTAGCCATCGTAAATTCCAGGGGCAATTAGTGCCTTATCTTGCTGGAGTAGTTTGCGAAGTTGCTGTCGTTTTAGTGTTGCCGTAAGTATTGCCATTAAAACTTCCAATCGGGATGTTCTTTTAAGAAGGGGATGAGACCGCCAAATTCTATGAGTCGAATCATTTCTTGAGGTAGTGGCGGCGCCTCTAATGTTGAATGATTGCTACGGGTAATTTTGCCCATTGAAAAATCAACAGTCAGTATTTCACCGTCAATCAGGGTGGAGGTATCGCACTCCAGCACTGGCATACCATTATTAATTGCATTTCTAAAAAACTGGCGTCCAAAAGACTTGGCGATAATGCCGCGAATATTCATGATTTGCATGATGTGAACAGCTTGCTCGCGTGAGGAGTTAATGCCAAAACTATCTCCAGCAATCAATATGCCTCCATTTGCAGCGGCAATTTTTGATGCAAATCCTAAAGTTAGCCCATCAAATGCAAGCTTTGCTATTGCCTCAGCCGATTGGTTGGGTAAGTATTTTCCAGAGCAATGCAAGTCTGTATTAACGTGGTCACCCAATACGAAGGCTTGACCTTGGACACAAGAAAGATTCATTTTGCTCATGAATTTAATCTCCAGTCTCCACCAATGACTGTGCGAGGGTCAGTAATAAAGCCGGTTAGTGCTGAGGCTGCAACTGTAGCCGCTGAGCCGAGCCAGATATCTGAATCTGGATTAGATAATCTCCCTTTGAAATTTCGGTTGGCCGTGGAGATGATGGTATCTCCATCTCCGGGTACAAGGTGATTGGTAATGCCAACGCAAGTGCCACAGCCCGCGGATTCAAATGATGCGCCGGCCAAGGTCAGGATTTCAATGAGACCCTCACGTAATGCAGCAAGATAAATTTTTCTTGAGGCAGGCGTCACAATCATTCTGACTCCTGCGGCCAGTTTTTGACCTTTCAGTATTGCTGCAGCCTGCCTAATATCATCTAGGCGCCCATTAGTGCATGTACCAATCAGAGCAAATTGAATGGGCTGCTTAATCACCTCATGGGCCGCAACAATATCATCCACCTGATGCTTTCTGGCGACTTGGGGCGCCAGAGTATTGGTATCAATTTCGATGCATTGTGCATAAATAGCATTGGCATCTGAGAATACGGGTTTGGGTGTCTGGGCTCCATGCGCATTTAACCATTCGATTGTTTTTTCATCGGCCTCAAGAATGGCTGCTTTGGCGCCCAATTCGGCTGCGTGATTGCATAGCGTCATGCGATCATCAATATTCATGGCCGATACACCTTGACCAACATATTCAATCGCTTTGTAATTTAGACCTTCTGCACCGAATTGACCCAGCATAAACAGGGTAAGATCCTTAGCCCAGACGCCGGGTTGAAGCTGACCCGTGAGGCTTACTTGAACGGTTTCGGGAACACGAAACCACAGCTTACCTGTTGTCATTACTGCGGAGACATCAGTACCTTCAATGCCTGTACCAAAAGCATTAAATGCACCGTAGGTTGTTGAGTGTGTGTCGGTGCCGACAATTAAGTTACCTGCAGTCAAGTGTCCGCCTTCAGGTAACACTTGATGGCAAATACCATCGCCAATGTCATACAGTTGCGTACCTTCTTGCTTGGCAAAGGAGCGCATCTCCGTATGAATTTGTGCGGCCTCCAGATTGGGTGGCGGGGAGTAGTGATCCAGAACCAAGGCAGTTTTATTGGCAAACGCAAGTTGCTTGTTGCCAATGCGATTAATCATCTTGATGGTGTTGCTCGCTCTAGTATCGGTAACCATTGCGTAGTCCACATCACATACCACCACATCACCAGCTTTTACCGACTCACGTTGTGCGTGAGCAGCCAGGATTTTTTCACTAATTGTTGATCCCATGATTATTGGGTCGCAAGGTTAATACTTTTAATAATCTTGCCCCAGAGTCCGTACTCTGACTTCACAGTGTTTGCGAGCTCTTGTGGTGTCGATGGTGCGGGCTCAAGGTCAACCCTTCTTAATCGCTCGGCTGTTTCTGGGTCCTTCAGGGTGGCTACCACTGCAGCATTAATTTTGGCGACAAGTTCTGGGTTCATTTTGGGTGGGGCAATAAAGGCATACCAATTTAGCGCTTGGTATCCCGGGTAACCTTGTTCTGCAATTGTGGGGACGTTGGGTAGCCCAGGAAGACGCTTCAGACTAGTTACTGCCAGCGGTCGAACTTTTCCACCTTCAATTAAAGGGACTGCAGTAGGCGTGCTCGCAAAGATGGCTGTAATGTTGCCGCCAAGGAGATCGGTCATTGCCGGCCCACCACCTTTGTAGTTGATATGTTCGCCTTTCATGCCTGAACGAGCCTTCAGTAACTCACCTGCTAAATGCCCAGTACTGCCATTTCCTGAAGAGCCAAACGTAACAAAACCATCTTTTGTCTTTCCGGCAGCAACAAAGTCGGCCAGATTCTTAATTGGAGAATCGGCTTTAACAACCAAAATATTGGAGAAGGTTACCCCTTGGGAGATGAGGCTAAAGTCCGTCAATGGGTTGAATGAGGTGCCATTTGGCATATGAGGATTAATTGCCATTGATCCTACCGTGGTCAGCATCAATGTATAGCCGTCTGGCTCAGCCTTGAGCAGTTGCTCGCTAGCTAAGTTGCCACCAGCCCCAGGTCTGTTATCAATCACAATCGGTTGACCAATTTTCTCACCCAGCTTGGGCCCCATAATTCTTGCTGCACTGTCTGCTCCACCACCGGGGGCAAATCCCACAATGAGGCGGATGGGCTTATTTGGGTAGCTTGCCACCTGGGAGAGCCCAATACTCGGGGCTAACAGCAGGGTCGCGAAAAGCGGACTAACTAGCTGAAGAATCTGGCGACGCAGGATTAAGGTGTTTTGTCTCATATGATTTTTAATGATTTTATTCTTACAATCTTAACTGAAATGAACGGGCTGCGGGGTGGTTAAGGCTTTGAAGATCATGCTATAAATAATCCATAATGGCTTGATATTAATAATAAAAGTTGGAGATACGGATGTCTATCAATAAGGCTAGGGCACTTGCTGCGGCAGTTTCCCTCTTGTGTGCATCATTTAGCATAAGTGTCAATGCTCAAAGTTGGCCTCAAAAACCGATTAAATTTATCGTTCCATTTGCAGCTGGAGGTGCCAACGATTTAATGGCTAGAGCTGCAGCTGAAGGTGCATCTAAGGTTTTAGGTCAGGCGATTGTGGTTGAAAATAAACCGGGTGCTGGCGGCTCGCTCGGCACAGTATTTGTGAGTAAAAGCGCTCCAGATGGCTATACATTTTTGATCAGTGCGGCTGGGGTTGTGTCTAATAACATGATCAAAAAAACTACGAACTATAAGGACAGTGATTTGGTGCCTGTTGTCATGATTGGCTTGGCGCCCTCAGTCATTGTGGTGTCTTCCGAATCCAATTATAAAAATTTAAGAAATTTTGTAGATGCCTCAAAAGAGGGTGCCGGCCTGCATTTTGCAACTGCTGGAACCGGTAGCACTCCGCATTTTGTTGCAGAGCTATTAAATACGCGTTATGGGGCAAAACTGATTCCCGTGCCCTATAAGAGCGGCTCCGAAGGCGCGGCGGCAGTGATGGGGGGCCAAGTAGCCGGAACCTCTGAGGCCAGTATCGTTGCTTTGCCTCACATCAAGCAAGGTGGCAAATTTAAAGCCTTGGCAACTACTTGGACAAAGCGAATTTCTGCTTATCCGGAACTGTCAACTGCAACTGAGCAAGGTTTTCCTGATCTACAAATTGCTCACTGGGCCGGCCTTCATGCGCCGGTAGGCGTCTCTCCTGAAATTATGGATCGACTAGCGGCTGCCGTTGATGTGGCCATGAAATCACCTCAAGTTGCTGATCGATTAAAAGGTCAAGGAATTGAGCCGATAGGCGGTACGCGCGCCTCTTTTAATGAATTTGTGGATGCAGAGCGGGCACGCTTAGGTGCTATCGTTAAGGCTGCCCACATGAAGGATGATCAATGAAATTAGATGAGGGTCTGGGCTTAATACTGCGTCAAAAGATTGAGGCTAAATCTGGGCTACTGGTTGCTGGGGCAGCAAATGCTTTAGCTGCACGCATCATTTATCAGCTTGGGTTTGAGGCCGTTTATCTTAGCGGGGCTGGACTGACTAATACCTTCTACGGCATCCCTGACTTGGGCTTCGTGGGTCTTAGTGATCTAGTTCAACATACTTCTGCCATGCGTGATGCAATGCCATTGCCGATTATTGTTGATGCTGATACTGGCTTTGGAAATGCTTTAAATGTTCGACATACCGTGCGCTCCCTTGAGCGGGCTGGTGCCAATGCCATACAACTTGAAGATCAAGTGATGCCAAAGAAATGCGGACATTTTTCTGATAAATCCGTAGTGGATTCTGGCGAGATGGTGAGTAAGATTCGGGCGGCAGTGGATGCAAGAGATAGCGGCAATTTTTTAATCATTGCTCGGACAGATTCTCGAGCAATCCATGGTCTCGATCACGCTATTGATAGGGCCCGTTTATATGCAGAAAATGGCGCTGATATTACTTTTGTTGAGGCCCCTGAGAGCATTGATGAGCTCAGGCGTATTCCAACTGAAATTTCTTGCCCACAAGTTGTGAATGTGGTCATTGGTGGCAAAACCCCGAGTCTTTCGCAAAAAGAGTTTGCTCACATGGGCTTTGGCTTGGTGCTGTATGCCAATGCCGCCTTACAAGGTGCAATGCGTGGGATGACAAATGCCTTATCGCACTTAAAAGAAAATGGAGAATTGAAAGAGGATCTGAGGTTGGTAGCCTCTTTCGAAGAGCGCCAGGAATTTGTACAAAAACCTTATTTTGATGAGCTTGAAAAGCGATACAAAAAATAACCCGTAAATTTGCCCTCTATCTTGGTACCTATTTTGGAGTTCACATGATATTTTCTCTGCGTAATGTATTGCCTAATCGCATTCTAATATCTGCCTTTCTATTTCTTTTGGCAGGATTATGCAGCGCTGAAAACTATTCACCAAAGCATTCAGTATGGACTGCTAGGAACTTTCAATTCCATACTGGTGAAGTGCTCCCGGAGATGAAGATTGGCTACATCACCATCGGTGAGCCCTCAGGTATTCCGGTATTAATATTGCATGGCACGGCTGGTACCGCTAAAGGCATGCTCTCTAAAAATTTTGGCGATCAACTCTTTGGTCCTGGTCAGGTATTGGATTCTAGTAAATACTTTGTGATCATTCCGGATGCCATTGGTGTGGGTAATTCGAGCAAACCATCTGATGGCTTAAAAACGAAGTTTCCCCACTACAACTACGATGACATGGTGGATGCGCAATATAGGCTCGTCTCGGAAGGTCTTGGGATAAAACACCTTCGTCTCGTGCTTGGCAACTCTATGGGGGGAATGCAAACCTGGCTATGGGGTGTCAAATATCCTGACTTTATGGATTTACTGGTTCCGATGGCCGCATCCCCAGTAGCCATGTCAGGTCGCAATTGGATGATGCGTCGTCTGATTATTGATTCTGTTCGTAATGATCCAGAATGGAAGGGTGGAAATTACACCAAGCAGCCAAAAAGCATTCAATTTGCCACGGTATATTTTAATGTGGGTATGAGTGGCGGAAATCAGGGCTTGTATAAGCTGGCACCAACGAGGGAGAGGGCTGACCAATTATTAAACCAGAGATTAAGTTCACCTTTTGTGGTGGATGCCAATGACAATCTCTATCAGTGGGAATCATCCGGCGATTATGATCCTTCACTACATTTGGAAAATATCAAAGCTAGAGTATTGGCGATTAATTCCGCAGATGATGAGCGGAATCCTCCTGAGCTGGGGTTTATGGAGAAAGCGCTTCCTCGCATAAAAAATGCAAAACTCTTTTTGATACCAGCTTCACCTGAGACCATTGGGCATAGCACAACTGGTCAAGCGAAGTGGTGGGCTAATGAATTGGACAGCACACTGCAAAGTATGCAGTAGCTGCGTGTCCGTATTGATTGTTTAGTCGTTCGAGGGGCAAGAGGAACAGGCGCTTTGTTCTACCGGCGCAGGCTCTTGGGTATAACGCGCTATAAAGGCATGTTTACTCTTTAACGGTAGCTTAATCCAAACAAAGTGACCAGAGCCTGGGGCGACATCAATCAATTCATTTTTCATATTCCACATTTGCTCTAAAACCAAATCTTGATTGCCCTGTGGCTCAATTATTTCTAGCTTATCCCCAACCGAGAAGCGATTCTTGACATCCACTTTTACGCGACCAGTTTCTTCGTCAATCTCCAGGGTCTCACCCACATAGAGACTTCTTCCAGACAGGGAGTGCCCTCTCATATAGAGTTGGTACTCTTTATCGTGGTGACGTTCATAAAAGCCATCGGTATAGCCGCGATTAGCTAGGCCCTCAAGGTTTCCAATGAGTGACATATTCATTGGACGACCGGCTACGGCATCATCAATTGCAGTTCGGTATGACTGGCAGGTTCTAGAAACGTAATAGGGTGACTTAGTGCGACCTTCAATCTTGAAAGAATCCACGCCCATGGCGGTCAGTCTTTCAATATGTTCAATAGCGCGCAAATCTTTCGAGTTCATGATGTATGTGCCATGTTCATCTTCTTCCATGGGCATTAAATCATCAGGCCTTCTTGCTTCTTGCAGTAGCACGACATCACCGCTGGTATTTTGTTGGCCTGGCTTGACTTTGTAATCCCATCGACAGGCATTGGTGCACGCCCCTTGGTTTGAATCTCGATGAGACATGTAACCAGACAAAAGGCAGCGACCTGAATAGGCAATACATAAAGCGCCATGTACAAAGACTTCTAATTCCATTTCTGGGCAGTCTTGACGAACCTCTTCGATTTCATCAAAGGAGAGCTCACGCGACAAAATGACTCGACTAATTCCAACGGAGCGCCAAAATTTAGCAGAGGCACCATTGACAGTGTTCGCTTGAACCGATAAATGAATTGGCATGTCTGGCCAAGCTTCTCTAGCCATCATGATGAGGCCAGGATCGGACATGATGATCGCATCAGGCTTCAATGCAATGACTGGATCCATATCCTTAATGTAGGTGCGTGTTTTGCCACCATGGGGTAATAAATTGGATACGAGATAAAACTTCTTGCCCATAGTGTGGGCAGTATCAATCCCTTCTTTGAGGGTCTCAATTTTGCCGAAGTCGTTATTGCGCACGCGTAATGAGTAGCGAGGTTGGCCGGCGTAAATGGCATCAGCGCCAAAGTCAAAGGCGGTGCGCAGCATTGAAAGGCTACCGGCTGGGGCTAGAAGTTCTGGAATCTTGGTCATCCCGCTATTTTAAGGCCTGCTGGGGTGATTTGCTTATAACCAAGCAAGCCCCCACCAAAACCCTTTTTTAGGCCAGACGGGGGCATTTTTTTTGGCTTAATTACTCATCCGCAATGGTGTTGCGCAATATTCCAATGGATTCAATTTCGATTTCACAAATATCCCCGGGTTTCATAAAAACGGGGGGTGTTCGTGCATATCCTACGCCAGCAGGTGTGCCGGTAATGACAACATCACCTGGTTCAAGTGTCATGCACTCGGATATCAGCACAATGGTCTCAGCAACGTTCCATAGAAAGTCTTTGGTATTGGCGTTTTGCATGACTTGACCATTCAAACGAGATTGAATGTTTAGACCATCGCATCCAAGGGGCAGCTCATCTGGCGTAACCAGCCAAGGCCCAAATGCACCAGTTTGATCAAAGTTTTTACCAATGGTCCATTGATTTGTTTTGCGTTGGTAATCACGAATGCTGCCATCATTAAAGATGCTATACCCAGCAACGCAATCCAAGGCATTCTCCAGTGTGCAGTGCCGCGCTGTTTTGCCGACTACAAACGCCAGCTCAGCTTCGTAATCCAATTTATCTGAAACCTTGGGTCGCACAATCGGACTTAAGTGTGCCGTTAATGAGCTTGGCCCGCGCATAAAAAAACTCGGATATTCTGGTCTTGCATTACCACCTTCTTTAGCATGGTCAGCATAGTTAAGGCCCATGCAGACGATTTTTCCAGGTCTTTCAATTGGTGACTTAAAGGTGATCGCGCTAATATTTTCTTGAATTGAATTTGAATTTTCAATCGCTGTTTTTGCACGATCCAAATATTTTTTGGATTGAATAATTTCTTGCAAGCTATGGGGGATTGATGGATCCGTTGCAGATAGATTGATAAAGGTATCCGAGTTGCCTTTCAAGAGGGCGCCTACGCCCTCATATCCATTTGAACCCTTAAAGCTAAATAGTCTCATCTTGAAATCTCCAATTGAATGGGTTTATTTGTATTTGTTTTCGCAGTATAGGCCAGTCTTCAAGGTCAATCTAGTTCGCTAAGGAGCTATTTCATAGATCCCGCAGCCAGCTAAAGTGTGATAACTTTCCACTAGTCACCCATGAGTACCAACCATAATAAGAAAGCCTAAAAATACAATGGAGATGCCAAGTAAGGTTCTAAATGGCGGCCAGATACTGGCAAATGCGTTAGTAAGACAGGGAGTGGATATTGCCTTTGGTGTTCCTGGTGAGAGCTTTCTCCCGTTGCTAAATGGCCTCGTAGAGCATCCTCAATTTCAATTTATTACCTGTCGACAAGAGGGTGGTGCTGCGTATATGGCCGAAGCCTATGGAAAATTGACAGGTCGCCCTGGTATATTGATGGTTACCCGTGGTCCAGGCGCCGCAAATGCCATGATTGGTATGCATACCGCCTATCAAGACTCGACGCCGTTGGTTTTGTTGGTTGGTCAGGTTGGCACTGACATGGTTGAGCGGGAAGCGTTTCAGGAGATAGACTACCGCCGCATGTATTCAGAGTGCGCAAAATGGGTTGGCAGTATTGACCGCATTGATCGGATTGATGAATTTGTCTCTCATGCATTCCATGTGGCTCAGGCTGGCCGTAAAGGTCCTGTTGTGTTGGCCTTGCCGGAGGACGTGCTGTATATGATTGGTCAGGAAAACCCTGTAAAACCGGCCCATATTGTTCAGCCAGGTTTAGATCTCAATAGCTTTAATCAGGCCATGAAGATATTTTCATCGGCCAAAAAACCGATGATCATTGCTGGTGGTGGCAATTGGAATAGTACTGCTTGTTTGGATTTACAAAGCTGGGCCAATGCACAGGGTGTACCAATTGCGACGAGCTTTCGCTCTCAAGATATCGTTGACAATCTCAACCCTTCATTTGCGGGTGATTTAGGGATTGGTGCTAATCCTGCCTTAGTCAAGCGCATCCAGGAGGCCGATGTATTGTTGGTGATCGGAGAGCGCTTAGGCGAAATGACAACTGCTGGTTACAGTCTCCTGACTGTCCCCCAGGCTAAAAATACATTGATTCATGTGCTTTCGGGTCCAGAAGAGTTGGGTCGTGTATATCGACCTGACTTTGCTCTGAATTGCAGTCCAGAAAATTTCTGCTCTGCTTTAAGGTCTGTGAAGATGCATGCAGAGTATGACAGCGCCTCCGCAAAGGCTGCCCACGATGAGTACTTGGCATTCTCTAGTCCAGTAACGGTTTTGGGTGACTTGCAGTTGGCGCAGATCATGGATTCATTGCCAACTGCTATACCGCGCGATTCAATCATCACCAATGGGGCTGGGAATTTTGCAACCTGGGTACATCGTTTTTATCCCTACGGAGCTTATAAAACCCAATTAGCACCAGCCAATGGTTCAATGGGGTATGGATTGCCCGCAGCTGTTGCTGCAAAGATTGTCAGTCCGCAAAAAGTGGTGATCGCAGTCTGTGGCGATGGTGACTTTATGATGAACTGCCAGGAACTAGCAACTGCAGCGCGCTATGACGCCTTCCCAATTGTGTTTGTTGTGAATAACAGCATGCTTGGGACCATTCGCATGCATCAGGAGAGAGAGTTTAAGTCTCGTGTCATTGCGACTGGCTTAACAAACCCAGATTTTGTGAGGTTTGCGGAGAGTTTTGGAATGCCCGGGTTTAGGGTAAGTAAAACTGAAGAATTTGCACCCGCACTTGCAAAGGCGCTCACTAGCAATAAAGGAGCTTTGATAGAGTTAGTCTTGGATCAGGAAGTCATCTCGCCAACTAAAACACTTTCTCAATTAGGTAGGTAAAAAAGAGGAGCATTGCTCCTCTTATAGCCGGTGGATTCTAGGTGATTAATCGACCTTTGCCCCAGAATCTTTAACAACCTTCGTCCATTTGGCAATTTCATTTTTAATGTAATTCGAGAATTGAGCTGGTGTGTTACCTACAGGTTGCGCACCCATTGCTAAATACTTTTCTTTTACTGACGGACTGTTAATGGCAGCCATTAATGTGGCGCTATCTTTATTCAGAACGTCTGCAGGCATATTGGCAGGGCCGACTACCCCGAACCAAGATGTCGCCTCGTAACTGGGTAAGTTTGCAGCTTCAGCAATGGTTGGTAGATCCGGAAATGCAGGTGAGCGTTTGGCGCTGGTAACTGCCAAGGCTTTTAAGCGACCAGCTCGAATATAGTTAATGGAGGAGGGGAGGTTGTCAAACATGATGTCAACGTTTCCGGCCATGAGATCAGTCACTGCTGGCGGACTTCCCCTGTAAGGCAAGTGAACCATATAGGTTTTGGTCATTGATTTAAATAATTCACCAGCCATATGGATCGAAGTGCCATTGCCGCTTGAAGCCATATTAATTTTTCCTGGATTGGCTCTTGCGTATGCAATTAAATCATTCACGCTATTGATATTATTTTTAGCTGCAAATTCAGGATTCACAACTAGGACATTGGGTAATTCCGCCACCAATGAAATGGGTGTGAAATCTTTAATCGGATCAAATGGTAGTTTTCCGCCACCTTGGGTGTAGAGGGGCTGGTTAATACCGTGTGTACCAACAGATGCCATGAGCCAGGTATAGCCATCAGGAGCTGATTTAGAGACTATTTCTGCTCCAATATTACCTCCTGCGCCTGGCTTATTGTCAATAATGACATTCCACTTGACCGTACTTAAGAGTTCATTTTGCAGTGGTCTGGCAATGTTATCGGTTGCGCCACCAGCTGGAAAAGGGATGATAAAACGTATTGGCTTATTTGGATAATCCGACTGAGCGAGGGATATATGGCTTGTAGCCATGAAAAGGGCTATGAGTGCCGTAAAGAATAGAGTAATGCGTACAAACATGTTTAAAGGCTTGCCTTGAATCATTGCTATCTCCTGTTTACTAAATTCATTCTGATGATGATTTTTAATACAGCACTTTAAGCATAACAGACCAATCAAGGGCCGGGCTCCGAAAGATTGAAAGTGGGGTGTAGCGCTAAATCAAGGTGAATGAAGAGTATCCTACGGGGTCTGTGGTGAGCATTGTAAAAATGCACGGGATTCCCCCTTTTGACCTTCCGCCCTTAATTGAAGGCATCAACGAAAGAATGCAATGACAAAACTGACATCCAAACCCATCCTAAAAAAAGCTAGCGGTATTTTGGCCCAAGAATTTGCAACTCCCAAGGATATTGCCTGGGCTTGGGTCACTTTATTATTGTCGCAAGAGGAGCAGAAACGCGATAGCGAGGAAAAGCGCTATAGCCGTATTGCAGAATTCGAAGCCTGGATCTTGGAGTTAAGCTTAACTGCAGACCCTAAAAATCCTGAGAGCGGCACAGTTAGTCCTGATGCAGTAAAAAATTCTGCAAGAAATGTGTTTGAGTGGCCTCATGAATATATCTTCGAAGCTCCAGCAAGCCCAAAGCACCCGGACTCGAAAGTCACCTATAGCGATACGATTACCAAACCTATCTTGGATGCAGTCAAAGAGGCCGGCGGATCAGATGATCGTGCTGCATTAATGGCCATTCTTGAGGGGTATGCAAATGAAGGCAATGAGCCCTTTGGCAACGTTACTCCAGAGGGAATTGAGTGGAAAGGTAGCGCCTGGTCAGAGGGGGATAAATACAACCTTCTTACTATTAAGACTTTAAATAATCGCCTGGCTAACCTGCGAAAAAAAGGATTGATCTAGCTCGATCATTCCAGCGTGGTCTTAAAACTCCTGCTAAACGAAGACCTGACTACTATAAGTTAGACAGTTTTTAATCTAGAACTACACCACCCCTTCTTTTATTGGGTTGGTGTAGTAGCCAATCAATTCTTACAGCTTTTCAGCTATCGCCTCAATTTCTATTTTCAGTCCGAAGTGAAGTTGACTGGTGGGGACAACGGCTCTAGCCGGAAGTGAATTCCCGGCCCATTCTGCATAAATTGCATTAAATTCAGGCCAATTGGCTATGTCATCCACATAAACTCTCACTTGTAGCAAGTTTTGTATAGCGCCACCAGCGCCTTCTAGAGCACATTTCAGATTTTCTAAAACTTGAACTGTCTGTTCTTTGAAAGTAGCCTGGGTGAGTTTTTGTCCATCCCTTGTAATTGGTAGCTGTCCCGAGATAAAAATAAGTTGATTAGCGACAACAGCATGACTATAGTGCCCTCCCGGCTTCGAAAGGGTTGAGGGATTAAAGTATTCGACTTTTGATTTCATATGGATTATTGAATTTGCAGGTTGGCTTTTTTTACGATCTCTTTGTACCTATCGAGGTCTTCTCGTATTCTTGAGGTAAATTTTTGCGGAGGCATGCCACCAATATCGGCACCTTTGTCGGCAAAATTTTTCTTTACCTCAGGCTGTTCAATAGTCGCAAGCACTTCTTTATAAAGCTTTTGAATAATTGCATCGGAAACTCCTTTTGGCGCAAATAAGCCAACCCAATTTGATGCGTTCACAATGGGAATACCATCATCTTGAGTGGAAGACCAAGACTTGTTATAGCTAGACCTAGCATTGGTGGTGAGGGAAATAACTTTGACATTTCCAGAGAGAATGTGTGGCGCTACTGCTGGAATAGCTACAACTCCAAGGGGAACCTCACCGGAGGCAACAGCTGCAACTGCTGGGGCTCCACCTTTATATGGTACGTGCAAAATCTTTACGCCGCTTTCTAGGGCGATCCACTCGCCAGCTAGATGGTTAATGCTGCCATTTCCAGGGGTGGAGAACGAAAGTGAGTCCGGATTTTTTTTAGCCGCTGCAATCATTTCCTTATAGGTATTGAATGGAACCTTGCTATTTGCCACCAAAAGCATCGGGGTGTCGCTAATCATGGTGATTGGTGAAAAATCCCTTTCGAGGGAATAGGGAATATTAGGGAAAATAGCGGGATTTACAGCAAACTCTCCAGTGTGGGCCATTAGCAGTGTGTAGCCGTCAGGCGCACTGTTGGCAGCTGCAGTGACGGCGATAAAACCATTGCCGCCTGGTTTGTTGTCTATAACAAAATTCCAACCCAGTCTTTCAGTCATCTTTTGAGTCAGCAGTCTTGCTGTGACATCAACAACTCCCCCAGGAGCGAATGGCACGATGATTCGAATTGGCCTATTGGGATATTCCTGGCAAAAAGCGGTATTCAGACTACCAAAAAAAATTGCTACAAAACACAAAATCTTAAGCGTGAAATGTTTCATGTTGATCCTATTAGAGTGATTGGTTGGCAACTTTTCTTTTTTCGCTTGCTAAGAAAACGGCTTTAATGATTTCTGGATAGGCGCCACAACGGCATAAATTTCCAGATAGATAGTGCCGTACTTGATCTTCGCTGGGATTTGGGTGTTTATCTAACAATTGACCAATCATTAAAATAAATCCAGGCGTACAAAATCCACACTGAAAGGCGCCCGCCTCAATGAAGGCTTCCTGTATAGGGTCCAGAACCCCATCTTTTTCAAGGCCTTCTATCGTTCGCACTGTTTTGCCATCCAACATGGCAGCAAACTCTAAACATCCAGAATAAGCAACATCATCTATCAATACTGTACAGGCACCACATAAGCCCTGACCACAGCTTTCTCTAGCGCCACGAAAATTGAGTTGATTGAGTAATTCAATAATATTTTGATTATTACCAACCTCGGCGCTAACCTTGGTTCCATTGAGAATAAAATGGATCGCTGTTTTAGTGGGGCCCATCAATTTATTCCTTGTTTGGTAGGTTTATTTGCTGTTGCAATCCAGAAAGAATTGCTTCGGCGGTAATTGGGAGTTCACAAATACGAACCCCAATTGCATCATCAATGGCATTGGCAATTGCTGGCGAAACTCCAAAGGTGGCGCTTTCGCCAACTCCCTTTGCGCCATAGGGCGCATTTTTTTGATAAGCCTGAACGATCTCGTTTTCAAAAATCAGGGGGAGATCATTGGTTCCTGGAATTTTGTAATCCGCAAAAGAGGCATTTGTCACCTGACCATGATCTAAATTCATTTTTTCAAACAAAGTAAATCCCAATTGCATGATTGCGGCACCAGAAAGCTGAGTCTCAACGACCTTTGGATTGATTGCATTACCGCAGTCAACAACATTAATCATCTTTGCTATTTTAATTTCACCAGACTCTGTATTGACTTCGAGTTCAACACCTGTTGCGCCAATCATCCAAAACGGTGTTGCATTTGTCGTTGACCCATCAGTTTTATCTGGCGGTGTATAAGTTGGTATATAACTGCCAAAGCCCACTAGAGTGCCGGCTTGCATGCCGTATCGTTTTATAAAAACTGCTTTCATGTCGCCATCGTAATTTGGGCCCAAACCCGCTTCGTTAGCCAGTGCCTGCTGCTTGTTTTTCAAATCTAGGGCCGCTAAGTGAACTGCATGCCCCATATGAAAGGTGGATCTCGAGCCTAGGGTGGCCATATCGTATGGCGTGATATCGGTATCTGGGGTGGTTACTTTAATTTCTACGGCGGATACGCCCAAGACCTCGGCTGCAATTTGTGCCATTGCGGTATCTGAGCCTTGGCCCATATCTACGGTTCCCATGGAAAGTATGTAACTTCCATCAGCGCCAAGAGTAATGATGGCGGTAGATGTAGTTGGCGCTACAACCGCTTTAAAGCCGATGCCAATGCCACGACCTCGTTTTACTATCCCTTCGCTTTGCTCAAGGGGGGTATCCCAATGCATTCTGCTTGCAAGACGTTCTAATACAAGCTCAATTTCAGCGCCTTGCATCAATGTCCCAGTTGCTTGAGGGCGACCTTCTTTTAAAATGTTCTTGCGTCGAATAGTTAGTGGATCTAATTTGAGTTGGCGCGCAATGATGTCGATATGGCTTTCATAGGCCCAAACTAATTGTGGGATGCCAAAACCCCGGAGCGCTCCAGAAGGAGGTCTATTGGTATATAGGGCATATGAATCAATCTTAACGTTATCAATATCATATGGCCCCGCAGCAGTAAAGCCAGATTTTTGCGTAACTCGAGGCCCTATATCCGCATAGGCGCCGCCATTCCACCATACATCGCATTGCCTTGCAATAATTTTTCCATCCTTAGTCACTCCACTCTTAATTTTGAATGTAGTGGGGTGTTTGGTGATGGTGTAAAACTGCTCCTCCATGCTGAGCGAAACTTTCACCGGTCTTTTTGACAGCATAGCAAGCGCTACTACCAGTGCCTCTAATTTGATATAGAGCTTTGCTCCAAATCCGCCGCCTAAATGAGGGACCTTAACTTGGATTTGGTTCTCTCGAAAACCTAATAGGCGTGCAATTTCTAATTTGACGAACGATGGACTTTGCGATGCTGTGTAAATTGTAATTTGGTCATCAGTTGCTTGCGCCATGGAGACCATCGGCTCCAAAGGCGTGTGCATCACTTGCTGTGTTCGGAAGGTGTTTTCAATGACAAAATCAGCCTTGCTAAAACCCTCCTCAACATCTCCTCGCTTGAGGTGATAGTCAAGGGCAATATTGGTATTCTTTTTGCCAATAAGGTGTTTCAAATCTGGGAATGTTCCAGAGGGCTTTAAAACATCGTGAACAATTGCTTCCGAGGTCATTGCTTCGATTTCGTCATAAACCGCTGGCAATTCCTCATAATCGACCTCAATGAATTGAGTGGCATATTCAGCTATATGGGGATCCTCTGATAGCACTACAGCAACAGGCTCACCTACATAGCGCACCTTTTCATGAGCAAGTATTGGTTGATCTAGAAATGCGGGACCAAAGTAGGGTTCGGGAATAATTTTAATAATGTCATCGATCGTGAAGACGGAGTGAACACCGGGAATTTTCTTTGCTGCTTCTGTATTGATGGATTTAATTAATCCATGAGCTACGGTACTTCTGAAAATTTTTCCATGGAGCATGCCCGGTAAGGTCAAATGATGTGTATAGATGGCTTGACCCGTCACCTTGGCCTTTGATTCCTTTCGCGGCAGTGATTTTCCAACTTGATTTGTGGGGGCTAAATTATTTGGCATGGTTGACACCGTTGTTATAGGCTTCAAGAAGGGCACGTTTGACATAAACCCTCGCTAATTGGCGTTTATAGTCAGCACTACCAAGATGATCTGAAGTGGGATCGATTTCAGCTGAGACTAGATCTGCAGCTGAGGTGAGCAATGCTGGTGTTAATTCTTTGGTGGACAATCTATTTTCAAGTTCAATCAATCTAACGGGGGTATCAGAAATTGAGCCCATAAATATTCTAGACGTGTCAATGTGATCGTCTTTAATAGTGAGATTAACCGCCACGCCTAATGCCGGCCAATCATCTGCCGATCTGGTAGTGCACTTAACGTAGGACGAATAAGGGCTGATATTGGCAGGAAGTGAAATTTCATATATCAGTTCATTGGCCTCAAGACAGGTTTCGTAGTAGCCCAAATATAAGTTATCCACCGGAATAGTGCGCTTGCCCTCTGGGCTGATGGTTTGCACGTTGGCAGATAGGCAGCACAAGATTGGTGGCAAGTCCATATGTGGATCGCCGTGGGATAAGGCACCGCCAATTGTTGCAGAGTTTCGAACCCGAACATTCGCTAATTTAATCATTGCGCGGCAAATTACAGGGGCGTGAGTAGCAAGCAATGCCGAGTTTTCCAAATCTGAGAGTTTGGTAAGTGCGCCGATTTTGAGTTCGCCATTGGGTGCAACTTTGATATACGCGCTGTCCTTGATGTTGCGCAGACTAACCACTTGGGTAGGTGTAAATATTTGACTTTTCATCATCTGCATTAATGCTGTGCCGCCTGCAATGGATTTAGAGTTTTCTGGGTCGAGGCTGAGCAATTCAATAGCTTCATCAAAACTAGTGGGCTTTAATAATTCAAATGGCAACATACAATCTACTCTTTCTTAATTAAGAAAAGCATTTTTCAAATTATTGGCAAATTGATTTTCAAGTTCTTTTGCTTTTGATCTTAAAACGGGCTGACCAAGGCCGCCCAGTTTTCCAGTTAACACAATATCAATAGAGTAATCAATCACCGTCTCACCATCTAATTCACTCAAATTTGCCGTTGAAACCGTAGTTAAGCGTCCCACCAGCCCAATAGGATTACCCTCGGTCTTAGCAGTAATTTTCTGCGGAGAATGTAATTCGGTTATTTCGACAGTAATGGCAAACTTCATCTTGATGTAGGCAATCTTTGTCTCTAAGATTGCGCTGTATTTATTTGGTCCGATCTCGGTTAGATTTGTGACTCCATCGATGCAGGATGCAAAAAAGACGGGGTTGCTGAGTTTTTCAAAGACCGCGGAGATGGATGCTGGTACTTGGATCTTCCCGATAATATTCATTGATACGCCTTTGCTATTAGCGCCTTAAGACTTGCATTAATCTCAGTTGGGCATTCTATTGGGGTTAAGTGTCTTGCTTTGGGGATAATTTCTAGAGAAGAGTTTTTGATGTTCTCATGCATATAGTGAGCCATTTCGACTGGGGTTGCATAATCTTCTTCACCTACAATAATTGCCGTAGGTAAATTCAAATCTTGAAGTGAGCCCCTGACATCAAATGCCCCCAGCATAGTGCAGGTTTCCTGAAAACACTGGACATTATTCGCCAAGAAAGTTTCAACTAGTTGCGATACCTCCTCGGGGTGCTTGTCGATAAAGGATTCTGAAAACCATCGGGTTTTTTGGAAGTCTATTAATGCTGCAAGCCCTTCATTAATAGCCTTAGCGGCTCTTTCTGCCCATTTCTGCGGCGCATCATTTCCATACCATGCGGTGGTATCTATCAAGCCCAAGCCTTTAGCCCGCTGTGGGTAGTTAATTGCAAATGCAAGTGATACTGAACCCCCCATGGATGCACCAACAATGACGGCATCATCCCATCCCAGATGGTTTAAAACATCCTCTAGGTCGCTTGCAAAAAGCTCAATACTGTATTTTGTGATTGATTTGCTTGAGTTGCCATGTCCACGACAGTCAACAGTTAGTACATTTGCGCATTCCACTAATGCAGGGATATTTTTTCTCCAGAAAATACCATCCATGGCAAGACTGTGAATGAGTACCAGGCGTCTATTGGGCATTTCGCTTGAGTTATGCAGGGTAAATGAAATTGACTCCCCATCCCTTGTCCTGACTGCCCCCTTAATGATTGATTTGCCGCTTATGTCTGACATTTATACCCTCACGATTTGCTGCCTGTATCCGTATATTTAACCGTATTTTTTTTGCTAGCAGAGTCAATTTAAAGGCTAATTTATATGAGCGCCACTCAATTTAATTCATGCTCGATCTCAAAATAATCATTTGATAGTCTTTGATTCGAACTGAATAATCATCCATATTCTTAAGGAGGGGGTGGCGATGACCGATATCTTTGTGGCACGTTCCGATGAGCTTGAGGAAGGTGGGCGAGTGTTTGTTTCTTGTGATGTTGGAGATATCGGGGTTTTAAGGGTGAAGGGAAAATTACATGCTTTCTTGAATGTCTGTCCTCATCAGGGCGGGCCAGTTTGCTCGGGGATGCTTATTCACAGGGTGGAAGAGATCATTGCCGAGGACAAAACCTTTCAAGGCATGCGTTTTAATGAAAACGATATTAATGTTGTCTGCCCTTGGCATGGGTGGGAGTTTAACGTCGAAACAGGCAGGTGTGCTGGCGATGGGAAATGGAGCCTAAGGAGATTTAAGGTAGCCGAGAAAAATGGAGATATTCATGTCACTGTCTAATATGTGCGAACCGGTGGCCGAAGTCCTTAATGTAGGTACCGTATCCCATCTTGTGGATGAGGTCAAGAACTCTGCAGGCGAGCTCGCAAAATCAATTCAAGAGCTACTTGCCTCCAATTTAGGTGGGGAATTGCAGAGCGCCGATTTCCATGAACTCATGGATGCCTTGCTTCAGTTTTACGGGTATCAATTCGACCAAGGTGCCCCTACTACTGTCTTAGGTACCAGTAGCGTAGCAACCGCAACCGCTGTCTTGGTGACTGCTTCAGGGCTACTGAAATCTAGAAATCTTGAAATATTTGAGCTGGGAATGTGGCAATCCTGGTCTGGAACTCGTTAAAAAGGATTGACCATGGAATTTCGCTCTAGCAGTCCCGAATTTAATTACACCATTAATGGTTTCCATACTGGTGAGCATCTTGCAAACGCACGTAAGCAGGCCGATGAAAGAGGGCTCGACGATGTTCTCATTGTTGACGTAGATTGTCATCATTATGAAACAGACAATTTTGCCGAAATCTTAGAATATATTGAGGATCCCGTTATTAAACAGGTAGCCATCAATACCTTCGCCTATAAAGGTGCATCTGCCGTATTGTTTGACCAGCCAGGATATCAAGATATAGGTGGCAGAGTGCCTCGATATCAAGAACGCAAAAAGGAAGTGATTAATGAGACCGGGCATCCACGTGAGGTTGAGCAAACTCTACGCTGGATGAACGCAATGAGTGTTGATTATGCTTGTATTTTTCCAACGCCAATGCTTTTTATGGGGCTACACCCACAACATGATGTAGAGGTCGCTCTGGCCCGAGCATATAACCGCTGGCTTACTGAAAAGGTTTTGCCCTCTAATCCCAGAATTAGATCAATGCTATATCTACCCTTTAATGATCCCGAAGCAACGTATCAAATGGTCAAAGAGTATGCAGGAAAGCCTGGCGTTATTGGCTTTATGGTTGTATCCACACGGTATAAGCCAGTCTATGACAACGCATTTATGAAGACATATGCATTATTAGAAGAAATGAATATGCCGCTTTCATTCCATGCGTCTTACCACTGGAATGATCAGTTGATTTCGATGACAAATCGTTTTATTACTGCTCATGCTCTTGGTTTTACTTTCTTCAATGCGGTACATTGCGCTAATTGGGTGGTAAATGGACTGCCAGAGCGCTTTCCAAAATTAAAAGTGATATGGATTGAGTCTGGATTGGCTTGGATTCCTTGGCTGATGCAGCGTCTTGATAACGACTATCGTATGCGCACATCTGAGGCCCCGGCATTAAAGAAATTGCCGAGTGAATATATGCGGGAGATGTATTACACCACCCAGCCCATGGAAATGGTAAATAATCGAGAGGCCCTAGAGCTGACTTTTAAGATGATTAACGCAGATACCCAGCTTCTATATTCATCGGATTATCCGCATTGGGATATGGACCTACCAAGCACTATTTGGGACTTGCCGTTTTTATCAGAACAGTCAAAGAGAAACATCTTGGGGTTAAATGCCAAGAGAATATTTAATCTTGATGTGACAACAACGTTGTCAAAGAAAAGTTAATAGTCTAGGCCCATATCTCATGTCAACACTTCAACAGTTTCAGATGTACATTGACGGTCACTTTGTCCCGTCAGTAACTGGCGCGCAGTTTGAGAGTCTTAATCCAGCAACTGGCAAACCGTGGGCCTCAGTTCCGGAGGCTGGAATTGATGATGTAAATGCAGCAGTCAGCGCCGCAAGAAATGCTTTTGACACAGGGTCATGGGGAAAGTTGACCGGGACAGAAAGAGCGCGCTTACTAAGAAAGCTTGGAGATATTATTGCCAGGGATGCCGAATTATTAGCCAGTTGTGAATCCAAGGATAACGGCAAACTCTATCGTGAAATGCTGGGACAGTGGAAATATATTCCTGAATGGTTTTATTACTATGCAGGAATGGCTGATAAGCTGCAGGGTGATACCATCCCATCGGATCGTAACAACTTCTTTATCTATACTCGCCGTGAACCCATAGGTGTTGTAGCTGCAATTACTGCATGGAATTCTCCTGGCCTCTTGCTGACTTTTAAGTTGGCGCCGGGATTAGCGGCAGGATGTACGTTTGTTGTTAAACCATCAGAACATGCCCCCGTATCCACTATTGAGTTAGCCAAAAGATTTGATGAGGCAGGATTTCCTCCTGGTGTGTTTAATGTGATTACCGGAGCAGGTCTCCCTGGTGCGGCTCTCGTAGATCATCCTGGGATTGATAAGGTTGCCTTTACTGGGGCGACCCAAACCGGTAAAAAAATAGCAGCATCAGCTGCTAGGAATTTAACGAGGGTGTCTCTGGAGTTAGGTGGTAAATCACCCAATATTGTTTTCGATGATGCCGATCTAGATGTCGCAGCTAATGGAGCTATCGCCGGCATCTTTGGCGCAACAGGTCAAACTTGCATGGCGGGATCGCGGTTATTAGTGCATGAAAAAATTCACGATGCATTAATGGATCGAATTCTTGCTAGAACTGCTCAGATCAAAATGGGTGACCCATTAGATGCTGATACTGAAATGGGCCCAGTTGCTAATGCCCCGCAGCTGGAAAAGGTGTTGGAATATATTGCAGTGGGTCTGCAGGATGGTGCCAATTTGGCCGCAGGTGGTAAGCAGGACGAGAAGTTAGGTCCTATGTTCGTCATGCCGACGATATTTACTGGTGTGACTAATCAAATGCGGATTGCCCAAGAAGAGGTTTTTGGGCCAATATTGAGTGTGATTAAGTTTAAGGATGAAGACGAAGCTATTGCAATAGCTAATGACACACGATTTGGCTTGGCAGCAGCAGTCTGGACACAAAATATTCATCGTGCCCACCGAGTGGCGCATCAACTGAGGGCGGGTACCGTCTGGATTAATGCTTATCGTGTTGTATCTTTTCTCACGCCATTTGGCGGCTTTAAGGAAAGCGGCCTTGGTCGTGAGAATGGAATGGATAGCATACGTGAATACACGGAAACTAAGTCAGTATATGTTGAGTTAACGGGCAAGCCTAGAGACCCATTTACTCTGGGTTGATATCAAATGAGAATGGGGATCAATTTTTCAAGAATCAGGGGTGCACCCATGACTGCGGGTGCCAAATCAATTTTTCTGATTCTATCGCCCATTATTTTTTTAGTGATGGGTTGGTATACCTATCATCAACTGATACCCATGATGGATGAAAAGATTTATGGTGCCTTCTATGGCGGGATGACGGCCGCTTTGGCAACGGCATTAGGAGCCACACCAGTATTATTTTCTCAGCAATATAGCCAGAAGACCTACACCATACTTCTTGGATTTGGTGCTGGAGTGATGTTGGCGGCCTGCTCATTTTCCTTAATTATCCCTGGTTTGCAGCTTGCTAGGACGGGAGGATTGGGCTCATTCAATTCGGCCGTAGTAGTTGGTAGTGGCATCGTACTGGGTGCTCTGTTAATGCTATTTATGGATCGCTACATTCCTCATGAGCATTTTGATAAGGGTCGTGAGGGGCCAGATTCTGCGGCATTTAAGAGGGTCTGGTTATTTGTAATTGCAATCACCTTACATAATCTGCCTGAAGGCCTATCAATAGGGTTAGCCTTTGCTGGCGCTAATTTTATGTCTGCACAAGCTTTAGCAATGGGTATTTCAATACAGGATATTCCGGAGGGGATGGTAGTTGCTGTGGCATTGAGGGCTATCGGCTATAGCCGCGTTGGCTCATTTAGTTTGAGTGTGCTATCGGGCTTAGTCGAGCCATTTGCAGCATTGTTGGGTATCTTGCTGGTTGGTTTTAACCCTGCATTGCTGCCAATAGGGCTTGGTTTTGCTGCAGGAGCAATGCTGTTTGTCATTAGCCATGAAATTATTCCTGAATCTCACAGGGGTGGCCGTGAACGCTATGCAACTACTGGGCTTGTCGTAGGTTTTGTGTTGATGATGTTTCTTGATACAACAGTTTGAGGAGTCATGATGACCATTCCAAAAATATCTCGCAAGGCTTGCAGAATTTCTGTTGGCTTGCTGATTAATATCACTGCGGTAGCTATTATTATCCAGTCTGCCCTGCATTAAAACGATGCCGTGCTAACTCCAGTGTGAGATCTTGCGCTAACCCCAATACTTTCTTTAAGCCATGACTTAAAGGCTTGTGTTTTCTTCGTTTCTGCCGCGCCTTTTGGGGAAACTAAATAGTAGTTATTGAGAGAGGGGGCTCTAATCGAGAGCGGCTCTACCAAATTTCCTTTGATAAGATCATCTTCGACAACGGTGGATCGGCCCAAGGCAACCCCCAATCCCGCAATTGCCGCATGAAGTGATGTCACTAAATAATCACAGTTAATTGCCGATTGAAATTCTATAGGTTCCTCTTGAGCAAAACTCATCCAGTTAGCCCATTCATCGTTTACTACAGGCGATATCGTTCTGATCACTGTGAACTTTGATAAATCAGAAGGATTTATCAGGCTTGAATTTCCAGCCAAAAGCTCTGGACTGCAAACGGGGAATACCTCTTCTTTGCCGAGTGATTCTGCGTCCAGGCCAATCCAGTTTCCATTTCCGTGCCAAATGGCTACATCAAAGTGATGCATTAAGCTGGATTGTAGAATTTGCATTGTTTTGATGCGCAACTTTATTTCAGGATGCATTTTTTGAAATTCATGTAGACGAGGCAACAATTGCTTGATGGCAAACATGCCTAGGCACTCAATCGTTAAAACATCCTTATTGTTTTGATCTGCTAAGCGCTCAGTAGCGGTAGATAAATTGAGTATTGCCTCACGAGCAATGGTGAGGTATTCAGCTCCCGCCTTGGTCAGGGCAAGATTATTAGATTGACGAGTAAATAGCTTGTGATTAAGTAGTGACTCAAGATTTTTAATTTGGTGGCTAATAGCAGTTTGTGTGAGATGCAGCTCATGCGCTGCTTTAGTGAAGCTCAGTGTTCGTGCGGCAGCCTCAAAAGATAAGAGGCTGGTCATTGAAGGTAATCTTGTTCTCATTTGTGTATTGCTCGGTGTACCTGGGTTATCCAATGAAGATATTTCATTTTGTGATGCAATTAATTCATACTTAAATCTGTTAATTTTTTGTTGCCCACATGGTTTAATTACCAAATGCTAGACGTAATATTGATCTAGATCAAATATACCTGGAGTTATTATGTACCAAGCTCTTAAAGCTTTTCATTTTCCCTCTTCCAATTTAGCAAAAATCCTTTTTTGTTTTATAGTCCCAGCATTAACTTATGCTGCAGTTGCACAAGATAGGGGGCAGTACCCTAATCAGCCCGTCAAAATAATTGCCCCGTTTGCGCCCGGCGGTCCAACAGATGGCATAGCAAGAAAATTGGCGAATGGCTTGACACTTGTCACGGGCAAGACTTTCGTTGTTGAAAATAAACCTGGTGCCCAGGCCATTTTAGGAACTGTCTTCGTTAAGGATGCAAAGCCAGACGGATATACGCTACTTTTGAATGAAACGACCGGAGTGTTTGCAATTAATCCTGCAATTACTAATCCACCTCCATTTGATTCAAATAAAGATTTCACTCCAATTAGTTTAATTGCCTCGGGCCCCATTTTTTTGCTGGTGAATAGTGCCTTACCAGTCAAGAATTTAAATGAGTTGATTGAGCTATCAAAAAAAAATCCTGGCGGACTTTCTTATGGCTCCGCTGGAGGAATGGGGCAGTTCCCAACCCACGTTAGCCCTGAATTATTCAAGATGAAATATGGCTTTGTTGCAAGAAATATACCCTATCGTGGCGCTGGATTGGCTCTGATTGATCTTGCCGCTGGAAGGGTAGACTTTGCAATGTCAACAGGCTTAGTTGCAGCTCAGCCATTTTTAGATTCTGGCAAAGTCAGAGCAATCGCCGTCACTGGCAAGCAGCGTCTTGCTAATATGCCAACAGTCCCTACTTTTTTGGAGCTTGGCTACCCATTGCCAGAGCTAGATGAGGGCGTTATGTTTGCCTTGTTTGGTCCTGCAAATTTACCCCCCGATATTGTTGAATATCTTTCAACTGCAACAGTAAAGGCATTTCATACTTCAGAAATGTCTGAGGGGTTAAAAACCCTTGGTTTATCTACTGCAAAAAATCCAGGGCCTAAGCCCCACGGCCAAATGATGAAAACTGAAATCACTACATGGACGCCGATTGCTAAAAAAATGAACCTCACTGAATGATATTGATTAATTCTTTTGGAATTTCTGGATAAATCTGATGAAACCAAATGCATGCTCCGAAATGGAATGGGCTACAAGGGTAGAGTTGGCTGCATGTTATCGATTGATGGCGCATTTTGGTGTTAGTGATCTCACCTATAACCATTTATCCGCAAGAGTCCCAGATGCAGCTCATCTTCTATTGGTAAAGCCTAGTAATTTTATGTTCGATGAAGTCACTGCTTCATCTTTGCTGAAGTTTGATTTTGAGGGCAATCCATATCAAGACAGTCCGCCCAGTAAAGGTGGAGCACACGTAATTCATGCTGGGGTATTGCAGGCTAGACCAGATTTAAATACCGTGTTTCATACGCACACTACAGCAAATGTAGGAGTGTCTGCTCAAAAACATGGACTGTTGATGATCAGTCAGCATGCCATGGGGTTTTACGATCGAATTGCCTACCATGATTTTGGGGGATTTGAATTTAACCTCGATCAAAGGGCGCCTTTATTAGAAAGTCTTGGCAATAAAAACTACTTAATTTTAAGGAATCATGGTGTGCTGGTTTGCGGGAAAAATTTGCCACAAACTTTTGTTGATCATCATTATTTAGAAATGGCATGTCGCGCACAAATTGCTGCTCTATCTAGCGGTACAGAGGTTACTCTAATCGATGAAAAAGTCTGCAAGCGAGCGGCAGAGCAATACCAAACGATTGACCCAAAACAGGCGGGTGGAAAAGATTGGCCATCATGTCTTCGTTTATTAGAGCGCTTATACCCAACGTACAGAGACTGAATTTTTAATATGATTGAAAAACTCGAGATTCCAGAGCCATGCGAAACGGTTCAAGGTTGGGGTAGTGATGTTGCTGCGGCAATGTTGAGGACTATTGGAGTCAAATACGTTGCATTGAACCCTGGCGCTAGTTATAGAGGTTTACATGACAGCTTGGTAAATTTTTTAGGCAACCGAAACCCCCAAATGCTTTTATGCCTTCATGAAGATCATGTTGTGTCCATTGCGCATGGATATGCAAAAGCTAGCGATGAAATGATGGCATGTGTTTTACACAGCAATGTGGGTTTATTCCATGGATTGATGGGCATCTATAACGCATGGTGCGACCGAATGCCTATGTTGGTAATTGGAGCAACAGGCCCTGTTGCAACGGAGAAGAGAAGGCCTTGGATTGACTGGATTCATACTTCAAAAGACCAGGCATCCGTGCTGCGAAATTTTTCCAAGTGGGATGATGAGCCACGCTCTGTATCGGGAATTGTCAACTCCTTTCTTAGGGGGGCACAAATTGCAAGAGCTCAACCAAGCGCCCCTGTGTATATTTGCCTAGATGCGGGCTTGCAAGAAGAAAAGCTCGATGAGCCAATAGAAATTCCCAGTATCGAGCGCTTCATTCCCGCCCAAAGCCCTAGCCCATCTTTAATTCAGATAAAAAGAGTGGTTGAGTTATTGTTAAAGGCTGAAAATCCGGTCATTTTAATGGGGAGGGCATCTCGAGATCAGTTCGGCTGGGATCAACGTATCCGCCTAGCCGAGGCGCTTGGGGCTTCAGTATTAACTTCAATTCGGGAGCGTTCCGCCTTCCCAACTAACCATCCTTTGCACGCTGCACCACCTTTTTTTTGGTTAAACCCCAAAGCAAAAGAAGTTTTGGCTGGTTCAGATTGTATTTTAAGTTTGGATTGGCCGGATTTGAGTGGGACCCTAGAGCAAACCTTTGCTAACAATTCTGATTTCACGGGAAATATTATTCAAGTTTCAATGGATCATCAATTGCATAATGGTTGGAGCATGGATTACTTTTCATTGTGCGCAGTTGATATTCCCATAAGCTCTGGCGTTAATGAATTTGTTGATAGTCTTCTCCCCGCTCTTGAAAAACAGATTGGCCCAAAAAAATTATGGGATGGAAGTAGTAGAAATTCCTTACCTAAAATTGGGTATAGCGATTCCATAGATCAAGAAATTTCACCGCGAGACATTGAGGTTGCGTTGTCTAATGTCCGAAGTAATCACCTTTTTTCTCTTGCTCACGTCACGATAGGGTGGGTAGGTGATGCGTACCAATTCTATGATCCTCTTGATTTTTTAGGTCATGATGGCGGGGCTGGATTGGCCGCCGGTCCAGGCATTACAGTAGGAGCAGCGCTTGCATTAAAAGATACCAACAGAATCGTCGTATCAGTCTTGGGTGATGGCGACTTTATACAGGGTGCTACAGCACTTTGGACTGCGGCGCATTACCATTTACCAGCCCTTTTTATTGTTTCCAATAATAGATCCAACTTCAATGATGAAATTCATCAGGAGACGGTAGCAAAATCTAGAAATAGGCCTGTCAAGAATCGTTGGATTGGGCAGCGGATAGATGAGCCTACTGTAAATATTGCTCAACTTGCAAAAGCCCAAGGGGTTGATGCAGAAGGTCCAATTACATCCATTGCGTCTTTAGAAGCGGCATTACAGCGTGGAATTACGGCGGTTCAAGAGGGCCGCCCTTATTTAATTGATGTACATGTCAAGCCTGGTTACTTAAGCGCCCCACTTTCAAGGGGGAGGTAATGTGAAAAATAAGGCAAGATTCTTATGAAGCATATATATTTTTTATTATTAGTTGCGCTTAGTAGCCTTGGATTTAGCGCGCATGCTCAGAACATTGCTAATTTTCCGGATCATCCAGTTAAATTGATCATTCCCTATGGTCCTGGGGGTGCGGTTGATATAACCGCTAGAATTTTGGCGCAGGATCTCAGCAAATTATGGGGGCAGCAAGCCCTGGTTGATAATAAGCCTGGAGCTGCAGGCATGATTGCGGCAAATGCTGTTGCAAAAGCCGCTCCGGATGGTTACACATTGCTTATCACTGATGATGGTGTATTAATCAGCATGCCACAGTTCCAAAAAAATATGCCTTACAACACATTCACTGATTTAATGCCCATAGGAATGGTGTGCATGTTTCCTTATTTAATTGTTGCCAACCCTCAATCCAAGATTAAAAACTTATCGGAGTTAGTGAGTGCGGCAAAAGCAAATCCGAATAGCATTGACTATGCAACCAATGGTATTGGAAGTACTCACCATTTAACTTGGGAGGCATTTCAGAGGACCGCTAATATTAAGCTAAACCATATCCCCTATAAAGGAGCGGCACCTGCGTTGCAGGATGTGATGGCGGGTCAAGTATCTTTAATGTTTGTTGCTATTTCTACAGCATTGCCATTCATTAAGGATGGGAAACTGATTCCTATTGCAGTTGGTAGCCTTGAGCGTCTCGCTGTAATTCCTGATGTGCCAACTATCGCTGAATCGGGTTATCCAGGATTTGAGGCTATAGCATGGCAGGGCGTTTTGGCGCCAAAAGGTACATCACCGAAGTTAATTGAAAAAATTAGTGGCGACCTTAAAAAGGTAACCCAAGGTGCCGACTACAAAGAGGCGCTCATATTGCGCGGAACGGAATCTCGCACCAGCACACCTGAGGCGATGGCTCAAAGATTGAAGATGGAAAATGAAAAGACCAGGGCCTTGGTTAAAAGTTTAAATATTTCATCCGAATAATGAATGGGAGTGTCCGCCATGCTGAACAAGAAGCTATTGGTTGCCGCCATAATATTTTTTATTTCATCCGCTGTTCATTCCCAGGTATTTCCAACTAAACCTGTAAAAATAATTGTTCCTTATGGGCCTGGCGGTATCAGTGATATTGCCGCCAGAATGATCGGTAGTAAGCTCTCTGAGATCTGGAGGCAACCCGTCATTGTTGAAAATAAAGTGGGGGGCGGGGGTACCATCGGAACTGGATTTGTTTCACGATCTGATCCCGATGGGTACACATTGCTAGTAGCTACAGTAGCCGAATTTACAATTGCACAACATCTCAACAAGCAGATAAATCTAAATTCTTTGCGTGATTTCACGCCGATATCTCTATTAACAGATACGCCAATGTTAATCGTTGCGAATATGAATGCGCCATTTAACAATCTCCGGCAGTTGGCCGAGTTTTCAAAACAATCGCCTGCGGGTGTGTCGTTTGCCACGCCGGGAGTGGGAACACTTAATCACTTAACGGGCGAGCGATTGGCGGCTGAAATGGGTATTAAATTAGTTCACATTCCATATAAAGGCGGTGCACAGGCTTCTCTTGCGGTAGTCAGCGGAGAGACTCCATTGGGTATTTCTGGTGCTGCAGTTGTAATGTCGCATGTGGATTCAGGCAAGCTAAAAATACTAGCTGTTGCCTCTCAGACCCAAATTAAAGGGCATCCGGATTGGCCCACTGTAATCGATGCTGGTCTTCCTGATTTTGTTGCGTCTAATTGGGTTGCTCTTGCGGCCCCACGTGGCACTCCTCAGAAGATAATTTTGAAAATCCAGGCTGATGTCAGTGCCATACTTCAAATGGACGATGTAAGAGAGAAATTGATTAGGGCTGGCTCTGAGCCCATTGGCTCTTCGCCGGAAATATTGATAGAAAGAATCAATAAAGACTCGATTAGATATAGTAAGGTTATTGAAATAACTAACTTAAAAGCTGATTAAGGCATTCTAATTATCATTTTTTAAGTATATATTTTGATTGCATTTCTGACCCAATAATCGCAAATGGAATGTTTTCTCCATTCCAGCCAAGAATTAGTAGGGATCCCCCTAGGCCCCAAAAAAGCTACCGATTTTTTCTGACCATTGCTTTAATGTTGTTCATTGCCTAAGAAGTAAAAAAGCCTCCGGAGCTACTAACTCTGAAGGCTTTTACTTATTTGGCTCCTCGACCTGGGCTCGAACCAGGGACCTACGGATTAACAGTCCGGCGCTCTACCAACTGAGCTATCGAGGAATAAGCCGATATTATAGCAAGATGAAATCATCTACTCCAAGTTCTGTACAGATCCCTAAAGTATTGACCATTGCCGGGTCCGATAGCGGTGGCGGTGCAGGCATTCAGGCGGACCTTAAAGTCATTGCAGCCCTTGGTGGATATGGGATGTCGGTCATTACGGCCATTACTGCCCAGAACACTTTGGGGGTCAGCAGAATTCAGGATATTGACCTCGATGTTGTGGAGGCACAGATTGACGCCATATTTTTGGATATTGGGGTGGATATTGTCAAAATCGGCATGTTGGCCAGCCCAGAAATCGTCCGCACGGTCGCATCGGCCTTAAAGCGTCACGGAGCTAACAGTATTGTGTTGGATCCAGTCTTAAGGGCGACCTCAGGAGCCAGTCTTGGTGGTGATGACACTGCTCAGGCCATGATTGCTGAATTATTTCCGATGGCCACTCTCGTGACCCCCAATTTGGAGGAGGCCTCCCTGCTACTGGGCCGCGAAATTGTTGGACCTGATGACTTCAAGGTGGCGGCTCAAGAACTGCTCGACATGGGCCCGCAAGCTGTCTTGATTAAGGGCGGTCATCTGGATGCTACCCATACTCAGCTAACGGATTTTTTGATGTGGCGCACGATTGAAGATGGTCTTGAGGTGACTCAATCAAAAGAATTCAAGCACTACCGCGTGAACACTGCTAATACTCATGGCACTGGCTGCTCATTATCCTCAGCGATTGCTACTTATTTAGCTGACGGCCATGATCTTGCGCATGCGGTTGCTAAAGCAATTTCTTATGTGGAGGCAGGATTGGAGGCGGGGCGTTTCTTAAATATTGGTGAAGGCCCAGGGCCTTTGTGGCATATGCATGATTTTTATCCAACAGCGTTGCCAGAAGAAGAAGGCAAGTATTAAGTTTTCATCAACTCTTGTAAACGCTTTACCGCAGCCTTTGGATCGCTTGCCCCGCTAATAGCTCTTACAACGGCTACTGAGCCAACACCACTTTGAGCTACCGCATGAATACTGCTCTCATCAATACCGCCAATCGCAACCAAGGGGTAGTGACTCATGAGCTTGGCGTATTTGTAGAGACGCCCCAAGCCTTGCGGTACAGTAGCCATCTTTTTGAGGTTAGTCGGAAAGACTGCGCCCATGGCGATATAGCTAGGGCAAAAGCGATCTGCATAAACCATTTCCGCATAGCCGTGCGTACTTAAGCCTAGACGCAGACCTTCGGATCGAATGACATCTAAATCTGCCGTTGCTAAATCTTCCTGTCCCAGGTGAACACCATAGGCTTGAGCCTCAATCGCCTCTTGCCAAAAATCATTGATAAACAGCAAGGTCTTGCTGCCTTTGACGGCCTCGACCGATTCCACAATTTGTTTGCGAATCAGTTTTTTATCTTCAGACTTCAATCGGAGTTGTACAGTGGGAACCTCAGCGTCAACCATTCTTTTGACCCAGTCAGCATCTGGCATTACGGCATATAAGTCCAGGCGCTTGGGGCACTCTGCAAATGCATTAGGATTCATATTGCGAGTCCAGGGGAGTAAATCAAAATGCTCGGGTCTGGATGGCCACTTAAAAGGATCGAAGCCGCCATCTTGATGCACCATGCGTGCCCAGGCTTTTCCTAAAGTATGCGCATCTTTCTCAATAAATCCCATCGTGATAGCCGCAACCATGCCAGCCAATTCGTAATGGTCTGACGCATGCTCATTATCGATTTTGGGTGGGGGCGATGCCATGCTGTATTTCGGAATCGGAATGCATAAATCATCCTTGATATGGGCTGCAACAATTTGGTCGGCAAGATCGCGTACTAAGCTCATGACTATTTTTCTTTAGTTTTGGTGCCAAAAGGGTGTGCCGACCAGCGGTGTACTAGCCTGGGCAGACTGCTGTGCTTTCATGGCTCCAGAAAGATATGCTGTTCGACCTGCATCTGTTGCCATCGCAAAGGCCTTAGCCATAGCAATTGGGTCGTCAGCCAAAGCAACTGCGGTATTTAGTAATACACCATCAAACCCCCATTCCATTACGCTACAGGCGTGGGAAGGTAGGCCTAAGCCGGCATCAACTAAGAGTGGAACTTTTAAGCGATCGCGCAGCAACTTCAGGGCATATGGGTTAAGTGGCCCTTGACCTGTTCCAATCGGGGCTGCCCAAGGCATGACAGCTTGGCATCCAACATCAACCAAGCGCTGACACAAGATCAGGTCTTCAGTGCAATATGGCAGTACTTTAAAACCATCCTTGATTAAAGTTTCTGCTGTAGAGACCAGGCGCAATGTATCAGGCTGCAAGGTGTAGTCATCACCAATGAGTTCTAACTTAATCCAGTTGGTTTCAAAAACTTCTCTAGCCATCTGTGCAGTTGCGATTACCTCTTGCGGGCTATGACAGCCGGCGGTATTGGGCAATACAGGCACGGCCATTTTTTTGAGCAGATCCCAAAAGCCCGAGTGCGCTTGTGCGGTTGATGTACCTTGCCTGCGCAAGCTAACAGTAATCATGCCAGGGTTGGATTGCTTGACGGCATTCTCTAAAACCTGAGGAGAGGGGTAGCGTGACGTTCCCAGCAATAAGCGGCTAGCAAAGGTCTCGCCATACAGCACCAAAGGGTCTGTAGTTTTTAAAGGGATTGTTAATGGAGCAGTCATTTCGATCAATTGCTTGGATGTATTTCTGGGTTTGGCTTTAAATCAACCACCAGTAACGGGTGCTATTACTTCCATTTCATCGCCTTCACACAAAATGGTTTCAGCATGCCTAGTCTTTGGGACAAATTCATAGTTAATCGCAACGGCATAGGGTGGCTTGGCATCCATGAGAGCTAGCACATCATCAATATTGCTATTTTCAGGAACTTCCCTCGCAATTTGATTAACGATTACACGCATGCGCTTACCTCCAAAGGGGCTGAAGTGGTTGCAGTATTAATCTGTAAGCCTAGATTCATTGCAGTGGCGCTGCTGCCAGTGCTTAGTATTTCTAAGGCGCAATCTAAAATTGCGGGTGAGATCATAAAGCCATGTCGATAGAGCCCGTTAATCATCATCAGGCTAGCCTCATTGACTTTCTGATCAAGGCAAATCTCCGGAAGATTATCTTTTAAGGTGGGTCGGCACTGCGTGGCCATTTCCAAAATGCGTGCCTCGGCAAAGCCGCTATGGATGGTGTAAATAGCGCTCAGTAATTCCATCGCAGAACGCACGCTCATTGGCGATAAGTCATCTGATTCAATTTCCGTTGCACCCACAACATAAACATCGTCTTCCTTTGGTGCGATATAGATTGGGTAGCGGGGGTGGATTAAGCGAGTAGGGCGACGCAGTTTAACTTCGGGCGCATATAAACGAATGACTTCGCCACGAACGCCGCGCAAATCCTTGGAAGAATTACCTGTCCCTATCCACGCCTCTTTGGCGCCTAAACCACGACAATCAATCACCCAGTCAAATCGATTCCGATCTTTGCGTAATTGGTCTGGCTCAACAGCTTCATGCCAATGACAAGGGACTTTCATTAAAGCGAGTTCAACGAGGAGTGCCTCAAGGAGCTGGCGATTATCTAGCTGACCTTCATTGGGAAGATACAGTCCTTGGGAAAACCGATCTGTAACGCTGGGCTCAATTTCTGCAAGAGACTTGCCATCTAAATGGATTGGCTTAGGTAAGGCCGAATTACGCCCGCAATTACGCTCCAGATGGGAGGCAAAGCGTTCTGCATCAGTTGCATCTTGGCGGTGCCACAAAATTAAGGTGCCATCTTGTTGAAAATACACCGGCTTTGCCAATTCACTAATTAATTGCTGCCAACGCGGCAAGCTATGAATGCCCATGCGCACCACGCTATCTTCGGTGATGGCAGATTCCGCAAGTGGTGCCAGCATAGCGGCAGCAACGCGAGCAGGGGATCCCAGTGCATCTGAACCACCCTTTTCAAACAGTTCTACTTGGGCTCCTCGCTTGGCAAGCGCAACCGCTAGCAGCCGACCCATCAGGCCGGCGCCAACGATGGCATATTTACCATTTGCGAAAGAGCCGCTATTCTCCATTAAGACTCTGAGAGTTTACGTTTGGATTACTGGTAGATTTCACTACCGCGCTTACGAAACTCCGCTGACATTTCTTCCATACCCTTTTCAGGATCTGTCGATGATTCAGTAGCAATCGGTATAACCTTCGTCACCTTCGGATTGCCATCGGCATCTAAGGTTGCCGCGTAATCACGCACCTCTTGGGTGATCTTCATCGAGCAGAACTTGGGCCCACACATCGAGCAGAAGTGGGCAATCTTTGCACCTTCCGCAGGTAGGGTCGCATCGTGATATTCACGAGCTCGCTCAGGATCTAGGCCAAGATTAAATTGGTCTTCCCATCGGAACTCGAAACGTGCTTTAGATAAAGCATTGTCACGAACTTGAGCACCAGGCAAGCCTTTGGCTAAGTCTGCTCCATGCGCTGCAATCTTATAAGTAATGATGCCGGTACGGACATCCTCCTTGTCTGGCAAGCCCAGATGCTCTTTTGGTGTAACGTAACACAGCATTGCTGTGCCATACCAACCGATTTGCGCAGCGCCAATACCGCTGGTAATGTGATCGTAACCTGGTGCAATATCAGTAATTAATGGTCCGAGAGTATAGAAGGGCGCTTCCAAGCAATGCTTGAGCTCTTCAGTCATGTTCTCCTCAATGCGCTGCATTGGAACGTGACCAGGTCCTTCAATCATGACCTGTACATCGTGCTTCCATGCTTTAGCAGTTAATTCACCAAGGGTATGGAGTTCGCCAAATTGAGCGGCATCGTTGGAGTCGGCGATACAGCCAGGACGCAAACCATCCCCCAAACTAAATGACACATCATAGGCCTTCATGATTTCGCAAATTTCGTCAAACTTCGTGTACAGGAAGTTTTCTTTGTGATGCGCTAAGCACCACTTTGCCATGATGGAGCCACCACGAGAAACGATGCCGGTAATTCGATCTGCGGTCAGCGGTACATAACGCAGCAAAACACCAGCATGAATAGTGAAGTAATCCACCCCTTGTTCAGCTTGCTCTACCAAGGTATCGCGGAACATTTCCCAAGTCAGATCTTCGGCGATGCCGCCAGTTTTATCCAAGGCTTGATAAATTGGAACGGTACCAATCGGCACTGGTGAATTGCGAATAATCCACTCACGAGTTTCATGAATATGCTTACCGGTGGAGAGATCCATGATGGTATCTGCGCCCCAACGAATAGACCAAACCATTTTCTCTACCTCCTCATTAATTGAAGAAGTAACAGCAGAGTTACCAAGGTTGCCGTTAATCTTTACGCGGAAGTTGCGACCAATAATCATTGGCTCTAACTCTGGGTGATTGATGTTAGCCGGAATGATCGCGCGACCCGCAGCGATTTCAGAGCGAACAAACTCACCAGTAACAATCTCAGGCAGGTTGGCGCCGTAACTCTTGCCTGGATGTTGCTTGAGCAATTGTTTGTATTCTGGGTTCTTGCGCAATTGTTCTAGGCCCATCGATTCTCGCAGGGCAACATATTCCATTTCAGGAGTTACGATGCCTTGGCGTGCGTAATACATCTGACTCACGTTATTGCCGGATTTAGCAACGCGGGGAGGGTTGATGTGGGCAAAACGTAAGCTTTGTGTTGCCTCATCTCTTGAGCGAGCGACGCCGTACTCGGAAGAAGGGCCTGCTAGCTGCTCAGTATCACCACGCTCTTCAATCCAGCTTTTGCGCAATAAAGGCAAACCTTTTTCCAGGTTGATCAAGATATCTGGATCACTGTAGGGGCCTGAGGTGTCATAAACTGGAATAGGCGGATTTACCACCATCTCTTCGCCAACGCGAGTGGATAGTTGCTCAATCATCCGAATCGGCGCCTTGATATCTGGACGCGAACCTTCTAGGTAGGTTTTAGTAGATGCGGGATAGGCAAATTTTTGACCGAAGTCTTGCTCCAAACTCTTTAAGCTTGGAATTTCATGTTTAGTTTTATTCTGGGTATCGCTCATGTCCATCTCCTGACTGTGATTAGATGGACGAAACCGGGTGACGGTCTGATGGAAAACTCCCCACGCCAGCATTACCTGGATCGGGTTATAGGGTCTTTCTCAGCGCCTCGTAGCAAAAATCACCAGAGGGCACCCCTGTTTCATCCTTAGGGCTAATTTAACCACGAATTCACCTTGAGCTGGATGATCAAAATCAAGTCAGTTGTTTAAGAGTCTAATTAGTCAATTTTCATATGGCGCAAAATGAAATCTGCAGTCACAAACGCAGCATCACTGGTAAATTCATCAGCCAAAATACGAGCCGCAGCCTCTGAAAGCGGGATTTCAATAAAACCACTCACTTCCCCGTCATGGTTGGTGGGGATAAAGTTCTCAGCAAGCTCTAAATCGTAGACGTAGAGCTGCTCATCATGAAAGCCCCTACCGGGTACTGGGCGGCGCATATGAATGCGACCTACAGGCTCAATTTGATCGGAAATCTGAGGTGGAACACCCGCTTCTTCCCAGAGTTCACGGCGAGCGTTCACCCGGGGCGTCTCATCAGCCCCAATACCGCCAGCAGCCAGGTTGTCGAGGCGACCAGGATCAGTTGCCTTGGTTTCGCTACGACGTCCTAGCCAGAGATTGCCAGCCTTGGTGTGGCCGTTGATATGGGTTGCCATGCTACGAAAGCCAAAGGTTCGAAACGCAGAGCGCTCTAAACGGAAGTATTCATGGCCATTTTGATCAATCCAGGCAAAATCCTCATTCCTCCAGCCGGGTATGAACCCACCTTGATGCATGCGATCGGCCAATTTAGCCAGGCTCTCAGACAGGCTTAAGGGTCTTGCATTGCGGATAGTCAGTCGATCATGATCCATTTCTACGTGAGAAATCGGATTTTTGAGCAAAGAATCTTGTAAATAGGGTGCGAAATCTGGGTTTAGGTATCCAATGACCTGTCCTGCTTGCATCCCACCCAAAAATTGAATAGGCAAAAAATCCCCGGGCGCAGATCTGGCTGCGTTTTGGAGCATTTCCTCTAGGGCGGCGATGGTGCTGGTGGTGAGCTTGTGCATGGCTTGAGTGTAAGAGAAATTTAAAAAGAGAAAAAATCGATCTAAAAACCTAGAGGCAAATTTGAATTGTCAACTGATCTTTACTGAATTTTTTGACGGAGGCGGATGCTCATAATTTAAGCAAGCTAGGTCACTCTATACAAATCTACGACTTACGAAAACTTTTGGGGATTTATCCACACAAGCTGTGGATAAGTTTTTTTACTTTTAACTGGTCCCGCCGACAGGAATCGAACCTGTATCCCACGCTTAGGAGGCATGTGCACTATCCATTGTGCTACGGCGAGAAGGGCGAAGAAAAATAAACTCTAAAAAAGAATGCTAGTAAAACTCAATGAATAACAAAACAATGTTTGAAGTGAAATCATTATCAACGTAAGCGCAGACATTTGCTTTTTACCAGCCGCACATTGCCCAAACTTGATTTGTTATCGCAATCATCGTATCAGGCGCGAAGTATGCAGTAAAAATTAATCCCAGCATGAGTGCCACCAATAAATATATTAGCGTTTTTAACAGCGAGTTGTTCTGCTTCACATCAACCATCTCAGGCAGTCACAGCGCGATGAATTGTTTGCTCTTTAACGGGAAGGTTAACTAAAAATGCAAAGATGCCCAGGGCAATAGCGATATCCCAAACAATCAGATAGGATCCAGTGCGGTCAAATAAGTAACCACCAAAATAGGCACCGCAGAAGCTGCCCAGTTGATGCGAGAAGAACACCAAACCAGAGAGCATGGTGAGGTATTTAACACCAAATATTTGCGCAACAATCGCATTGGTTAGGGGGATGGTGGATAACCACAAGAAGCCCATGATTGCGGCAAAGGTGTAGGTAGTTACTGGGCTCAGGGGTAGCCAGATGAATCCCGCGATTGCGACGGATCTCAGAATATAGATTCCCGAAAGCAAATAGCGCTTAGGAAAGCGTTGACCGAGTATTCCGGCGCTATAGGTACCAAAAATATTGAATAGCCCAATTAATGCGAGCGCAGTAGTGGCCACAACAGGGGCGCCAACATCGGGGTAGATCTTCGATAAATCTTTTAGGTAGGGTGCTAGGTGCACCGCAATAAACACCACCTGAAATCCACAAACAAAGTAACCCAAAGTCAGCAACCTAAAACTCGGATTACTCATAGCCTCTTTTAATGCCTCAGCAATTGTTTGATTGCTACCTTGCTGTGCATTGGTCAGGCTAGGTTCCCGCAACATAAATGCAATCGGGATCATGAGGCTGGCCATCAGCGCCAACATGAGCAGCGCATCATTGGCGCCAAAGCTGGTGAGAAGGCTTTGCTCAACTGGAATCATCAGAAATTGTCCAAATGATCCAGCTGCTGCTGCAATGCCCATTGCCCAGACACGTTTTTCTGCAGCGACATTGCGACCCAATATTCCGTAAATGACGCTATAAGTAGTTGCGGTTTGCGCAAGTCCAATGAATAAACCGCCGGCAAGTGAAAAGTTCAATGTATCAGTAGAGATCGCCATGCCTGCCAAACCCAGTGCGTAGAGTGCGCCACCAGCGACCATAATTTTGAATGCGCCATAACGATCTGCTAGTGCACCTGTGATGGGTTGAACTGCACCCCAAATCAGATTTTGTAATGCAATTGTTAGGGCAAAGGTTTCACGCCCCCATCCATTAGCTGAGGTAATGGGAAGGTTAAAGAGACCGAATCCGTGGCGTATCCCCATAGAGAGTGTGACCATCAGACCGCCAAAAATCAGCACCTGCTGAAGTGATAACTTTTGACTTGAAGTACTTGATGTCATGGAGCTAGACGATGCCTTTTTCTTGCAATGCAGCAATTTCCTGGGGATCTAGTTTCAAGCGGTCCCGCAGAATTTCATCGGTATGTTGGCCCAAGGTTGGAGGTGCAAGACGGACTTCTACAGGGGTTTCTGAGAGTCGCATAGGGCTTCCAACTAACTTCATGGTGCCTGCTGTTGGGTGAGGAACCTCAATTTGAACTCCACGCGCCTTTACTTGCTCGTTATCAAAGACTTCTTCGAAGTTATTAATCGGCCCACAAGGAACATTGGCAAGCTCTAAAAGCGCAATCCACTCCGCTTTCGTTTTTCGGCGTGTCATGACTTCTAGCAATGGAATTAATGATTTTCGATGTTCAACGCGCAAGGGATTATTGATGAATAAGGGATTTTCAGCTAAATGAGCCTCTCCCCCAGCGGTAACAAAGTGCTTAAATTGACCATCATTACCAACTGCCACAATCATCCAGCCGTCTGAGGTAGGAAAGGTTTGATAGGGCACGATGATGGGTGAGGCATTTCCCCATCGGCGAGGAACCTGGTCTGAGCATAAATAGGCGCTCGAGACATTGGCCATCACAGCAATTTGCGTATCCAAGAGCGCCATATCAATATATTGACCTTGCCCCGTTTGATCGCGATAAACAACTGCAGCCAAGATGGCTGTAGTGGCATACATGCCGGTAAAGATATCGGCAATAGCCACCCCCGCCTTTTGCGGGCTAGCCCCAGGAAAATCATCGGCCTCACCGGTGACACTCATAAAACCACCCATGCCCTGGATGATGAAGTCATAGCCAGGGCGGTGAGCATAGGGCCCATTTTGACCAAAACCGGTAATGGAGCAATAAATCAGGTCAGATTTGACCTTTTTAAGGCTTTCGTAGTCTAAGCCGTACTTGGCTAAGTCTCCAACTTTATAGTTTTCAATGACAACATCCGACTCCTTGGCAAGCTGGCGAATAATTTCTTGGCCTTCAGGCTTGCTGATATCCACCGTTATAGAACGTTTATTGCGGTTAATGCAGATGAAATACGCTGTTTCTGCTGTTTCATTACCTTGGGCATCTCGCGCAAAAGGGGGCCCCCAATGACGGGTGTCGTCCCCAAGGCCCGGTCGTTCAACTTTAACGACGTCTGCGCCCAGATCGGCAAGGTTTTGTGCACACCACGGGCCGGCAAGCACACGGCTGAGGTCTAAAACGCGAATATGACTTAAGGCTCCCATCATGCAATTTTGGCATGAATATGGGGGTAATTCAGGAAAATTCAGGTTTTACCTCAGACATGACTACAATTTGCGCGCATGGCTACCCGTAAAACTTCCGAATACAGCGAATCATCAATTCAGGTCCTCAAAGGACTGGAACCCGTCCGTCAAAGGCCGGGGATGTATACCCGAACTGACAACCCTTTACACATCATTCAGGAGGTATTGGATAACGCCTCTGATGAAGCTTTGGGTGGATTTGGTAAGCAAATCATCGTGACTTTGCATGCCGATAGCAGCGTGAGCGTAGAGGATGACGGACGCGGTATTCCGGTGGGAATGCATCCAACTGAGAAGTTGCCGGTTGTGGAAATTGTTTTTACCCAGCTTCACGCAGGCGGTAAGTTTGAAAAAGGCACTGGTGGCGCCTATGCTTTTTCTGGTGGTTTGCATGGCGTTGGCGTCTCGGTAACCAATGCTTTATCCAAGCGCTTAGAAGTAACGGTATGGCGAGAGGGCCAGGTCTCCACTTTGGCCTTTGCTGATGGCAGGTTGATTGAAAAACTCAAGTCCAGCACTGCGGGAAAAGAAGATAAATCACACGGTACACGCGTACGTGCGTGGCCAGATGGCAAATATTTTGATAGCCCTGGCATTCCGATGCCAGAATTAATACGCTTGCTGCGCTCTAAGGCAGTTTTATTGCCGGGCGTCAAAGTAACCCTGATTCAAGAAAAGTCTGGCGAAAGTCAGACCTGGCAATATGCCCAAGGCTTACGCGGCTATTTGAATGAGGCTATGGCGCAAGCAGGGCACGGCGCTGAAGTAATTCCACCATTTGAGGGTGAGCAATATGCCACCGGTAACGGAGAGGATGATTCATTCGCAGAAGGCGAAGGCGCCGCCTGGGTGGTCACCTGGACTGAGGATGGCGCGCCAGTACGCGAGAGTTACGTGAACCTGATTCCGACTCCTGCGGGCGGCACACATGAAAGTGGTTTGCGTGAGGGCCTCTTTAATGCCGTCAAAGGCTTTATTGAGATGCACGCTTTGCAGCCTAAGGGTGTCAAGTTAATGCCTGAGGACGTCTTTGCGCGTGCCTCCTTTATTTTGTCTGCCAAAGTATTGGACCCCCAATTTCAGGGGCAGATTAAAGAACGCTTGAACTCCAGGGATGCGGTACGTTTAGTTTCTGGATACGCTAAATCTGCATTAGAGCTCTGGCTCAATGAGCACGTCGATTACGGCCGAAAACTCGCTGACTTGGTAATCAAGCAAGCTCAAGCAAGAACGCGCGCCGGCCAAAAGGTAGAAAAGAAAAAATCTTCCGGTGTTGCAGTGTTGCCAGGCAAGTTGACTGATTGTGAAAGCGAAGATATTGGCTTGAATGAAATCTTCCTGGTGGAGGGCGATTCAGCCGGTGGATCAGCCAAGATGGGTCGCAACAAAGAATACCAAGCAATCCTGCCCTTACGCGGTAAGGTTCTCAACACTTGGGAGGCGGAGCGCGATCGTTTATTTGCTAATAACGAAGTGCATGACATTGCTGTGGCGATCGGCGTTGATCCGCACGGTGCCAATGACAGTCCTGATTTATCGAATTTGCGTTACGGCAAAGTCTGCATCCTATCTGATGCGGACGTCGATGGCGCGCATATTCAGGTCTTGTTACTCACTTTGTTTTATAAGCACTTCCCTAAGTTAATTGAATTAGGTCATATCCATATTTCACGACCACCATTGTTCAGGGTGGATGCACCCGCTCGCGGTAAAAAGCCTGCACAAAAAATTTATGCCCTAGATGCAAATGAACTTCAAGCGATTGAAGATAAGTTGCGTAAAGATGGCGTAAAAGAATCGGCATGGCAAATTTCTCGATTTAAAGGCTTGGGCGAGATGAGTGCGGAGCAGTTGTGGGATACCACTTTAAATCCGGATACCCGCCGCTTATTACCAGTGACATTAGGTTCTTGGACTGAGGATGAAACGATTAAAACAATGGATATGTTGATGGGTAAATCCGAATCTGGGGCGCGTCGTGATTGGCTGGAAGAGCGCGGTAACGAAGTAGAGGCGGATATTTAATGGTGACTAAAAAAACTCCCGGCGATATTGGTGCGGCCGATCAAGCGGATTTATTCTCTGCCGAGCCTGTTGAGATCAATATTGTTAAAGTCGATGACTCTATAGCACCAGAATTAGGTGGCCCTAAGGATCCACATGATCCAAAAATAGTCGAGCTCAATGAAGACGATAAAGATAGCCTAACCCTGGCAGTCTATGCGGAGCGTGCTTATCTAGATTACGCTATTAGCGTAGTAAAAGGTCGTGCATTGCCGGATGTCTCGGATGGACAAAAGCCAGTGCAACGTCGTATTTTGTTCTCTATGAGCGAAATGGGTTTGCGTGCTGATGCAAAACCCGTCAAGAGTGCTCGTGTAGTGGGTGATGTACTCGGTAAATTCCATCCTCACGGCGACCAATCCGCTTATGACGCATTAGTCCGTCTCGCACAGAGCTTCTCATTGCGTTACCCACTAATTGATGGGCAGGGGAATTTTGGGTCACGCGATGGTGATGGTGCTGCAGCAATGCGTTATACGGAAGCACGTTTAACCAAAATTGCTGGCTTGTTACTGAGTGAGATCGATGAAGGTACGGTAGATTTTGCCCCTAACTACGATGGTTCATTTCAAGAGCCTAAGCTTTTACCAGCACGCTTGCCCTTTGTTCTGCTGAATGGTGCGTCTGGTATTGCGGTTGGTATGGCCACTGAAATTCCCTCGCATAATCTACGTGAAGTCGCTAGTGCTGCTATAGCATTAATGAAGTCTCCTAAACTGAGCACTTCAGAGCTCCTCGAAATCATCCCTGGCCCTGACTATCCAGGCGGCGGTCAAATTATTTCCTCTCCAGCAGAGATAGCGCAGATTTATGAGGCTGGTCGCGGCAGCCTTAAAGTGCGTGCCCGCTGGTCTATCGAGGAATTGGCTCGAGGTCAGTGGCAAATTGTTGTGAATGAATTACCTCCCTCGACTTCATCTCAGCGCGTGCTACAAGAGATTGAGGAGATCACTAATCCTAAAGTCAAAGTCGGCAAGAAGACATTGACTCCAGAGCAGAGTAATCTCAAATCCACTATCTTGAATGTGCTTGACGGTGTTCGTGATGAATCTAGTAAAGATGCGGCTGTACGTTTGGTATTTGAGCCTAAGAGTAAAAATATCGATGTCAATGAGTTTGCAAACTTATTGCTAGCCCATACCTCACTAGAGTCCAATGCGCCAATGAACTTAGTGATGATTGGTACCGATGGTCGTCCCCGTCAAAAAGGTTTAAAGGAAATCATCTCTGAGTGGATTTCCTTCAGGGTGGGAACGGTTACACGCCGTACTCAGCACCGCTTAGGAAAGGTTAATGACCGGATGCATATTTTGGAGGGGCGCTTAATCGTTCTTCTTAATATCGATAAGGTCATTAAAATCATTCGCAATAGTGATGAGCCAAAGGCTGACCTCATTAAAGAATTCAAACTTAGTGATCGTCAAGCAGAAGATATCCTGGATATTCGCTTACGCCAGTTGGCTCGTCTAGAAGGTATCAAGATTGAGCAGGAGCTCAAAGAGCTCAAATCAGAGCGTGATGATCTCCAAGGTTTGCTGCAAAGTGACGCCGTATTGCGTAAACGCATCATCAAAGAAATTGAATCCGATATGAAGGATTTTGGTGATGATCGCCGTACCTTGATTCAGGAGGATAAGCGCGCTATTGCAGAAACCAAAGTATTGGATGAGCCGGTAACTGTGATCGTGTCTCAAAAAGGTTGGGTGCGCGTTCGTCAAGGCCATGAGCACGACGCAACCCAGTTTGGTTTCAAGGCGGGAGATGCTCTTTACAGTACCTTCGAATGTCGTACGGTCGATGTGATTCAAGGTTTTGGTAGTGACGGCCGTGTTTACACGGTTCCCGTAAGTGACTTACCGGGTGCCCGCGGGGATGGCTCGCCATTGACGAGCTTTGTGAACTTGGCCGCTGGCTCACAAATGGTGGCCTATTACGCTGGTCAGTCCGATGATTTGGTGTTGATTTCTACTAGATCGGGTAATGGCTTCTTGGCGAATGTGGCCGACATGACAACGCGTAATAAGGCAGGAAAATCCTTTGTTGGCATCGATAGTAAATTCCCAGGTGGCGATGCGCCTTTGGGGGCCGCTAAGGTAACAGCTGGTATGAAACAAGTAGCTTGTCTCTCTGAGGGATCCAAGTTATTGGTGTTCCCGCTAGATGAGCTCAAACGTTTGCCTACAGGTGGTAAGGGCGTCATCTTGATGGGCTTGGACGACAAGGAGAAGCTTGCTTCTGCAATTGCGGTTGGGTCTGATGGCGCCACTTACTCTGGCGCAGGTCGTGCAGGTAAACCAACCGAGCTCAATCTGGATGCAAAAACCTTGAAGTCATTTGCAGGCAATCGCGCTCGCAAAGGACACTTTGTAGAGCCGCGACTCAAAGATGGCAAGTTAAAAGCGAATTAAGCCACTTGCTGCAAAGAGGTGTTGCAGTAAATAAGAAACCCGATCAGTAATTTGATCGGGTTTTTCTTTATCTAGGCCTTCTTCGGAATGGGAGAGCCGTATTTGACGGCGATCACTTCCGCCAAAATCGATACGGCGATTTCTGGTGGTGTCAGGGCGCCAATGAATAAGCCAACAGGACCATGTAGTCGCTCCACTTGTTCTCGTGTCACATCAAATTCTAGTAGGCGGTCTTTGCGCTTCTGGGTGTTGACCCTGCTACCTAAGGCGCCAACATAAAAAGCGGGAGACTTTAACGCCTCCATGAGGGCCATATCATCGAGTTTGGGATCGTGCGTTAGAGCAACAACTGCTGTATGAGAATCAACCCCAATTTCAAGTAGCACATCATCCGGCATCCCTTTGATGAACTGGATGTGCTCACGATCTATACCTTCAGCATATTCTTCGCGCGGATCAATAACAATAACTTCAAAGTCAGATGCCAGCGCAAAGTCCGCCGTATAAAGCGATAGTTGTCCTGCACCAATGATGACCATGCGCCAGCGTGGGCCATAAGTAGTTTTCATTAACTTGCTATCGAAAACAAATGCCTCGTTCCGATTACCAGACATCAACGTGGATTTGCCCGTAATGAAATCAACTGTGCGAGAGGTAATTTGGTGATTGGAAACGGAAGCCAGAATTGATTCCAAAATAACTAACTCAGGTTTTGGCTCTACTAGCAACCTCAATGTGCCGCCGCAAGGCAGACCAAAACGGGCCGCCTCCTGCTGGCTTACGCCATAGACCACCATTTCTGGTGTTGCTCGAGTCAGAATATCTGACTGTACTCGACGGATAAGGTCATCTTCAACGCATCCACCGGATACAGATCCCGTTACTTGACCGTCACCTCGGATGGCTAGCCATGAACCAATAGGCCTTGGGGCTGAACCCCAAGTTTGGACAACGGTAGCAATGGCAACTTGATGGCCTAATTTGAGCCAATCTACCGCAGCCTTCAATACACTTAAGTCGGTACTATTCATCTTTTGTCTTCAATATTTTTCTATTTATTATTTTTTTACCACCAATGTAATTATTATCCCTCTTATGACCAGTTCTGACCCATCTACTCAATCCTCAAAATTGCGCCTCGCTGTTTTACTGCTTGCTGCAGGCGAGGGAAGTAGGCTGGGCTCACATCCAAAGGCCTTGCTTCGCAGAGATGATCTCACCCTCTTGGAGCGCATATCAAATGCTATTCAGCAATTTACCCCTGTTGAATGCCTTGTCGTAACAGGCTTTCATGCGGAAGCGATCGAGTCCGAGTTGCTGAAGATCAATAGGGCGTTGACTTACCCCATGACGGCTGTTCGGAATTCCGCTCCAGAAAAAGGCCAAGCTTCATCAGTGCGCCTAGGATTGGAGTCACTCCAAAGCGAATTTGATGTTTTATTGGTTGCGCTATCCGACCAGCCTGAGATAGGCGCGCAAGAGATCCAAGAATTACTCGAAGCGCTTTCTAGGTGCGGGAATGACGAAGAGGTCATCTTGCCGATGGTGAGCGGGCAACGCGGGAACCCAGTGTTATTTTCTAAAAAAGCTGTGCTAGATATCCTGTCTATACCGGAAATGGTTTGCCGTACCTACATGGACGATCATCCCGAGAAGGTGCGGGCCATGTCGACAAACAATCGGGCATTTGTAGTAGATGTCGACACGCTAGCCGACATCCAAGAGTGCAAATTAAGCTTAAGCTAAGCTCCTAAATCTCGGCGATAAGTTCGATTTCGACACAGGCACCCAATGGGATCTGAGTTACGCCAAATGCACTTCGCGCATGTTTACCAGCATCACCAAATACCTCAAAGAGAAGTTCTGAGCAGCCATTGACAACCAAGTGTTGCTCGGTAAATTCAGGTGTTGAGTTAACTAAGCCCATTACTTTCACGATGCGCTTTACTTTATCTAGTGAGCCTAGGTGATTTTGCAGGGTGGCAATTAAATCAATCGCGATCGACTTGGCGGCCGCCTTGCCTGTTTCTGTATCCATATTTAAGCCAAGCTTGCCCACCCAAGGCTTACCATCTTGCTTGGCGATATGGCCTGATAGAAAAACGGTATTGCCACTGGTCGCAGCCATTACATAAGCAGCAGCAGGGGGTCCAGGTGGTGGTAATTCAATTCCGAGAGTTTTAAGGCGATCGCTGATATGGTTTGTCATAGTGCTTTATTCAGAATAAAAAAGGAAAGGATTTGGTACGCGTAAATCTTACTTTATTATTTCGAGAGTTGACGCATGGCATTTTCAAGGCCATTCATGGTGACTGGATACATGCGATCCTTCATGAGCCCCTTCATAATGTCGATAGATTGTCGGTATTGCCAGACTGACTCTGGCTCAGGATTAAGCCAAGCAAAGTGGGGGAACTGATCAATAAGTCGATTCACCCATGTCGCGCCAGTCTCGCGGTTGTCATATTCCACCGAACCATTAGGACTTAAAATTTCATAAGGGGACATAGTAGCGTCCCCAATAAAAATAAGCTTGTAATCGGGTCCATACTTATTAATGATGTCTTGGGTCGCGGTTACTTGATCTCGTCTGCGGCGGTTGCTTTGCCATAGATGTTCATACACACAGTTATGAAAGTAGTAATACTCAAGGTGCTTGAATTCCGTTTTGACGGCAGTGAATAATTCAGAAATGCGTTGAATGTGATCATCCATCGATCCGCCTACATCCATCAGCAACAATACTTTGACTTGATTATGACGCTCTGGCCGCATTTGTATATCAAGCATGCCAGCATTGGCAGCGGTGGAATGGATGGTTTTATCAAGATCCAATTCAAGACTGGAGCCTTCTCTGGCAAAGCGACGTAGGCGCCGAAGCGCCATTTTGATATTGCGAGTTCCTAGACCAAGGTCGCTATCGTAGTCTTTAAATTCTCGAGTCTCCCATACCTTGATCGCCGTTCTATTGCCTGCACTTTCCCCGCCAATCCGAATACCTTCTGGATGGTAGCCACTGTGACCAAATGGCGATGAGCCGCCAGCCCCAATCCATTTATTACCGCCACCGTGCCATTCTTTTTGCTCCTTCATGAGTTCTTGCAAGCGCTTTTGCAATGCATTGGGACCACCTAATTTCTTGAGGGCCGCTTTTTCTTCCTCCGTTAAAACACGTTGTAACTTTTTCTCCAGCCAATCTAGCGGAATATCTGGTGCCAAGGCTATGATTTGCTCAACACCATTAAAGTAGGCGCCAAAAACCTGATCGAAGCGATCGAAGTGCTGCTCATCTTTTACAAGAGTCATGCGAGCCAATTGGTAGAACTCGTCAATTGAGGGTTCAATGACGCCTTCCTTCAAAGCCTCGAGCAGGGTTAAAAACTCCCGTACTGAAACAGGAACTTTAGCCTCCTTTAAATTAAGGAAGAATTGAATGAGCATGGGTTAGTAGAAGCGGTATGCAATCAACGATGATTACGATTCATCATAACCAGGCGCTCAAATAGATGAATGTCCTGCTCATTTTTCAGTAGTGCACCATGTAAGGGTGGTATCGCAATTTTTTCTTCCTTGCTATAAAGCGCTTCTGCAGGAATTTCTTCGGCCAACAATAGTTTCAACCAGTCAATTAATTCCGAGGTAGAGGGCTTCTTCTTTAATCCAGGTAAAGATCGGATTTGGTAAAAAGACTTGAGGGCGGCTTCTAGCAAATCTTGTTTGATGTTGGGGTGGTGAACATCCACAATGCTCTGCATTGTTCCTGCATCAGGAAAAGAGATGTAATGAAAGAAGCAGCGACGTAAAAAAGCGTCTGGTAATTCCTTTTCATTATTGGAGGTGATGATGACCAGGGGGCGATGTTTGGCTTTAATAAGCTCCCGTGTTTCATATACATAGAATTCCATACGATCAATTTCACGAAGAAGATCGTTTGGAAACTCAATATCCGCCTTATCAATTTCATCGATTAACAATACAACCGGCTCATCGGCCTCAAACGCCTGCCAAAGTACACCCTTAATAATGTAGTTGCGTATATCGTTTACTTTTTCGTCGCCTAACTGGGAGTCTCTGAGGCGGCTGACCGCATCATATTCATAGAGCCCTTGTTGTGCCTTAGTTGTGGACTTAATGTGCCACTCCATTAAAGGCATATTGAGGGCTGCAGCAACCTCTTCAGCCAACATAGTTTTACCGGTTCCAGGCTCACCCTTGATCAATAAAGGCCGTTGGAGTTGTATAGCCGCATTGACCGCCAATTTCAGATCATCTGTGGCTACATAGCTTTGTGAGCCATCAAAACGGGATTTAGTCTTAGTCATTCTTGGTAGCAATCAATTTGTCGTTCAACAGCGCTCAAGTATAGGTAAAAGGCGGGCTATTTTCAGTGTTTTTATCGATTTCAGACGCTGAAATGGAGGATCTCAGTCCGTCTCCGCTATACTCTCTTCAAATTGATCTAAATCAAACTCGTTAATGATGATTTCTATGAAAAAACACCTCATTCTTTCCCAATTAGCTATCTGCGCAAGCTTAGCTCTTGTTGGCGTTTCAGCACAGGCTGCTGATGAAAAAGGCTCTGCTCAGGCTGGGCAGGGTAAGGTTTGGCTCTGCGTTGGCTGCCATTCCATTCCTGACTATCGTGCTGACTATCCCTTGGTCTACAAGGTACCAATGTTAGGCGGTCAAAACGCTGCTTACATCGCTAGTGCTTTATCTTCGTACAAGAAGGGCGAAAGAAAGCATCCAACAATGCGTTCAATTGCTGCCAGCTTGTCCGATCAAGACATGGCTGATATTGGCGAATACTATGCTGCGCAAACTGCCAGCTCACCAATTAACCCATTGAAGTGATATTTAGAGGCATGTTTATGAAATTCGCACTAATTACCGTCATTTTGTTATCCAGTGTTGGCGTAGCTCATGCTGCTAGCGCCGACAAAGGTCAAGCGCTTGTTGAGAAGGCTAATTGCGCTTCTTGTCACGGCGCAGGCTTAAATGCACCAATTCTGCCGGCTTACCCAAAGTTAGCTGGCCAATATTCCGATTATGTTTATTACGCATTACGCGCTTATAAAGTAGGCAATGCCAATCCTCAGTTTGGCCGCAATAACGCTGTGATGTCCTCTCAAGTACAAACTTTCTCTGATGCCGACATGCACGATATCGCTGCTTATGTTGCATCGTTGCCTGGAAATTTCGTAGTTAAGAAGTAATTTGTCTGCGTTACAGTAATTAATCAAAGGCTTAGGTTAATCACCTAAGCCTTTGTTATTTATGGAGTTATAGCGCTTTCAAGTGCCAATTACTTGGTTGCTTCCAATCCGCGGGCCAGGTGTTTTCGCATCGCTGCTTCTGCAGCCGATGGATCTCTTTTGAGTATTGCCTGGAGAATTTCGCGATGCTCTAATAGCGAGCTAAGCAAGCGTCCACTACGACTCAAAGAGTCGCGTCTTTGCAGTTTCAGAACCTTGCGCAGATCAATAATGACCCCATTCATCCACTTATTGCCGGCGATTTCTTGGATCATGTCATGAAACTTCACATTGATTTCAAAGAATTGCTCAAGATCCCTATCTGCAGCTGCTTTTTCAAGGCGGTGATGCAGGTCATCCAAAAGTGTTAACTGTCCCTCGGTTGCCTTTATGGCCGTTTCTTTTGCCGCCTGACCCTCCAGCAGGGAGAGTACCGTAAAGATTTGCTCTAAATCACGCCTATCAACCTCGGTAACGTAAGCGCCCTTATTCATTTTGGTGGTAACTAGGCCCTCAGATGCTAAGACCTTAATAGCTTCGCGCATTGGTGTCCGACTAATACCAAAGGTCAAAGCCAGGCTTTGCTCGTCTAACCAGCTGCCTGGAGCTAGTTCATGAGAGAAGATCTGCGCACGGAGACGTTCGGCTACATCTTCATATAGTGGTCTATTAATTAGTTTTGTATTCATAATTATGTATACAGTATGTAGACAAATTCAAAAAAGTCAAGCAAAATAGCCCTACAAATTTAGCAACAATGTAATAAAGCCAACCGGGAGTGCTTTATGAGTGCAAGTGAAAAAAAGTCTGCATCTGCTACATGGCCAAATGTCCCAGATAGCAATTTAGATGCATGGAAAAAATCAGCCCAAAAGTCAGCGCCCAATGGCGATGTAGATAAATTGGGTTGGCAGACACCTGATGGCATTCACCTGAAGGCCCTGTATACCGCCGAGGATATCGAGGGACTTCAGTACACGCATTCATTGCCTGGTTTTGAGCCCTTTGTACGTGGACCACAAGCCACGATGTATTCGGTGCGCCCATGGACTATTCGCCAATACGCAGGGTTTTCTACCGCAGAAGAATCTAATGCGTTTTATCGCAAGGCACTGGATGCAGGCGGTCAAGGCGTCTCAGTTGCGTTTGACTTAGCAACACATCGTGGTTATGACTCCGACCATCCGCGCGTTACAGGTGATGTTGGTAAAGCTGGCGTTGCAATTGATTCTGTTGAAGATATGAAAATATTGTTTGATGGCATTCCATTGGACAAGGTCTCTGTTTCGATGACGATGAATGGTGCGGTGCTGCCAGTATTGGCAGGCTATATTGTTGCTGGCGAAGAGCAGGGCGTTAAACAAGAATTGTTATCCGGAACCATTCAGAATGACATTCTGAAGGAGTTCATGGTGCGCAATACATATATTTACCCGCCAGAGCCGTCGATGCGCATCATCGGCGACATCATTGAATACACCGCTAAACATATGCCAAAATTTAACTCGATCTCGATTTCGGGTTATCACATGCAGGAAGCCGGCGCAAATCAGGTTCTTGAACTAGCATTCACTTTGGCTGACGGCAAGGAGTATGTCAAAACGGCCCTCGCTAAGGGCTTGGATGTAGATGGCTTTGCTGGTCGTCTTTCGTTCTTCTTCGCTATTGGCATGAACTTCTATTTAGAAGTGGCGAAGTTACGTGCTGCACGTCTTTTGTGGTGGCGCATCATGAAATCGTTCGAGCCAAAGAATCCAAAGTCGTTGATGTTGCGTACTCACTGTCAAACATCTGGCTGGTCTTTGACTGAACAAGATCCTTATAACAACGTAGTCCGCACTACGGTTGAAGCAATGGCGGCAGTATTCGGAGGAACCCAGTCTTTACACACCAATTCATTTGATGAGGCTATTGCTTTGCCGTCTGAATTCTCAAGTCGCATTGCCCGCAACACCCAGTTGATTCTGCAGGAAGAGACTCACATCACTAGCGTGATTGATCCTTGGGCTGGCTCATACATGATGGAAAGTCTCACGCAAGAGATGGCTGATAAAGCATGGGAGATTATTCAAGAGGTCGATGCTATGGGTGGCATGACTAAGGCGGTTGAAAGTGGTTGGGCGAAGCTGAAGATTGAAGCTGCTGCTGCCGAGAAGCAGGCCAAGATTGATTCTGGTTCCGATGTCATTGTGGGCGTCAACAAATATAAGCTTGGTAAAGAGGATCTGGTTGATGTTTTGATGATCGATAACGACAAGGTTCGTGAAAGTCAGGTTGTACGTTTGAATAACATCAAGGCAAAACGCGATACTAAGAGGGTGGAGGATGCACTAGAAGCATTAACTAAAGCCGCAGAAGACAATACTGGTAATTTGCTGGAGCTGGCTGTTCAAGCAATTCGCTTGCGCGCTACAGTTGGCGAGGTGTCTGATGCGTTAGAAAAAGTTTACGGGCGCCATCGCGCCGATACTCAAAAGGTGACAGGTGTGTATGCAGCTGCTTATGACTCAGCAGAAGGCTGGGAAAAATTGAAAGTCGAAATCGCTGATTTTGCAAAAGATTTCGGCCGTCGTCCACGTGTGATGATCGCAAAATTAGGTCAAGATGGACATGATCGCGGTGCCAAGGTTGTTGCTACTGCATTTGCAGATTTGGGCTTTGACGTAGATATTGGGCCCTTGTTTCAAACGCCAGAGGAGTGTGCTCGTCAGGCGATTGAGAATGATGTTCATGCCTTGGGTATCTCGACATTAGCTGCGGGACATAAGACTCTGGTACCTGCCATCATTGCTGAACTGAAGAAGCAGGGCTCAGATGACATTATCGTATTCGTTGGCGGCGTAATCCCGCGTCAGGATTACGACTTCTTATATGAAGC
>CANFWB010000003.1 GCA_947450605.1 Burkholderiaceae bacterium
CAACAGCGGGCGATAGAGGAGTTGGGCCCCCAGTTTTTAATTCCATTTCAGGATGAAGAGCTCAATCTTCAGGAGGCTTTTGGTGGCTCCTCGCATCCCAAGATCTTGGAGATTGGTTTTGGAATGGGTGAGACCACTGCCAAAATTGCCGCTTTACGTTCTGACGACGATTTTTTGGCAATCGAGGTACACCCTCCAGGGGTAGGTGCTTTACTCAAACTGATTGGTGAACATAATCTCACTAATTTACGTTTGATTCGTCATGATGCTGTTGAAGTTCTGGAAAAAATGATCGCACCAAACTCTTTGGATGGCATTCATATTTACTTTGCGGATCCTTGGCATAAAAAGCGTCATCACAAGCGTAGACTGATTCAGGCGGGATTTGTAAAGTTGTTGGTGTCAAGATTAAAGCCTGGAGCTTACTTGCATCTAGCGACTGATTGGCATAACTACGCCGAGCAAATGCTCTTGGTCTTAAATGCTGAATCTGACTTGGTAAATAGCTCTATAGAGCAAATGAGCGTAGAAACTTTTTCTGTAGCTGACGTGGCAAGTGAGCTTGAGCTTACTAAAGAATCCTTTCAGGAATTCAAACCTACAATACATCAGCTCACTGCAAAACATCCTGGCTATGTGGAGAGGCCGATATATAGGCCAATTACCAAGTTCGAGAACCGCGGCCTCAAGTTGGGTCATGGGGTTTGGGACTTGGTTTATAAGAAGAAATAATGCAAAAATAAAGCCGCTATGTAGCGGCTTTATTGATGAACTCTGCTGATTTAGAGTCCCAGGCAAACATATTTCAGTTCGAGATATTCATCCATGCCGTAAGTGCTACCTTCACGCCCAAGGCCCGATTGTTTGACTCCACCAAACGGCGCAACCTCATTAGAAATAAGTCCCGTGTTAACACCCACAATGCCGAACTCCAAGGCCTCAGCAGCCCTCCAGATACGACCAATATCTCGACTATAAAAATACGATGCTAAGCCGTACTGGCTATTGTTAGCTAGGCGCAGTGCCTCTTCATCACTCTCAAAAGGGATAATCGGTGCTACTGGGCCAAAGGTTTCTTCGTAGGTGATGAGCATGTCATTCGTGACATTGGACAGAATGGTGGGCTCATAGAATGTGCCACCCAAGGAGGACGATTTGCCTCCAGCAATGAGCTTGGCGCCTTTGCTAAGTGCATCAGCTACATGACGCTCTACTTTTTCTAGGGCTGCTGGTTCAATCAGGGGGCCTTGAGTAACGCCAGCTTCCAGGCCGTTGCCAACTTTGATTGACTCAACTGCTTTGGCAAATTTTTCTACAAACTCATCCTGTATTTTTTTGTGTACGTAGAAGCGATTAGCGCATACACAGGTTTGGCCAGAATTACGATATTTAGAGGTCACAGCACCAGAAACTGCAGCATCAATATCTGCGTCTTCAAAGACGATAAAAGGGGCATGCCCACCAAGCTCGAGCGCTAATTTTTTGATAGTGGGTGCACATTGCGCCATCAAAATTCGACCGACCTCTGTGGATCCTGTAAAGGAAAGGTGACGAACAACTGGCGATTCGCAGAGTGTTTTGCCGATTGCAATCGATTGATCGGCATCGGCGGTCAAAATATTAATGACCCCAGGCGGAATCCCTGCTCGTAAGGCGAGTTCTGCAAGTGCTAAGGCACTCAATGGTGTGAGTTCTGCTGGCTTAATAACAATGGTGCATCCCGCCGCCATTGCTGGAGCAATCTTACGAGTAATCATGGCATTGGGGAAATTCCAGGGAGTGATGGCAACGCACACCCCAATGGCTTGTTTCATGACAATCAAGCGCCTGTCGTTCGAGGTAGTACTTGGAATTGATCCGGTGACACGCTTAGCCTCTTCCGCAAACCATTCAATAAACGAAGCGCCATAAGTCACCTCGCCAGCCGCCTCTGCTAGCGGCTTGCCTTGTTCTAGGGTCATGAGGGTGGCAAGGTCTTGTGTATTGGCAATAATCAGATCAAACCACTTGCGCATGACGTTGGCACGCTCTTTACCCGTTTTATTTTTCCACTCTTGAAAAGCCTGTTCAGCCGCAATAATCGCTAGCTCAGCTTCTTGAGGGCCCAGATTGCTGACATTGGCAATCAGTTCGTTGCTTGCTGGATTGGTGACGGCAAAGGTTTTGCCTGAGAGACTTTTTGTCCATACCCCATTAATAAAGGCTTCCTCTTTAAAAAGGCTGGGGTCATTCAGTAGCTTCCGAATATCTATTTTTTGCATTGTCATTCTCCGAAATTTCTCAGGCTAAATAGGTGAATTCATTTTATCCCGCTAGTCTACATTCTGTATGTAGCAATAAAAAACCCCTGGGCTCCGGGAAGCGCAGGGGTTTTACGGACCTAGCTAATATTGCCCGGTTAGCCAGCCTGAATTTCAGTACTGCGTAATTTTTGAGCCAGTAGATCTAAGACGCCATTGACGTATTTGTGGCCATCGGTGCCGCCAAAGGTTTTGGCAAGCTCGACTGCTTCATTGATAGCAACTTTATAGGGCACAGCCAAATCAAGCGCTAATTCATAGGTGCCAATCAACAAGGCTGCATGTTCAACTGGGGAGAGTTCATTAATCGGACGATCCAAGGCGGGCGTAATCAGGCCTTCTAATTCATCGGTGTGCTCTAGGACGCCAATGAAGATCCCTTGAAATAACTCTGGTTTGCAACGACGAAAGCCAGGATCTTCGGCAAGCTGCTTAGCAATAGCTGCGGCATTGGGCAAGCTACCAGCACGACGCATGACTAAACTTTGATAGACGCCTTGTAAGGCATATTCACGGGCACGACGACGCGGCGTGAGAGAGCGCTTGGGCGCACTAGCCACTGGGGCTGGGGAATTGATAGGGGTCTTGGTCATATCAATCATTATTCTTCGTTAGGGTGGATTTCAAAATCAATATCGGGAGTCAGGGCTAATGCAAGATTGGCCATTTCAACAACGGCCTTGGCACAATCGGCGCCTTTAACTTGAGCACGTACTTGCGCTTGTTCATCAGTCTCGCAGGTTAATACGCCATTGGCGATGGGTAGGCCAGAGTCAATTGAGATCCGAGTGATACCAGAGGCGGACTCATTAGAAACAAGCTCAAAGTGGTAAGTCTCACCACGAATCACTGCGCCCAATGCTACCAAGCCATCAAATTCACCGGTCTCTACCAGCTTCTGAAGTGCAAAAGGAATTTCCAGTGCGCCCGGCACAGTCACTAGCTTGATGTCAGCCTGAGACACGCCGAGTTTAATGAGTTCTTCAATGCAAGCAGTTGTTAAAGCAACGCAGTGTTCTTCATTAAAGCGTGCTTGTACGATTCCAATGCGTAGATCTTGGCCATTTAAATCGGCTGCTAATACGCCAACTGCTTGTTCATTATTCGATGTGTTCATGATGATCTTTGGGTGCGGATTATTGAGGTTCGAATGGGGTGTAGCCAGTGACTTCTAGTTTGTATCCGGAAAGACTGGGTACTGGATTCGGGTTAGCAAGTAAACGCATTTTGCCAACGCCAATATCTTTGAGAATTTGTGCGCCAATGCCGTAGCTGCGGAAGTCGGTTTTGCGGCCTAGTGACTTTGCAGCTTCTTCAGACTGAGAGCCGTTCAGTTTATGGAACTGTGCGAGCCAGTCAACATCATTTGGTGCTGCAATGCCAGAGGCGTTGAGGAGTACCGCAACGCCTGCTGGAGCAGTTGCTAGCTTTTGCAGTGCTTGTGCAAGAGGCCAAGAGTGGGTGCTGACATGGGCGTCCAAGAAATCTAAGACGGTGACCGGTTCGTGAACACGCACAAGCGTTTCTTCTGCCTCAGAGGGCTTTCCATGAATTAATGCAAGATGGATGCATGAGCTTGGTGTATCACGATAAATCACGCCTTGGAACTTGCCCCAAGGCGTGTTGAACTCGCGTTCACCTTCGCGAACCACAATGCTTTCATGTTGACTGCGATATTGAATGAGATCAGCGATGCTGCCAATCTTCAATTGATGTTCTTTAGCAAACTCCATGAGATCTGGAAGGCGCGCCATGCTGCCATCATCTTTCATGATTTCGCAAATGACGGCAGTAGGCGAGCAACCAGCCATTGCGGCTAAATCACAACCTGCTTCGGTATGCCCTGAGCGAATCAATACGCCGCCAGGTTGCGCCATGAGTGGGAAGATGTGTCCTGGTTGGACTAAATCATTTGGCTTGGCATGTGCGGCTACTGCTGCTTTAATGGTATGCGCGCGATCAGCTGCTGAGATTCCGGTGGTGACACCACTTGCCGCCTCAATGGAGACCGTGAAGTTGGTGCCCATCGAGGTACCGTTGTCTCGCACCATCAATGGCAGATTGAGTTGTTGGCAGCGCTCACGAGTCAACGTGAGACAAATTAGTCCGCGACCATGTTTCGCCATAAAGTTGACAGCATCCGCTGTAACGTGATCTGCGGCCAGAACTAAATCGCCTTCATTCTCACGATCTTCTTCATCAACCAGAATGACCATCTTGCCGGCTTTGAGCTCAGCAACGATTTCTTCTGTAGGGGCGAGGGTATTTTGCATAGCCCTCTATTTTAAGCTGAGGAGGAGTTTTCAGGCTGTAAGCCCCGATCTCCCTCAATATTGAGTAAATATCCAGCCTTTCTGACACTGGGCGCCCATCAAAGGCATTTATTCCCCTTTCCGGCCTAGCGAAAATGCCTTATGCCCCGATTGATTCACAAATCCGAAAACCTGGATCTAGATGATCAAGGCTCTACTGGATTTATTTTGCTTGAGGTATTGGTGGCCATGAGTCTGATAGCGAGTAGTTGGATGACTCTAGGCGCTAGCTATCAGCAAATGGTCCTGCGTTTAGGAAAATCTCAAGAGCAGCGGGTGCAAATGAAAAAAGAGGCGGATCAATATGAGCTCACTATATTTTCCGCAAGCCCATCAAACCGTGAAATTCATGATGCAAGAGGACTAATAAATGAGCCTTCTAGAGTGTCTCGTCGGTCTCGCCTTATCACTCATTCTGGTGGCGCCACTGATAAAAAATAGCGGGGAGCTGTTAGTCAAACAGATTGCGCTTGAGAAAACACATTCAATCGCCTTCGAGGCCGATCGTGCCCTGGAATTAATTGGTAGATCGATCCGCATGGCGGGCTATCAAAATGCTCAATCCTTTTTGGAAGGAAAAGGAAGGCCTCAGTCGGAGAGTGATTTCATCCAAATCCAAAAAAATAGTGGATATCGCGGATCGGATTCACTGATGGTGAGGCACGAACTTTCACCTGGGGTGGACTTTGATTGCATCGGCAATACATTATCAAAAGAACGGACTAAAAATGGATTAGCGCATCAAGGATTTGTAGTAGATCGACAAGCCTCTGCACCCAAAGGTATGCGCGTGAATGGTGGATCCTTAATTTGCCAATCCCTTGATCGACAAGGTCGCTTGCAAAACACCACCCTCATGAACGGGGTGCACCTTCTTTCCATTACAAAATTAGAGGGCCGAGCTGGCAGGGCTTATAAGGTCAGGCTCGAGATGACTGACGGGGCCTTAATTCATCAGGGGTTTGAGCGCACCTTTGCAACGCGCAATCTCCCGTGATTATCGCTTGGGTGTTATCGCTATTGGTTTTGTTGTCCACCTTGGTGGCGCACTTGGAGCGCCTTGCTGCGCTGGAGATAGTTGCTGTCAATAGTTACATAGAGTCACACAAGCAATTGATTGCAGCTGAGAAATCCTTGCTGGAGTGCGAACGAAATCTCTCAAATATCGCCGCCCTAGGAAATACCACTTGTCATATTCAGTCCGCAGGAAAACATCATTGGCTGATTTCCAGTAAAGACAAACCCGTCTTAGAGATATTGGTTCATCTTGATTTAAAAACCAACGCAGTCACTCGCTTAAATTGGCGGCAACGATTTGAATAGGCAGGAGCAAGGCAACAGTTTGCTGGAGTTAATGGCTGTTGTGCTCATCATTGCCATCATGGCGGTGATGGCGTTGCCACGATTACATGAGCACATGGCCGCCCGCGAAATCGAGATCATTGCGAGGCGTTTTATTGCTCATGCTCAATTTGCGCGGGCACAGGCACTCACACTCGGAATCCCGGTTCGTATCGCGCCGCTTGCCGACAATCTTTGGGATGACGGGTGGATAGTCAAAAGTGGCTGCAATGACCGACCTAGCCAGCCTGCCTGTATCGAGCGCTTTTGGGTTTCACAAGGCGATATCGCTCCGGTGTATTTCAAGGGAGGGGGTAAGCAGTTTATAGATCCGCATACGAGCAAAAGGGGTATTTTGTTTAATGCGGCTGGTGCGGCAAAAACAGCCCAAGGGGGGTTTGTAGCTAACCGATTGATATTGGGCCATGAGCGAGATCACGCCTTGGAACGTCATTTAATACTGGGTAGCGGGGGTCGTTGGCGAATTTGTGACCCAGTCAAGGATCACAGGGCTTGTAGATAGCACGATCGGTAAATTTCCCTCCTGGTCTCGCAATCGGTTTTAATAGACCCATGTACACCGCAGTCGACCACCAATTGATGAGTCAGGCATTAGCCGAGGCTCAAAATGCCCTTTATTTATCCAACCCTAACCCTCGGGTGGGATGTGTCATCGTTAAAGCAGGGCACATCATTGGTCGTGGCCATACCCAAAGGGTAGGCGGTCCGCATGCAGAAGTACAGGCTTTGGCGGATGTAAGCGCCCATGGATTCGATCCTATTGGGTCAACGATATACGTCACTTTGGAGCCCTGCAATCACACCGGCAGAACCCCGCCTTGCGTAGACGCCTTAATCGCAGCAAAGCCTGCCATGGTGATTGTGGCGATGTCAGATCCCAACCCCTTGGTTGGTGGTAAAGGCCTCGAGCGCCTGAAGGCCGCTGGCATTGATGTGCGCTGCGGCTTATTGGAGTCTGAAGCTCAGGCATTAAACCCAGGCTTCATCTCGCGCATGACCCGGGGCTTGCCTTGGGTGCGGATGAAGATTGCAGCGAGCTTGGATGGAAAAACTGCGTTGCCCAACGGCCAGAGCCAGTGGATTACTGGCCCCTTAGCGAGGGCGGATGGCCACCATTGGCGTGCGCAAGCCTGCGCTATTTTGACTGGCGTGGGAACCGTCAAAGAGGACGATCCGACGTTAAATGTCAGAGAGGTTCAAACAGATCGCCAGCCTTGGAAAATTATTATTGACTCTAGACTAGAGACGCCAATCAATGCCAAGGTATTGGCTAATCCTCAGGCATCAGGTGTTATCTTGGTTTGTGCTGGATTGGATTCTCAAGAGAGTCAAGAAAAGGCAAGGGTATTTGAGGCCCAAGGTGTAGAAGTGATTGCGATGGCCAATCCCAGCGGTAAAGTAGATTTGCCAAAACTCTTTTCGTATTTAGCAAAAGAACGCCATATGAATGAAATCCATGTTGAGGCAGGATTTAAGCTCAATGGATCTCTGCTGAGAGAGGATTGTGTTGATGAGTTACTGCTGTATTACGCGCCTTTCTTTATGGGCGATGGTATTGGTATGGCAAACATCTCCCCATTGACAGCCTTAGATCAGCGCCAAGATTTTCAAGTCATGGATCAAAGTCTGTTAGGTTCTGATTGGCGTATTCGACTGCAAAAATATAAAAAGAATAAAGAATAAAAAAGATGTATTAGGCAAGCGACAATCATTTTAGAAATTCAAAAATAGAAATTAAAGAACCCATCATGTTTACTGGAATCATTACTGCTGTAGGTCAAATCAAGCACGCTCAAGCTAAAGGCGATGGCCTGCACTTGCTCATTGAAGTGCCCGCGGGCTATCTCGATGATGTCGTTTTAGGCGATAGCATTGCGATTCAAGGCGCATGCATGACTGCGACCGAATTGACTGACACTACTTTTGCTTTGGATATTTCGCGCGAGTCTCTTAATAAGACTATCGGTTTAGATAAAGTTGGCCCAGTAAACCTTGAAAAGGCACTGCGTTTAAATGATCGTTTGGGCGGCCATTTAGTGAGCGGTCATGTAGATGGCGTTGGTAAGGTAGCCCATTTTGCAACTGTGGTACAAGACCCTTACGGCTCATGGCTGCTGCGGATTGAGGCTCCAAAGGCATTGGCACCATTTTTAGCTTACAAAGGTTCCATCGTGGTCAATGGCGTGTCTTTGACGGTGAATAAAACTGAAGATACTGATGATGCTTGCATGGTGAGTATCAACATCATTCCGCATACGCTGGAGAACACAACACTAGGCAATCTGACGCAAGGTGATGCAGTTAATCTCGAGGTGGATTTGATTGCGCGTTATGTTGCGCGCATGCTGGAAACACAGGCTCAATAAATGAAGGCTAGTGAATTACTTATTTTGATAGCGGGTTGGGTCGCTTAGCTTAGCCTGCTTAAAGCCGACTTGTCTCAAGCGACAGGATTCACACTCACCGCAGGCTTCACCTAGATCATTGGCTTGGTAGCAGGAAACGGTTTGCGAGTAATCCACTCCCAACGTGGTGCCCAATTGAATAATTTCGGCCTTGCTCATGCTGATGATGGGTGCATGAACCCGAAAGCGATTGTCATTGTTCAGTGCCTCTACGCCTGCTTTGGTGGCCAGGTTTGCCATCGCTTCAAATGAGGCTACATACTCAGGGCGGCAATCTGGGTAGCCAGAGTAATCTACTGCATTGGCACCATAAAAAATATCAAGACCGCCCAATGATTCTGCCCAACCTAATGCGAGTGAAAGTAGGATCGTATTGCGTGCTGGCACATAGGTGACAGGAATCTCTTGATCGTTGCCCGGGGTAACCGGAATGTCGATAGAGGCGTCTGTTAACGCAGAGCCACCAAAACGGGTGAGATCTAAATTCACTACCTCATGACGGATGACGCCCATCTTTTTAGCAATGTGTTTAGCGGCTGCTAATTCTGAAGAGTGGCGTTGTCCGTATCCTACGGAAAGCACATAGGGCGCGTAACCGAGATCTTTTGCAAGTGCCAGAATCGTGCTGGAATCGAGACCACCGGAAAATAGAATGACTGCAGGGGCATTCGGCTTACGTGGGGCAATATTTTGGAATGCAGCAGATAAGAAAGACATGGGAGCTAAACTTACTTAATTGCAGTGTTCAATTGCTGAGCGTCTTTAGCGGCTTCAGTATCTGGGAACTTCCCAACAATTTCAGCGAACGTTTTCTTGGCCGCCACTTTGTTACCACTTTCCAATTGCGCATTGCCGAGCGTCAACATTGCTGATGGAATACGTGGATGAGTTGGGTAGCGTTTAATAAGATTCTGTAGCTGTGCAATCGCGCCTGCATAGTCTTTATTGGCATATTTGCTATTACCGCTCCAGAAAAGCGCTAGTGGCAAGTAGGGGCTCTTAGGATAACGCGTAGCAAAGGCTGAGAAGCCTTCGTCCGCCTTCTTCAGACTCCCTGATTGGAAGGCCTTTAATGCGTCTTCATAGGCTTTTTTCTCACCAGGCTGCACTGTCCCGCTAACACCTTCAATAGTGGCTGTACGAGGCTCAAAATTACCTAAGCGGGTATCGAGGTCCTGGTAGTAAGTCTTCTGGCTGGTGTTGATATCTTCACCCTGCTTCTCCAGGTTCTCCACTTTGCCGCGCAACTCGGCATTTTCTGCTTTGAGCTTTTCAATCTGATTTTGTAAATCCATTTGCGTTGTTGCCAAGGACTTGCGTAAATCCAAAATAGCCTTGCGAGCGTCATCGTCAGCAAAGAGTGCCCAAGCACTGCTGGACATTCCCAGGCAAATAGTGGCGACACTTAAACAAAACGCTCGTGAGAGCGTTTGTTTGAAAGAGTAAGACTGCTTTTGCATGCGTCGCATTAATTAGTGATGTAAACAATGTCAGCGCGGCGATTTTCTGCCCAAGCTGCTTCGTTATCACCTTCAGCTTTCGGTTTTTCTTTACCAAAGCTCACCGCTTCCATTTGGTCATCAGATACACCCATGAGATTGAGTGACTTGCGCACCGCATCTGAACGACGTTGGCCCAAGGCTAAGTTGTACTCGGCTGTACCGCGTTCATCGGTATTGCCCTGAATGATGATCTTTTGTTTTGGGTTGGATTTGAGGAAGTTTGCGTGCGCAGACAATTGTTTCTGATACTTAGTCTGAACAGTGTATTCATTGAAATCAAAATACACGCTACGCTGAAAGAGTGGGCTACTTGGATCATTCCAAGGTTGTGAACCGAAGTTGCCGCTGCCACCACCATTAGCGCCATCAACGTCATCCAATTTGACGCTTGAGCAAGCTGCCAAAAATAATGCGGTGACACCTACAAGGGTGAGTGTTGCGGCACGGCGTGCGATAGAAATCGTCATGATCTTTCCTTTTCCTACAAATGAAGCTATTAAATGAGCTAATAGACAATATTATGCCCCTAAGAACTCAATATTGGCTATTCAAGCGGAAAGACCCAGTTGAATCTAACTGAGTCCTTAGTCCATAAATGGACCCCAGGATGGCTGACGGACATCAGATCCTGGAATGCTTAATACCTGTTTAGAGTTCCCGTCTACCGATACGGCAGCTAAGACTCGCTTGCCGCCGACTTTGGTGGAATACAAAACATAACGACCATTTGCGGCAAAGGAAGGGGATTCATCACTGCTGCCGTCGGTTAAGGCTTGCGAGTCGCCTGTCGCCAGATTGAGGATGTAGAGGCGGAAAGCCCCACCAATATTAGCGATATACGCCAAATACTTACCATCTGGAGAAATGCGCGGTGATGTCACAAAACCTTGTTTGTAGGTAACGCGTTTTGCGCCCTCAACTTGCTCGCCTTCAGCGCTCATGCGATAGATTTGCGGATTACCACCGCGATCGCTCGTGAAATAAATGTAGCGCCCATCTGCAGAGTACTGCGGTTCTGTATCAATGGTGTAGCCGCGGGTTAAGCGTTGCAAGCCTGTGCCATCTGCATTGATACCGTAGATCTGGGTATTGCCGTCTTTGGAAAGTGATATTGCCAGTTTTTTGCCATCTGGTGACCAAGCTGGGGCGCTGTTATTCCCCTTTTGGTTTGAGAGGGATATGCGACGACCCGTTGCGAGCTCGTGAACATAAATGACCGGCTTACGATCTTCAAAAGATACGTATGCTACTTTTTTACCATCGGGTGACCAGGATGGGGAGATGATGGGCTCACCGCTGTTCATCGCATTGCGAATATTTTGACCATCCGCATCTGAGATCACGAGGCGATAACGCTTGCCTTCTTTAATCACATAGGACAGTCGTGTGGAGAAGATGCCACGCTCACCCAGTAATTTGAAGATGATGTCATCGGCAATTTTGTGACCAGCAGCGCGTAAATTATCTGTGCTGGAGTTGAGATTAAGCCCACCCAAACTGAGAGACTTGCGCACATCAAATAATTTGTAATGAATCTCAAATTGGGATGCACCTGTTTGCACTACCGAGCCAAGGACTAACGCATCTGCACCGCGAGCCGCCCAAGATTTGTAGTTTGGGGTGCCTTCATCACTTTCACTAGCATTGCCGTTCTCGGTGTTTTTAAAGTAACCACTACGTGCTAAGTCCTGGCGCACGATTTCAGTAACGCTGGTTGGCAACTTGTTCTCATCCCTAAAGCGCATGACGGCGATGGGATAGAGTGATTGACCTACGCCAGTGATTTCAATATTCATCTGCGCCATAGCGGGAGAGCTGAGGCCAATGCTGGATAACACTACCGCGCACACTACTGCGGCGAGTGAGAAGTCTGGTTTACCGGTAATCCGTTTAACAGCTTGCAACATGCTTTAGTCCTTGGGTTTAAAGGTCAACTTAACTTCTCTTTGAGGAATTTTGCCATTGTCGTCCTTCGGTAGGCTTTCTGCGCGGGTGAGCGCAAGTAGTACTGCGCGATCCCAACCAGCACTTCCGCTCGAGCTTAATAGCTCTGTACTCAAAATAGCGCCATCGGGTGCGAGATTGACTTTAACAACTGCCGCGGGATTACCGCTAATGGATTCCGGGTTGTATACGATGAGGGGCTTCACCTTCTTAATGACCTTATCGGTCCAACCTGGAGGTGCATTGCCACCACCGCCAACACCGCTTCCACTGGTGCCACCACTACCACCTTCAGCTCCAGCCGCAGCGCGTAGGCGAGCCATTTGGTCTGCACGCACTTTCTCAGCAGCGGCATTGGCTTTGGTTTCTGCAGGGGTAGCAGCTTTTGGAGTCTCAACCTTTTTAGGTTTCTCTTTTTCCTTCTCCTTGGGTGGAGTTGGCTTAGTGGGGGTAACTGGCTTTGGCGCTTCTTTGATAACTTCTTTTTTTGGAGGCTCTTTCTCAAGCTTCTTTTTCTGAATCGCGATGTCAGCCGCTTCCTCTTTCATTTCTGTTTTGAGCTCTGGTACGACGGGCGTCTCCACTTGCTGACTAGCATCCCACAGCTCAACTTCAACACCAGCCGGGGTGGAGTTATTCCAGCTAATGCCAATCATTAAAAAGGCAAGTAAACCCACATGCGCAGCAAGCGAGAAGATGAAAGCACGTTTGGTGCTTTCGTTTTTAGTGGGGCGACCACGTGAGAAGCTCGAGTGAAAGGTTTGCGCGCTATTCATGAACAAATGACAAAGAGCTCTACTGACTCTTCACAGCAAGGCCGACACGTTTCACGCCATTCTCTTTTAGCTTGGACATTACTTCCATCACGACTTCATACTTGATGGATTTATCCGCGGCAAGAACAACCGGCTGATCAGCAGATTTCTCTGCTTGCGATCTTGCAAATGCACCCAGTTCAAACTTATTGAGTGTTTGTACGGGATCACCATCCTTACGCACAATGACATTTTCATTGGCATCAATCGTCAGAAAGACTGGCGGTAGGGATTGCACTTTTGCCCCACCGACAGTTGGCAAATTCACGACGCCGGGATTGACCATGGGTGCGGTCACCATGAAGATGACCAGTAAGACCAACATCACGTCGATGTAAGGCACTACATTGATGTCGGCCATTGCCCGACGCTTAGAGGACTTTCTAAAGGAGCCGGCCATGCTTATTTGCCTGATGCTTGACGTTGCAAGATGTTAGTAAATTCTTCGATGAAGGTTTCAAAGCGAATCGCCAAGCGATCCACATCAGTGGCAGCGCGGTTGTAGGCTACTACTGCTGGGATAGCGGCAAACAGGCCGATAGCTGTAGCAATCAGCGCTTCAGCAATACCAGGGGCAACGGCAGATAACGTGGCATTCTGGACATTGGCTAGGCCGCGGAAGGAGTGCATGATGCCCCAAACGGTGCCAAAGAGGCCGATATAGGGAGAAACGGAGCCAACCGATGCCAAGAATGGCAAATTGGCTTCCAGCATGTCCATTTCGCGCTGGTAGGTGGCTTTCATGGCGCGGCGGGCAGCATCGATTTCACGGACTTTCATGAACTCCTGCATACCTGCCTCAAAGATGTGTTCTAAAACGGCATCGCTACGGGTATTGCGCTGAGCTGCCTCTAAAAGAGTGTTGAGGTCGCCTCCAGACCAAAAGTCCCGCTCAAAACGCTCGGTATCGCGTCTGACACCCCGCAGAATGGCCGTTTTCTTAAAAATGATGGTCCAAGAAGCTACCGACATGCCCATTAATAACAACATTACCAACTGGACTAATAGGCTGGCATTGAGGACTAGGGAGAGGAATGAGAGGTCTTGAGTAGGGTTCATGGGGGATTTTGTATGATGTAGGTTGTGATTTTACTTAAGCAATCCAACTTCATCAGGATTATTACCATGTTTGACCGTCAAAACACCTTAGCTAAAACCGACCCAGAATTGTGGGTAGCCATTCAGAATGAAAATCAGCGTCAAGAAGACCATATTGAACTGATCGCTTCTGAGAACTACACCTCCCCCGCAGTCATGCAGGCGCAAGGCTCTCAGTTAACGAATAAGTACGCTGAAGGCTATCCAGGCAAGCGTTATTACGGTGGCTGTGAGTTTGTGGACGTGGCTGAGCAGTTGGCGATTGATCGCGTCAAGGCCTTGTTTGGTGCTGAGGCAGCGAACGTACAACCCCATTGCGGCGCATCTGCTAATCAAGCTGTGTTCTTGGCTTTCTTAAAGCCGGGCGATACCTTTATGGGTATGAGTTTGGCCGAAGGGGGTCACTTGACTCACGGTATGGCGCTCAATATGAGTGGCAAGTGGTTTAACCCAATCGCTTATGGCTTAGATCAGAACGAAGAGATTGATTACGAGCAGATGGAGCGTTTGGCTCGTGAGCACAAGCCTAAGTTAATTATTGCGGGCGCCTCTGCTTATTCCAGAAAGATTGATTTCGAACGTATTGGTAAATTGGCCAAAGAAGTGGGCGCGATTTTCATGGTGGATATGGCACACTATGCTGGCTTAGTTGCTGCTGGTGTATATCCCAATCCAGTGCCGCATGCTGACATTGTTACCTCCACTACACACAAGAGTTTGCGTGGCCCTCGTGGCGGCATCATTTTGATGAAGGCTGAGCACGAGAAAGCCATTAACTCTGCAGTGTTCCCAGGCTTGCAAGGCGGTCCTTTGATGCATGTGATTGCTGCTAAAGCAGCGGCATTTAAAGAGGCTCAAGAGCCGGGCTTTATTGATTACCAAAAGCAAGTTATTGCTAATGCCAAAGCCTTGGCTGAGACATTGATCGCTCGTGGTCTACGTATTGTTTCTGGCGGTACAGACTCTCATGTGATGTTGGTAGATTTACGCGCCAAGAAGATGACTGGTAAAGAAGCCGAGCGGGTCTTGGGCGAAGCACATATTACTTGTAACAAAAACGGTATTCCAAACGATCCAGAAAAGCCTATGGTGACTAGCGGTATTCGCTTGGGCTCACCAGCAATGACTACCCGCGGCTTTAAAGAAGCCGAAGCACGTCAGGTTGGTAATTTCATTGCCGATGTTTTGGATAATCCAAATGATGCTGACAATATTGCTAAAGTGCGAACCCAAGTTGCTGAGTTGACCAAGCGTTTCCCGGTTTACGGTTAAGCATTAAAACGGCCTCACTAAGACTCTAAGAAAGCATTCATTGCGCTGCCCTTTTTGCCACAACGACGATACCCAGGTACTCGATACCCGGGTATCGGACGAAGGCGATACCATTCGCCGCCGCCGCCGTTGTAGCAAATGTGACAAGCGCTTTACTACTTATGAACGCGTAGAGCTGGTACTACCGGCGATCGTGAAGAAAAATGGGAGCCGCGTTGATTACAGCCATGACAAGTTGGCAAGCTCAATCAAGCTCGCATTACGTAAGCGCCCAGTATCTTCTGATTCTGTAGATGAATCCATTGGTCGTATTGAAGAGAAGCTACTGAGTCTTGGCGAAAAAGAAATTCCTAGTGAGCGCGTAGGTGAGCTCGTGATGCGTGAACTCAAGCGCTTAGATAAAGTGGCCTACATCCGCTTTGCCTCTGTCTATCGAAGCTTTGCTGATATTGAATCTTTTGAGAGTGCGCTCAAAGAGCTGAAGTAATTATTCTGAAGCTTGAATCTATTGGATTTGATCTAAGCTCTTAACCTCCCATCGCTTGAATTCAGCATCCAAGGTTCGCCTCAAAATTTCAAAGAATAGCTATTTCCATTGGATGGTTTTTGAATGTATACTGTAATCAATCGATTACAATTTGGATATGTATGAGATCAATAAAACTGTTGAATTTGAGGTGTGGCTTAGCGCTATTCGTGATCCCATAACTCGAGGGCGATTATTGGCAAGACTTCGTAAGGTTGCGCTAGGTAGTTTTGGGGATGTTGCCCCAATATCCAATTCAAACGGAGTTTGGGAGATGAGGGAGCACTTTGGGGCTGGTTGGCGCATGTACTACATACTGCGTAAGCAAGTGGTGGTGATTGTCTTGGGAGGCGGCATCAAGTCGACTCAAGCTGCTGATATTAAAAAAGTTAAGAAAATACTTCTGACCATGGAGGATTAAATGGCGAAAATGAAAAAGATCAAACTCAGTGAGTTACCGAAGTTTGATGTTGTTGATTACTTAAAAACAGAAAAGGATATTGCTGGATATCTGAATGCTGTTTTAGAGGATGGTGATCCCGCTCTATTTGTTGCTGCAATCGGCGATATATCAAGAGCAAAAGGAATGAGTGCTATTGCTAAAAAGAGTGGCGTTACAAGAGAATCTCTTTACAGGGCCTTAAAGATTGAAGCTAGACCACGATTCGAAACTGTTGCGAAGGTAATACATGCATTAGGGATGAAATTGAGCGTTCATGCCTAATAAAAAAGGACTGCAATGCAGTCCTTTTTTGCTTTTGCGGAAAATGAATTATTTCAATTCTGCAAAGATCGAAGCAGTAATGTCATCAACGTTACCAGTACCGCTAACCTTGCGATAGGCTGGAGCCTTTACTTTGTCAGATGCATTGGTTTGGGTTGCCCAAGTAGAGTAGTACTCAACCAATGGACGGGTCTGATCGTTGTATACCTGTAAACGCTTACGAACTGTTTCTTCTTTATCGTCGTCACGCTGAATCAAAGCTTCACCAGTGACATCGTCTTTACCTTCCACTTTGGGTGGGTTGAAGGTGATGTGATAGGTTCGACCAGAGGCTGGGTGCACACGACGACCACTCATGCGATCAATGATGGCATCAAACGGCACATCGATTTCTAGAACATAATCGATTGGTACGCCAGCATCTTTCATGGCTTGCGCTTGAGGAATGGTTCTTGGGAAGCCGTCAAACAAGTAACCCTTGCTGCAATCAGCTTGGGTTAGGCGATCCTTAACTAAGCCAATGATGATGTCGTCGGAAACTAGACCGCCAGCATCCATAATCTTTTTAGCGGCAATGCCAAGCTCAGTGCCGGCTTTAACGGCAGCGCGCAGCATGTCGCCTGTCGAGATTTGTGGAATGGCAAATTTTTCGCAAATGAACTGAGCTTGTGTTCCTTTGCCAGCACCTGGTGCACCGAGCAGAATTAACCGCATTGTTTTCCCCTTAGAAGACCTTCATTGTCCCGTATTTTTTCGGGTTCATTTGTAACCAATTCCTAGGATTATCCCCGAGAAGCCTTCGGGGTCGAGATTCTGACTTATTTGGCCAGGATCTGGCGGACCCGTTCTAGGTCTTCGGCAGTATCTACACCGGCTGGTGGGGCTTCGCTGGCAGTGTGGACGGCAATGCGGTAGCCATTCCACAGCGCCCTGAGCTGCTCTAGAGCCTCTGCTTGCTCTGGTGGGGCTGGTTCAAGGCGGCTGTAGGCTTGCAGAAAATCGGCTCTGTAGGCATAAATGCCGAGGTGGCGTAAGTGTGTCACCTCTGGAGTGGATTCTGGGTCGCGCACAAAGGGGATGCTTGCTCTTGAGAAATACAAGGCTTCGCCAGCTTTATTGAGAACCACTTTAACTACATTGGGGTTGGTAATTTCTGCGGTATTGGTAATGGGCACTGCCACAGTAGAGATCGCACATGCGGTGTTGTCAGCCAAAGTTTGAGCTACTTGATTGATTAACTCTGGCGGAATGAGGGGTTCGTCGCCTTGTACATTTACCACCAAAGTATCTGCTGGTAGTTTTAGTAGTTGTGCCACCTCTGCAATGCGGTCAGTTCCAGTGGGATGATCTGAGCTAGTCAGCAAGCACTCAATACGGTGCGCATCACAGGCTGCTTGGATTTCTGGAGAATCTGTAGCAACTACTACGCTCTGCGCTTGTGACTGCTGGGCGCGTTCAGCCACTCGAATCACCATGGGCTTGCCACCAATATCTGCCAGTGGTTTGCGAGGTAGGCGAGTGGATCCTAGTCTTGCCGGAATCACTACTAAAAATTCTGGAGGCTTATTGCTCATAGGTGGCTAGCGTTCAATCAGCGTTGATTGAATTAATGGCACTCATCGGCAGAGAGGCTGCGGGCTTCCTCAACCAGCATCACAGGAATATCGTTACGAATGGGGTAGGCTAGGCGATCTGCTTTACAAATCAGCTCCTGTTTCTCGCTATCTAAATGCAAAGTGCTTTTGCATAAAGGGCAAACCAAAATCTCTAGTAGGCGCTTATCCATGTCTGCTCTTTGTGATCTTTTATAAAGTGTATTGATGGGGATCGGGTCTTTGCAAAATTGATTGCAACCAATCTGCTAATCCATTGGGAATGTCTAAACTCATGGGAACCACCCAAATACGTTCATCGTTCATTGAGGCACATTTTACGGCATCCTTCTCCGTAATCAGAATGCACTGCGCAGGGATTGCGTTAAAAAATTCTGGGGTAAAGGTGCTGTGATCCGGCAAACCAATGCACTTACCTGCAATACCGTGTTTGAGTAAATCATCAAAAAAGCCTTGTGGATTACCAATGGCCGCTACAGCGGTAATTTTATTGGGAAGATAGGCATCTGCAATCGCCTCTAAGGATTGCGTATTTTCTGGATTGATCAATTCATAAGCCTCACCCAGTTGACCAGTCAAAGTGAAAGCGCGTCGCCCAAGAAAATACTCATCAATATGACCGCGGGATATATTCATGCCAGTCATGAGGGTTGCATCACGCTCGCGCGATGCTGGCTCACGTAAGGGGCCAGCCGGTAGTAAAAAGCCATTACCTTCCCCGCGTTGATCACGCACTACAAACTCAATATCACGACCGCCTTCACGAGCGGGCCAGCGCGCTAGGGCTCGATGTTGTAATCCATCATCGCTGATGATGACATTGACCCCAGGGTTTTGCTTGAGAAGTTCCCGAATACTTTGTAGCCGTTTTGGGTGAACCCAAATTGGAAATTGATTCTGTGTGCGCCTGGCGATGAGGACGGGTTCATCGCCTACTTCCGCTGGATTGGAATGGCTGTGAACTTGAATGGGCTTTGTTGAGGAAGAGGAGCCATATCCTCTACTGATGATTCCGGGTTTCCATCCCAGTTCTGCCAGGCGCTCTGCTAAGGCGATCACGATCGGTGTTTTACCTGTGCCACCTACGCGGATATTGCCCACAATAATGACGGGGACCGATTGAGGCTTGCTACCAGTGAGCCCCAAATCATTGATCAGATCAAGGCCGCGATTGATTGCGCCGTAAACCCACGACAGGGGCCACAGTAGGAGGCTTGTAGGGCCGCGCCTCTCCCAAAACTTGGGAGCTTTATTGAGCTGAAGTAGGCGAGAAGGCTTCTTAGTGGATGACATTGAAGATCGGTGCGGGTTTATTTCTTGGTCTGACTGCTAAACACAATATTCGATAAATTGGCATCGCGTGCCGCTTCTAGCGCATTCATGACTGCTTGATGTGGCGCTCTTGCATCAGCATCGATGTTGACTTGAATGTTGCCATCCTGATTTGAGTTAATCATCGTCAATTGATTGCTGAGTTGGTTGCGATCAATCACTTTGCCATTGATAGCAAAACGTCCATCGCGACTCACCGCAATATGTATTTGCTTTACCTCTGTTTGGCTTGCTGCGCCATTGGCGGAAGGGAGTGTGATGGCTAATTCTTGATAGCGCGTGAAGGTAGTGGAGATCATGAGGAAAATCAACACCACCAACAGCACATCAATGAAGGGGATGAGATTAATCTCTGGCTCTACTGAGCTGGACTTCACCCCAAGAGAAAATCGCCCCTGATGATGCAGGCTGTTATCTAACCAACTCATTTGCCATCCAAAGAGCTGGCGTGATGTGAGTACAGTTTTTTAAATAACTGACGGGTAAATTCTTCACACTCATGTTGGCGTTGATTGGCCATCGCACGTAAACCGCGCCAAGCTGCTAAAGCGGGGATCGCAATGAGGAGGCCAAATGCAGTGTTGTAGAGCGCTACTGAAATACCATGCGCCAATTGTTGGGGGCTACCAGCGCCACCGTTAATAGCGCCTTGACTACCAAAGATTTCAATCATGCCGACAACAGTGCCAAAGAGGCCTAGAAGAGGTGCCACCGTCGCAATCGTTGCCAGGGCGCCCAAATACCGATCGAGCTTCAGCCACGTGGTCTGGGCGCTAGCTTGAAGCTCTTCCAGAGCAGCCTGTGCCGAACTAGCGGCAACTTTCTCGCGCAAAAGGCAGCCAAACAGTGAGCCGACAGGAGCAAGCTGGCTAATCGCCGTAATTTCAGCGTCAGAGATGGGTTTTTGCTGGGAAATCGCGTTAGCTGCCTCAAATACCGATTCGAGACTATCTTTGGGAAAGATGTGAATTTGGCGCAAATACCAAGCCCGTTCCAGAATAATAGCCAGCCCGATAATCGAGATGATGAGTAAAGGCCAAATAGGCCAGCCTGCAGACAGTAAGATTGAGTACATATGCTCAGTACTTTAGCTGAATTAAAAATGGGGTTTAACAAAGCGTTCCTGTGGATAACTCTGTGCAAAACTTTTGAAGAAATACTTTATAGGTCTTTGGTTAAGCGCTCATGGGCGTTTTTTTAGGGCAAACCCTAGGAAATCATCATGAATAATAAGTGATATATATCAATGACTTATGTATCCAATGTGGGATTTATCAAAGGTTTTGGGTCAGTAATTACTTACTTATCAGGGTTGAAACTAGGGCGAATGTGTTTCTGTGGATATTTATTGACCGCTAAGCCACATGCTTTCGTAGAAAAAGAGAAAAAATGTCGGAAATATCAAGAGAAATTCTGAGTGTTGGCGATCTAAACCGTGCCATTGCTAGCTCTTTAGAGGAGCGCTTCGATGCGGTTTGGGTGAGCGGGGAGATTTCTAATTTCAAGGCCTATGACAGCGGGCACTGGTACTTTTCTCTCAAAGATGAAGAAGGACAGATTCGTTGCGTGATGTTCCGTGGGCGCAATGGCCAGGTAGGTTTTATGCCTCAATCCGGCGATTTGGTGGAAGTGGCTGCCAATGTGGGGTTTTATGTTCCCCGGGGCGATATTCAGTTGACAGTGCAAAGTATGCGTCGCGCAGGGATGGGTGGTCTGTATGAAGCCTTCTTAAAGCTCAAAGCCAAGTTAGCAAAAGAGGGTCTATTTGATGTTGAGAATAAGCATCCCATTCCAACCCATCCAAGATCGATCGGCATTATTACTTCGCCCCAGGCGGCTGCATTAAAAGATGTGCTGAGCACATTGGCTAGAAGAGCGCCGCATATTCCGATTGTGATTTATCCAACGCTGGTGCAAGGACCTGACGCACCCGCGGGAATTATTTCTGCTTTGAAGGCTGCTGAAAAAGACAATGCCGTAGATGTTATTTTGTTGGTGAGGGGTGGTGGAAGTATTGAGGACCTCTGGGCCTTTAACGATGAAAGGTTAGCTTATGCAATTGCTGCTTCGCCTATTCCGATTGTGAGTGGTGTGGGTCATGAAACCGATGTCACGATCGCTGACTTCGTTGCGGACTTACGTGCACCGACTCCTACAGGGGCGGCAGAATTGGCTGCACCACGACGCGATCAAATGTTGCAAGAATTGGATGCCATCATGCAGGCCCTCTTGCAAAGAGTGGGTCAGCGTGTTGAGCGTGAAGCACAAACTTTAGATCAATTAGCTCTGAGATTAAGTCATGCCTTACCCAATCCTGATCGTATGCGCGAGCAGATCAGTAGTTGGGAGAAGCGACTGAATCAAGCTTGGCTTGTTAGGGTGGAAAGCTGGAAGCGTGATCAAGCTCACTTCCAGTCACAACTTGAAATGCTTAATCCCCAGCGAACCCTAGAGCGTGGTTATGCAGTCATTCTGAGTAACAAGGTGAACTCCAAAGAAGAGCAAGCAATGCATGCGGTGCGAAATCCGATTGAGCTCAATACCGAGAGCCTATTTGAGGTGCGCCTAGCGGAGGGGCTGGTAGAGGTGGAGTTTTCGAGGGTTAAAGAGAGATAGCCTTTTAGTGGGAGCTTGATTAATGGGCGCGCTCAAAAAATACTCCTACCGGCACCTTAAATCGTTTTGCCAAAGAATGAATTTGGCGGACATTAAGTTCGCGAGCGCCAGAAAGAATTTGAGAGACAACACTTTGATTGCCGACCTCTGGTAAATCGGATTGCTTGAGTCCATGCTCTTCCATCAAAAAAGAAAGAAGTGCCTGAGGTTTTGCATCTGGCACATTAAAGTACTCCAAATCATAAGCTCGAATTAATTCACTTGTAAGTTCAAATAAATTAAGAAGAGGATGTTTTTTGGATGGACCGATGACATCACTCAACATGTCGGCGAGCTCAACCATCTTCCGGTATTGCTTTTCGGAATGAATGGGGCTGAGATCAATCGTCTTTTCGAGAGCTTCCCAAGCTTTTTGAAGATCATTTAAATTCATTATTTCCACCCATCTTTGTCATAGTCTTTATGAGTTAAAACGGCCTTTATATAACAAATCTGCCTTTCAAACTGGAGGTAAGCTACAAGGCGATATTTATTTCTACAAATGTTAAATACATACAAATCTCGTACCTTGTCTGCTGATGAAAAAACTTGCCTTACTTCCGCAAAGTTCTTAAAAAAACCAAATTCCATCAACTTTCGCCAAGTCTGAAGTGATTCCTGAGAATCTCTATGTTTAGCTGAAAATTCAAGTAGTCGACGATTTGTAATGACTCTCATAAAATAATTATATTGCAAATTGCAATATAAGGAGTAATTAAAGCATAACCTTATTCTTACAAGTGCATAATAAAAAACTAAAATTAAGGCATCAACCTCAAGGACAAAAGGTGGGAAAAATGCACAATCCGTCACACCCTGGATTGACAATTAAAGAGGATATTCTCCCCGCCCTCGGCATAAGTGTGACTGAGGCTGCAGAGCAACTAGGGGTTACGCAAACTGCACTTACGCATCTAATTAATGGGAGGGCTGCCATTTCTCCCGAAATGGCTATACGTATTGAGAGATGGTTGGGTGTTAAAAACGGTGGCAGTGCTAATGCTTGGCTGAGTCAGCAGGCCGCATATGATCGGTGGCAAAAAAGCGCGCCGGGTTTAAAAAAGCGCAACTAAATTGAATTTAGTGAAATTGCCAAAATTTCTTTACAGAATATTTGGCTCAATTTCAAGTTGCACATTAAATTTACCCGCAACTTCCTCTTGGATACTTTTTGCTAAATTCAGGATGTCAGTGGCTTTGCCGTCGCCATGATTGACCAGTACCAATGCTTGGTTTTCATAAACGCCCACAGAGCCAACGCGCTTGCCTTTAAAGCCGCATTGATCAATGAGCCAACCAGCGGCTAGCTTGCGTTTGCCAGGAGTATCTGGGTAAGAAACTAGGTTTGGAAATTGTTGAATTAACAATTCGTATTGCTCATTGCACACAATCGGGTTTTGGAAAAAACTTCCAGCATTACCAATCACTTTGGGGTCTGGTAACTTCTTCGATCGGATAGCGCACACCGCATCAAAAACTTGCTTAGCATTTGGAGGATTTTTTTGTTCAGAGAACTGCTTTGCTAGATCGGCATATTGAAGTCGCGCTTGCCAAGCATTGGGGATTTTAAAAACGACCTTTGTCACGATAAACCGATTGGGATGTTGCTTGAAGTAGCTATCGCGATAGGCGAATTGGCATGCAGCTTGCGGGAGGGTGACAAAGGCATGGGTCGCAGAATCAAACGCTTCGATATTGTCTATATATTCCCCGACCTCAACACCATAGGCACCAATGTTTTGAATGGGCGCGGCCCCAACGGTTCCAGGTATGAGTGCGAGGTTCTCGAGTCCTGGTAGATTGTGATCTAGCGTCCAAGCAACGAATTCATGCCAATTGACGCCTGCACCAATAGCTACCCACGTATTCTGGTCATCTGACTTGATTAGCTCTTGACCCAAAATATTGATCAGCAGCGTAGCGCCAGGCAATTGGTCTGGAAGAATCACATTGCTGCCACCGCCTAATACACGCCAGGCCAGTTTCTGATTACCAAGCTCTTCCACTAGTCTTGGCAATTGATCGCTAGAGGAGATTTCGTAAGCAAGCTCCGCTGTCGAATCTAGCCCAAAGCTATTCCGGTGCTTGAGCCCCATGTTGGGAGTCAATTTTGCTGGTTGGGGCGCATTTTTCGCGGAGTTCATGCCACAATCTTATTCGTGTTCGAGTTTCTGGCAGTAATTTATAGGAAAACTTGAAAAGTAACAAAGCAACATATGCAATTTGCCAATTCATTGATGAAGATTATTTAAGGAGTTTGAGATGCCCTCATTTGACGTAGTGTGTGAGCCAGACATGATTGAGTTGAAAAACGCGATCGAGCAATCTAATAAAGAGATTACCAATCGTTTTGACTTTAAGGGTTCTGATAGCCGCGTTGAGCAAAAGGACGAGACCTTGATCTTGTTTGGCGATGATGACTTCAAATTGGGTCAAGTACGCGATGTCTTATACGGCAAGATGGCTAAGCGTAATGTGGACGTGCGTTATCTGAAAGATGATAAAAAAGAGACTATCGGTAGCGATAAGCGCAAGCAAACGATGAAAATTCAAAAAGGGATTACGTCGGAGTTGGCTAAAAAGGTGGTCCGCATCATTAAAGACAGCAAGATTAAGGTTCAAGCCAGTATTCAGGGTGATGCAGTGCGCGTCACAGGTACTAAGCGCGATGATTTGCAAGAAACTATGGCAATGCTTAAGAAAGAAGTAACTGAGGCGCCATTGGGCTTTAATAACTTCCGTGACTAATGTAGCTGGCCCTGCAGCTAGCGCTGCCATTCCACTAACAAGCCAAGAGGCGATTGAGCGTTTCTGCGACGCTTGTTGGTTGGAGGATGGGTTGGCAAAAAACAGCCTGTCTGCCTATCGCCGAGACCTCTTACTCTTAGCTCAGTGGCTCCAAAAGGACTCAGGCACTGATCTTTATGCGGTAACTGAAAAAGATCTCACTGCTTACATTGCGCATCGACGCGCTGATAAAGCCACTACTGCAAATCGCCGTTTAACCGTCTTCAAGCGGTTTTATCGCCATGCTCTGCGCATGAATTTGGTTAAAAGTGATCCTTGCATAGGCTTGCGTGCTGCAAAGCAAGCATTGCGTTTCCCTAAAACCTTAAGCGAAGATCAGGTCACATCTTTGCTCAATGCCCCTGACGTGGAAACTTCTTTAGGATTGCGCGATCGCACCATGTTGGAGTTGATGTATGCCAGTGGCTTGCGTGTATCAGAAATTGTGGCCCTAAAGACTGTCGCTCTAGGATTAAATGAGGGCGTGATTCGGGTGGTGAATGGTAAGGGCGGTAAAGAGCGCTTAGTGCCATTTGGTGGTGAAGCGGGCCAGTGGTTGCGCCGCTATTTAGCAGATGCCAGAACACCATTGCTAGAAGGTAAAACATCCGATGCCGTGTTCATTGGGCGCCATACCGGAACGGGTCTAAGCCGCCAGGCCTTCTGGGTACTAATAAAGCGCTATGCCACGATTGCCAATATTCCTGTGGCTTTATCCCCGCACACCCTACGTCATGCCTTTGCTACCCATTTGCTCAACCATGGTGCCGATTTGAGGGTGGTGCAGCTCCTTTTGGGCCATGCTGATATCTCGACAACTCAGATCTATACCCATGTGGCTAGAGAACGTCTTAAATCCATTCATCAGCAGCATCACCCTAGGGGGTAGGGGCAGCTAAGCTGCTGAGGTCTCCTACGTGCTGTTATGCCTTGCTATCAAGCAATACTTTAATAAGTGTTTAAGATAGCACCATGAATTTCACCTTAGACCTGTTGCTCATTCCGCTTGCCTACCTCATCGGCTCAATCTCTTTTGCGGTAGTGGTGAGTAAGTGCATGCGCTTGCCCGACCCCCATTCTTACGGCTCAGGTAATCCCGGCGCTACGAATGTTCTACGCACTGGTAATAAGTTGGCAGCTGTTCTCACCTTAATGGGGGATGCGCTCAAGGGGTATTTCGCTGTCATGTTGGCGCGCGTGCTTTTGGGCGATGAGTCCCTGACGTCGACACTCCACTCTTGGTTATTGTGTGGTGTCGTGATTGCCGTCTTCTTGGGCCATGTGTTTCCTCTATTTCATGGGTTTAAGGGTGGCAAGGGCGTGGCTACAGCTTGCGGTATCTTGTTCGGTATTAACTGGATCTTGGGATTGGCCACATTGGCTACTTGGGTCATTGTGGCAAGGTTTATGCGCTACTCATCATTGGCAGCATTGGCTGCAGCAGTATTCGGCCCCATCTACTTTGTATTCTTATTTGGTTTTCAGCCAATGGGTCTTGCGCTCTTAGTGGTTTGCCTTTTATTGATCTGGCGCCATCGCAGCAATATCCGCAATTTGATGAACGGCACAGAGAGTCGAATTGGCTCCAAGAAAACAGGGCAATCATGACCATCGCTTATTGGTGTGTTCTTTTCATGGGCTTGTTCCCTTATGTTGCGGCCGGCATTGCCAAAAAGGGATTTGAGGGTTACGACAACGGTATGCCAAGACAGTGGCTTGCCAAGCAGACAGGTTTTCGGGCGCGTGCCAATGCCGCACAAGCTAATCTTTTTGAATCGCTCCCCCTCTTTTTTGCTGCGGTGATCATTGCGCACATATCCAATGCGTCGCAACAAAGAGTAGACCTACTTGCACTTGGATTTGTGGCGGCACGTATTGCCTATGCCATTTGCTATGTAGGCAATTGGCCCACTGTAAGATCGATTGTTTGGCTCGCTGGCATGGCTTGCGTGATAACGATCTTCTTTCAGATCTAGCAAAGTCCACAAAGCACCAATCAGAGTATTAAAAAGTACTTAAAAATCATTAACGAGACAAAACATTCATGGCGATTAAAAACACTCCTACTAAAAAAACCACAAGCGCCAAGCCTGTGAAGACGGCTGTAGGGCCCCCTGTAAAAAAAGTTGCAGTAAAAAAGACTGATGCTGGCACACCTTTGTCTGTGGTGATTCGCCGTCGCATCGAGGCTCAAAAAGCGCGCTTTCATGCGAATGACAATATCTCCGCTTTTATCAAGCCAGGTGAGTTAGAGAGCTTGGTTGATGAGGTAGCAGGGAAGATGCAGGCAGTGCTAGAGAGTTTAGTCATTGACACTGAGAGTGATCACAATACAAAAAATACCAGTCAACGTGTAGCAAAAATGTTTGTTAAAGAAGTATTTAATGGTCGCTACGTTGAGCAGCCAACTCTTACTAAATTTCCCAATGTGAGCAAATTAAATGAGTTGATGATCATTGGCCCTATCACTGTACGCAGTGCTTGCTCCCACCATCTTTGCCCCATCATGGGCCGCATTTGGATTGGGGTTCTCCCAAGCAAAGAGTCGGCACTGATTGGTCTGTCAAAATATTCACGCTTAACTGAATGGGTGATGTGCCGCCCACAAATTCAGGAAGAGGCGGTAGTGGAGTTGGCCGACATGCTGGAGAGAAAAATCAAGCCCATTGGTGTTGCCATCGTGATGGATGCGGATCATTTCTGCATGCAATGGCGTGGCGTTAAAGATCGTGATTCAAAGATGGTCAACAGCGTGATGCGCGGAGCCTTCTTAAAAGACTCTAATTTGCGCAGAGAGTTTTTATCTCTGCTTGAGAGAAGATAAAGTTAGTAGATGAGAGCTTACGCTTCAATGCAAGCCCTGCTCAAAGCCACAGCCAGTTTCTTGATTGCTGCTACTTTATTTGCATGCTCCTCGTATCCTGATATCAATAGCGATCCCGCCAAGAACAATAAGGCCACCTTTCAGCGTGATGCTCTGGAATGCGCCCAGTCCTACCCGGAGGCTGGGTCAGGGGTGCACATTAAGCAGCGAATTAGCTGTATGAATATCAAGGGATGGCATTAATCTGTTCGGGTGATCTCTGACTTATTGAGCGTGATGCCATATTTTATTCTTTGAGAACAATTCTCAACAAAATCATCAATTAAATCAATTGCTTACATTGGTCATAGTTGAGTAATTTGATCTGCTCTATGATCCAATCTAATATCAATTTTTGTTCTATCTCACCCTCTGGAGTCCATATGAAAAATAGTCGTCGCCAATTTATGATTTTGTCCGCTGCTGGTGCTTGCACCTTGGCTTTGAACGGTAAAGTTCAGGCTCAAGCGATGGTTGCTGAAACTGATCCACAGGCTGCTGCTTTAGGTTACAAGGCGAACGCTACTACTGTAGATAAAGCAAAGTACGCTAAATACGCTGCTGGTCAAGAGTGCGATAACTGCGCCTTGTTCCAGGGTAAAGTTGGTGCTGCTGCTGGTGGTTGCTCACTGTTTGCTGGTAAGCAAGTTGCTGGTAAAGGCTGGTGCTCTGCTTACGCCAAGAAGGCTTAGTTTTTTAGCGGTTGCTTATTCAAGTTGTAGTTTGGAAATCTTAAAGCCCATCATTGATGGGCTTTTTCACAAACAAGCAAATTATCGACTGCTTTTTAAGTGGTCATTACCCTGCAAGATGGGCACTAAAGCTTATATTCCCAATGCATAGAATTTGTGGCGAACTAAATATTTTTTCAACCTGCCAATTAACATTAACCATCAAATAATGCATCCCCCTAATTCTAGTATTACAGCGCCTAGCCATCAGAAATATCGCCCTGATATAGATGGATTAAGGGCGATAGCCGTTCTCTCGGTGGTAGGTTTTCATGCGTTCGGAGTTATGGGCGGGTATGCCGGAGTCGACATATTTTTTGTTATTTCTGGTTTTTTAATTTCTACGATTATCTTTGAGGGTCTGGATAAAAATTCTTTTAGTTTTGCAGATTTTTACCAAAGACGCATTAGAAGAATATTCCCTTCATTATTTTTAGTGCTCATCACCTGCTTGATTTTTGGGTGGCTTGCACTGTTTGCTGATGAGTATCGGGAATTGGGAAAGCATGTCAGTTCCGGCGCTGGGTTTGTATCTAATTTAGTCTTGTGGCAAGAGAGTGGATATTTTGATAGTGCTGCAGAGAAAAAATTTCTATTGCACTTATGGTCCCTTGGGATTGAAGAGCAGTTTTATATTTTTTGGCCACTCCTCACTTTTTTCCTTTGGAGGCTTCGAAAACATTTCCTGTGGATACTGTTCGGGCTACTTTTTACATCTTTCTTTCTCAATATTTGGTTTATCGGGGAGGATAGTATTGCCACCTTTTACTCTCCGTTCACTCGTTTTTGGGAGCTCCTCTGCGGGGCTTGCTTGGCCTATGTGACGCTCTATCACAAAATACTGATTGATTTTCTAAACAGATGGGCCAATGCTTGCGGATTGATTGGGCTCTTATTAATTGCTGGTGCCATCTCTTTCTTTTCCAAAAATTTGACTTTTCCAGGTTGGTGGGCTTGCATTCCAGTCTTGGGTACAACCTTATTAATCATCGCTGGTACAAAGTCTTGGGTCGGTAAAAAGATTTTGTCAAATAAAATATTGGTTTGGTTTGGCTTGATTAGTTTCCCTCTTTACCTCTGGCATTGGCCGCTATTAACTTTTGTGAAAGTTGTTGGTGGAAACTCAAGATGGATGACGATTAGCGCAATTCTTTTGTCTATTGTTCTAGCATGGCTTTCGTACCGTTATGTTGAAAGGTCTTTTAGGTACGGCAAGGCGTTAAAAGAGAAATCCATATTCTTGGCGTTTGGAATGCTGACGGTTGCGCTCTTGGGATGGATTGTTTACTCAGAAGGTGGTTTTCCATTTCGGATTGACGATGGCCATAGCGGTAGGCTTGCCGCTAAATATCGTCTTCAATTGGAGTGGCCCGAAAACTATAACCGTAGCGCTGAATGCGTTGCTAAATACGGCGCTGATCAATATTGCCTGGTTGAGAATATTGCCGAACCACCAACGGTTGCTCTTATTGGCGACTCACATGCGAACCATTTTTATCCAGGATTGAATGAATACTATAGAAATCATGGTGGCAATCTAATACTTCTCGGAGCTGGTGGTTGCCCACCATTCTTTGATATAAGTAGAGTGACAAAGCCTCCTGAGCCCAACCTACAGTGCGATAGAAGAACATCCCACCTGCATAAATTTGTATTAAATGACCCGCATATTAAAACGGTATTTATTGCCTTTAGGCATAACCTAACATTCGAAAGCAACTTTATTTTTGATGATAAGTTACACCAATTGGATTCTCTAGATAATTACCAGGCAACAGTTTTAGCTTTAACTAGAACTATCAAAATGCTTGAAGCAAAGGGAAAACAGGTTGTCCTTTTATATGATATGCCGGAGCTCAATCATGATGTGCGATCTTGTACTTTCAAGAGGCCTCACTTTTCAAATGGCGCTACCTGTAGCTTGGATCAAATTGGATTGATAGACGATTTTGCTAATTACAATAAATTGATTGAAACTTTACTCAGTAATACCCAGGTCAAGGTGTTTGATACTCGACCGTACATCAAGGGAATTTTCCCAATTGATGGCAAGGATAATTTAAATTACAGGGACTCTACTCACCTATCGTATGGTGGCTCTATGTTTTTTGCTGACAAGTACGATTTCAAGGAGCTGAAAAAATAATGGGCTTAGTTTTTTTGTAGGATTCGTAAAGGTGATGTTAATGTTAAGAGAAGCTATTCAGAAGAGGCTTAATTAAAGGGGTGCATACGATAACTGGGTTGTGGGCATTGATGCTTGGGGTAATAGCCACTTCTTTTTCGTGCCATCAAAAAAGTGAGCTTGATTGCTAAACACCTATAAAATTGAGTCATATTTACAAAAAGCATAAAGGTTTTGCAAATTAATCCCATGGATAAAGCCACCTTAGTTATTCCGGTAATTCTTTGCGGCGGATCGGGCACTCGTCTGTGGCCTTTGTCGCGCTCAGGCTTTCCAAAGCAGTTTTTGGTGCTTTCGGGCGACGATTCAAGTCAGAGCTTGTTCCAGCAGGCAATTCAGAGAATGAATGCGGTAGGGGCTGGGCAGGGTATGAATTTGGGCTCCACCCTCATTGTTACAAACGAGGAGCACCGTTTTTTAGTCTTAGATCAATTGCGTGAATTAAGGGATGTCAGGGCAACACTGCTACTTGAGCCAGTAGGGCGAAATACCGCTCCGGCGTTAAGTTTGGCCGCCTTTGCGGCAGTGGATCTCGTAGGGGGTGCTGCCGCCACTGAAAATGACCCTATTTTACTGATTACCCCAGCAGATCAAACGGTTAAAAACCAGACTGCATTTGTCAGGGCGTTGCGAGAATCTGTATCGGTAGTTGAGGCTGATCAATCCAAACAAACAATTGCCATATTGGGAATTACGCCAACCGCGCCTGAAACTGGTTATGGCTATATTAAGCGACAAGGACTTCCCGGTGAGAATCAGGAATATGCGGTGGAAAAATTTGTAGAAAAGCCTGATGTAAAGACTGCGCAAAGTTATTTAGCGGATGGTAGCTACCTTTGGAATAGTGGCATGTTTGTATTGCGTGCTAGCACATGGCTGTCTGCTTTAAAGGAATTTCGTCCGGATATTTTTAGTGTGACTGAAGCTGCATGGCTTTCTCGTAGTAGCGATCATTCTGATCGAACCCACTTTATTCGCCCTGATTCGGAAATTTTCAAAACAGTTCCCAGTGAATCGATCGACTATGCAGTGATAGAAAAATGCCCTGGCAGCAAGTTCTCGGTAAAAATGGTTGAGCTCAGTGCCGGTTGGAGTGATCTGGGTGCCTGGGATGCTGTATGGCAGGTGGGGAAACAAGATGAGAGCGGTAACGTGATCTCGGGGGATGTCATTGTTAGCAACTCTAAAAACTCATTGATTCATTCGAGTGGCAGATTGATTAGCGCTGTCGGAGTGGAAGATCTTATTATTATTGAAACTGCTGACGCAGTTCTGGTGGCCGATCGAAAAAATAGTCAAGATGTCAAAAATGTCGTTTCTCAACTAGAGGCACAAAAGCGGGAGGAGAAAAACCTTCATCGCAAAGTTGCTCGGCCTTGGGGTTGGTATGACAGTGTAGATGAAGGTGAGCGCTTCAAGGTGAAGCGCATCCAAGTAAAGTCTGGAGCTAGCCTCTCATTGCAAATGCATCACCACAGGGCTGAGCACTGGATTGTGGTCAAAGGCGTTGCGGAGATTACCAATGGTGATCAAGTCATCACCCTGACGGAGAATCAAAGTACCTATATTCCTCAGGGGCAAACCCATCGCTTAGCTAACCCAGGAAAGACGCCGCTGGAAATCATTGAAGTGCAGTCGGGTAGTTATCTGGGTGAAGACGATATCGTGCGTTTTGAGGATAGTTATGGACGCTCTAATTCATGAGCAATATCAAGCTAGCAGTTAAAACCTCTGATACTCCAATTTGCGGTGTAAGTCGGCGGGATACTGGTAGTGAAAAGTTAAAACTTGGCCGATTAGATATTTGGAGGGATTGGGCTTGGGTGCCAGAATGTATAGAGGCGATGTTGCTTATGCTGCAAAAAAATCAGCCTCAAGATTATGTGATTACTATGGGGACAGCAATTACCCTAGAGGGGTTTGTGAAAACTGCATTTGAGCAAGCCGGCCTCACCCGGAAGGATCCCGTTGCTCAGGATTCAAATCTTTCCCAACATACCGATTTGGCTATTGGGCGTTCTCACCCTAGTACAGTGCATCAGATGTTAGCTTGGAAAGCTTCGACCCAAAGGGTTAAGGTTGTTAAAAAAATGTATCACTCTTTACAATGAATCAAGTTAAATAAGTAAGCAAAGATCACTATGACCAATAAACAAAAAGTCGCCCTCATCACCGGTATTACTGGCCAAGATGGCTCTTACCTTGCTGAGTTCTTATTGGAAAAAGGTTATATTGTTCATGGCATCAAACGCCGCGCATCCTCTTTTAATACCGAGCGCATTGACCACCTCTATCAAGACCCGCATGTAAACCATCCCGATCTGATCTTGCACTACGGTGATTTAACCGATACCAGCAATTTGGTGCGCATCATTCAGCAAACCCAGCCTGATGAGATTTATAACCTCGGTGCCCAGTCTCACGTAGCCGTCTCTTTTGAGTCTCCTGAGTACACAGCGGACGTGGATGCGATGGGGCCACTCAGAATGCTTGAGGCTATACGCATTCTTGGTTTAGAAAAGAAAACCCGCTTTTACCAAGCCTCCACCTCCGAGCTCTACGGCCTAGTACAAGAAATCCCCCAAAAAGAAACCACCCCGTTCTATCCCCGTAGTCCTTATGCGGTCGCCAAGATGTATGCCTACTGGATTACCGTCAACTACCGCGAAGCCTATGGCATCTATGCCTGTAATGGCATTCTCTTTAATCATGAGTCTAAACGCCGTGGTGAGACCTTTGTGACTCGTAAGGTCACTCGTGGCCTAGCCAATATCGCCCTAGGTTTAGAGAAATGCCTCTTTATGGGCAATATCGACGCACTACGTGACTGGGGTCATGCTAAAGACTATGTCCGTATGCAGTGGCTCATGCTCCAGCAAGACAAACCAGAAGACTTTGTCATTGCTACCGGTGTGCAGTTCACCGTGCGCGAGTTTATTACCCGTAGTGCCAAACAGTTAGGCATCACTCTGCGTTTTGAGGGCACAGCCGAAAATGAAAAAGCCATCGTAGCGTCTATCGAGGGTGATAAAGCCCCTGCACTGAAGGTTGGCGATGTAATTGTCCAAATCGATCCACGCTACTACCGTCCTACTGAAGTTGAAACCCTCTTGGGTGATCCAACGAAAGCCAAAGAAAAACTGGGCTGGGTGCCAGAGATTACCCTCGATCAAATGATCGTCGAGATGGTGGCTAACGATCTAGAAAAAGCCAAGCAACATGCGCTCTTAGAAAAGCATGGTTACTCTGTTGCGGTAGGTAAAGAGAGTTAATTCAATTAATTGATTAAAAGAAAATAAAGCTAACAAAGAGAATACGTGAGTAAAGATCTCAATCAAAAGATTTATGTTGCTGGCCACAGAGGCATGGTGGGCTCAGCCATTGTGCGTAATCTACAAGCTAAGGGCTTTAGCAACATTGTGACCCGTACTCATAGCGAGCTCGATCTAACCAATCAAGCTGCTGTACAAGCCTTCTTTGAGCTTGAGCGGCCAGACCAAGTCTACTTAGCGGCAGCTAAGGTAGGGGGCATCCATGCCAACAATACCTACCCAGCACAGTTTATTTATGAGAACTTGATGGTGCAAAATAATGTCATCCATCAAGCCTTTGTGTCTGGAGTCAAAAAGCTCTTGTTCTTGGGATCGAGCTGTATTTATCCCAAGTTAGCCCCGCAGCCCATGAGTGAAGATGCATTACTCACAGGCAAGTTAGAGCCCACCAATGAGCCGTATGCCATTGCCAAGATCGCCGGTATCAAAATGTGTGAGAGTTATAACCGCCAGTATGGGCAGTCTCATGGGATTGATTACCGCTCCGTGATGCCGACCAATCTGTATGGCCCAGGGGATAACTACCATCCAGAAAATAGCCATGTCATCCCAGCACTCATTAGACGATTCCATGAGGCTAAAGTAGCCAATAGCCCAGAAGTAGTGATCTGGGGCACAGGCACCCCTAAAAGGGAGTTCCTGTACGTAGACGATATGGCAGCAGCCTCTGTCTTTGTGATGGAGCTAGATAAGACTACCTACGATCAACACACAGAGCCAATGCAAAGCCACATCAATGTGGGCTTTGGATCTGATGTGACCATTAATGAGTTAGCCCATGCAGTAGCTAAAGCAACGGGCTATCAAGGCAGTATTAGTTTTGATCCCAGTAAGCCTGATGGATCACCTAGAAAGTGGATGAGTTCGGAGCGGTTAAATCGGCTGGGTTGGAATGCTAAGGTGGGGCTGGAGCAGGGGTTAAAACTAGCTGTATCTGAATACCTATCCTGCAAAGCATGAATTCACCTTCAGCAACGACTAAGTTTGGTTGGAGTTTTTGTATTCCGACTGCACCCGGGGGCGAGGGACAGCTTAGTTTGGTGATTAATTCAATTATTTCTGAATTTTCAGATCGATCAGACTTCGAAATTATTGTTATCGGATGCTGCTCCTTATCCAAAATAAAATCCCTTCAAGCGTCAGAAGATTTAAAGCACATTCATTTCTTGCCATTCACGGAGAAGCATTTTTCATTCGATTGGAAGTGCTTTAGGCGGGCTGTTAAAAAAGGGAAATTTCAGGATGCATTGATGCGAGGGGGGTGGATTACAAGAAAGAAAAATCTGCTGGTACAAAATGCACATTTCGATAACATTTGCTTAATGCATGATTATGTTGCCCTGAAGTCTGGTTGGAGGGAGGGCTTTAATCAATATGGGTTTGATTGGAATGTGTGTGTCAATGCAGTTCTCAATAAAAATCAGACTAGGCATCGTGATTGGCTGGTATGGGATTACCCAGAAATTGGTGCCACATTACTGCCATATGAGATCAGTCATTTAAGTCGATTTATGTATATCTCGGGAACTTATTTTTGCGTTAAGAAAAATTTTTTCTTAGCTCATCCACTGAATGAGGGATTGCACTGGGGTGAGAGTGAAGATGTTGAGTGGTCTATCCGAGTACGTGAGCACACCAACTTTAGTTTCAATCCTTATTCTCAGGTTTGCTATGTCAAAGAAAAGGCCTTGGATGAGGCGCCGTACTGTGATGATTGGCAAGTTAGATCGCTTCTGTTGAATGCAAAGTTAGGGCTGTCATGATTCAAATTATTGCGCACCGAGGCCTCTGGACTAAGCCAGATGAAAAAAATACCGAGGAAGCCTTCAAAAAAGCACTAAGTCAAGGGTTTGGAATCGAAACTGATTTTCGAGACCAGATGGGTGGGTTGGTGGTCTCTCACGACCCCCCGGCTCAGGATGCGTTGTTGGCAAAGGAGCTCGCTGAGCTTTATTTGGAAAATCCTGTTAACGCACCGATGGCATTAAATATTAAGTCAGATGGGCTTTATGAACTGATGGCTGTATTTGCCGCCGACTCAAATCTGAGAAATTACTTTGTGTTTGATATGTCGATACCAGATACACTGGGCTACATTAACAAAGGGGTGCCTTTTTACAGCAGGGTAAGTGAGTTTGAGCTATCCCCAGCTTTTCTAGATCAGGCGAGTGGCGTTTGGTTGGATTGCTTTCAGAGCGATTGGTATGATGCTGAACTACTAAATCGCTACTTAGGTATGGGTAAGGCGGTTACAGTGGTTTCACCAGAGTTGCATCGACGTCCTCATTGGGGTATTTGGAATTTACTAAAAAATAATAAATTTCACCTTAATTCAATGATGTCAATTTGTACTGATTTTCCAGTAGAAGCCAAGGAATTTTTTGATGCCCAAGATTAAGGCAGTTTTATTTGATATGGATGGCGTCTTAATTGACGCAAAAGATTGGCACTATGAGGCCTTAAATATGGCCCTATCTCTTTTTGGCATGGAGATTAGTCGCTATGACCATCTGGTGACCTATGATGGTTTGCCAACCAAGAAAAAACTGGAAATGCTAACCCTCGAAAGGGGGTTGCCAGAGCAGTTACATCATTTTATAAATGATATTAAACAGGAATTTACATTTCAATTGGCTTATGCAAAATGTAGGCCAACTTTTAATCATCAGTATGCGTTATCTCAACTCCACTCCAAAGGATATCGCCTAGTTTCTTGCTCAAATTCTATGCGCAAAACAATGGATTTGATGTTTGAGAGAGCGGCAATTAAGTCTTATTTTGAATTTTATTTATCCAATGAGGATGTTAAAGAGCCAAAACCAAATCCAGAAATGTATGTTTCGGCAATTAGGAAGTTGAATTTGTCGCCTGATGAGTGCCTAATCTTAGAGGACAACGAGAACGGCATACGTGCGGCAAAAGCCTCGGGAGCTCATTTACTGACCGTCGCTAGTACACAGGATGTGAATTTTGAAAATATAACTACACGTATTCAAGAAATCGAGCGCGCACTATGAACTTGGTTATTCCTATTGCCTCGGGATCCAATTTTTTTAAGATTGAAGAGTTTGGTTACCCAAAGCCCTTAATTGAAATTATGGGCAGGCCAATGATCCAGCATGTGATTGAGAATATCACTACAAATATCGAATTTAAGAAGATTATTTTTATTGTTAAGCAAGATGACTGTGAAAAATATCACCTTGATCAGACCTTAAGTCTTTTAAGCCCGATTACTCCTGTGGTCATCAAGGTGCGTGGAGAAACTCAAGGCGCCTTATGCAGTGTGCTGCTAGCAATAGATCATATCTATGATGATGAGCCCTTGATCATTGCAAACGCGGATCAAATTTTTGATGGTGGTGTTGCTGAGGTGATAGCGAGTTTTATTGCTAGCCCTTTAGATGCAGCCTGTGCAGCATTTAATTCCGTGCATCCGCGCTGGTCTTATGTGAGACTCAATCAAGAGGGCAATGTTGTGGAGGCGGCCGAAAAAAGACCAATTAGTCGAAATGCTATTGCTGGATTGTATTTGTATAAAAAGGGAAAAGAGTTCATTAAAAATAGCATGAACTCGATCAAGAATGGATCGAGTACTGATGGTAAGTATTTTATTTCACCCGTATTTAATGAATATGTATTGTCAGGAAAGGCGGTGGGATGTTTTTCGATTGACAACCAGAGATACCACTCTTTTTATACGCCGCAAAAAATCTATGAATATGAGCAGGCCAATTCAAGAATATGAAAATTGCTAATTTATCCGAAATGAAGGGTGGTTGGTTTGTGGGGGATTTTTTACCCACCCTAATGAAAACTCAGGCAGTAGAGGTTGGGGTAAAAAAATACACCAAGGGTGACTACGCTGAGAAACATCATCACAAGATTGCAACGGAAATTACGGTGATTCTTTCTGGAAGCGCTCGCATGAATGAGTGCACGTACTATGCCAATGATATTGTTGTCATTGAGCCAGGCGATTCAACCGACTTTCTGGCTCTGGAGGACGTCACGACAGTGGTTGTGAAGCTTCCCGGCGCAATCAATGATAAATATTTGGATGTTTAAATTATGAATATTGTTATCCCAATGGCAGGCTTGGGATCTAGATTTTCCGATGCCGGTTATGAGTTGCCCAAACCATTTATTGACGTTAATGGTAAGCCCATGATTTCAAGGGTGATGGATAACTTGAGCCACCCCAATGTCAATTTCATTCTTCTGGCAAATGCTCAGCATCTCGCGAGATTTCCCGGGGTAGTGGAGGAGATTTCTCGCTCCTATCCCGTCACTTTTATTCCCGTTTCGAAAACAACCGAGGGGACGGCCTGTACCGTTTTATACGCTAGGAAGGCTCTTGATTTGGATCAGCCCGTGATAGTCGCCAATTCAGACCAAATTGTTGATATTGACTTTAGTGACTTCATTGGGGATGCAGAGGCAAGGAATTTGGATGGCTCCATCATGACTTTTATTGATGGGGAGCGTAATCCAAAATGGTCTTTTGCAGAACTGAATGCTGAAAAATTGGTTGTGCGTGTACGTGAAAAAGAACCTATTTCTCAGTTTGCCACTGTGGGTATTTACCACTTCAAGAGGGCTGATTGCCTACTGGATTCAATTATCCAAATGATCATTGAAAATGACAGGACAAATAATGAGTTTTATATTTGTCCTGTGTATAACTATTTAATTGGTGATGGATTGAAGGTGGGGATTTTCAATATTGAGCATAATCAGATGCATGGAATTGGAACGCCTGCCGATTTGAACGCCTATCTAGTCAACGTTTAATTTTAGAGTTTCTCTTATGTATTGCAGATCTACACGCTTTGATCAAAATGACTAATGACTAGTCAAACATCCCATCTGAAATATCGCCCTGATATCGATGGGTTAAGAGCTATCGCTGTTTTATCGGTTGTCTGTTTTCATGCGTTCCCGAACCTCTTGCCTGGAGGGTTTATAGGCGTAGATATTTTCTTTGTGATATCAGGCTACCTAATCACATCCATCTTATTCAATGATCTTGAGGATAAAAGTTTTAGTTTTAGAGCTTTTTACAGTCGTCGCATTCGGAGGATATTTCCGGCCTTACTGCTGGTTTTGATGGCAACATTTGGGCTCGGGTGGGTTCTTTTGCCCGTTGGAGAGTTTGCGCAATTGGGTAAACATATTCTGGGTGGCTCAAGCTTTCTTTCCAATATATTCACTTGGAAAGAAAGTGGATATTTTGATCGGTTAGCTGATACCAAGCCGTTGCTCCATTTATGGAGTCTGGGGATCGAGGAGCAGTTCTACATTGTTTGGCCAATTTTTTTACTGGCTGCATATAAATTAAGAGTGCATTTTCGGCGATTGATTATTTGCTTATTGGTAGCATCTTTTTTTTACAGTCTGTTACTTGTAAACGGCGATTCTATTGCCGCATTCTTTTCGCCATTAAGTCGTATGTGGGAATTGCTGATTGGATCTAGCATTGCCTACCTCTATATATATAGACAGAAATTTGTTGCTCATTTGCAGGGTCGTTATAGCAATGTTCTTGGACTCCTTGGGTTTGCTTTGGTAGGTGCTGGGTTGGTATCTCTGTCATCCCAAAGCCTCTTTCCTGGTGCTTGGGCGCTATTGCCAACATTAGGGGCGGCATTGATCATTTTGGTCGGACCACGCTCTTGGTTCAATCATCGAGTTTTAGCTTTACCCTTGTTTGTTTGGTTTGGATTAATCAGTTATCCACTGTATCTCTGGCATTGGCCTGTACTGACATTTTTCCGGATAACTACCCTGGAGGAAATAAGTCCGTTCACTTATCTTTTTTTGATTGCGATCTCTATATTTCTGGCTTATTGCACCTATCATTTTATAGAAAAGCCTCTTCGCAATAAAATGGCAACTATTTATTCAGTTCCCGTTTTAACTGCGGGTGTATTGCTGATGGGCTTTTTAGGATTTAACACTTATCAACGCGAGGGTTTGCCATCGCGCAAGATTGCAGTGGAGTCACCAAATGCCTCGTTGAGCAGTGCATTTGGAAAGTCTGGTTGTTTTAACGTGCTTGACTCTAATGGGCAGGTTGTATGCGAGGATGCCGTACGCACAACCCCCTTTGCGACAAGGAAAATCCCCATAGTTTTTTTATGGGGGGATTCGCATGCGGGTCATTTAAATGCCGGATTACTATTGCAGGCAAGCAAGCTTGGCTTTAGTTTGTATGATGACTCAATGCCAGCGTGTCCGCCCATTCTTGATTTTGCACCAAGAGGCGATAAATCAGGGGCCTTGGATGAAAATCAAAAGTGTATTAGTCATAACTTAAATGCAGTTAATGCCATCAAAGAAATTCGACCAAAGGTAGTTGTGTTGGCGGCAAATTGGATGCAATACGACGGCGTTAATCAATTTAATGTGTTGCCGATAGACAAACTTCTAGACACAATTTCTTTGATACGAAGTCTTGGGGTTGAAACTATTGAAGTTCTAGGTAATATGCCCGTCTTCTATGTTGATCAAGCTAAGTTGGCAGCTAAGCTCTATAAGCCGGGACATGAAAATAGATCTTATAAGCGTTTCGACTATAGATCTCTCGATGCCGATCAGAAAATGTCCGATTTAATTAAGGCGATGAGCATCAAATTTATTTCCCCCATTGAGCTGCTATGCAATGATCAAGGTTGTTTAATGTCAACCTCAAACAGTCTCCTCATCCCGATGGCTTTTGATACTAGCCACTTTAGCAAAGAGGGCTCTCAATTCTTCATACAAATGTTAGTTGATCAACATCTAATCGACCTTAAGTAATTCAGACCTAGGGCTTATTTGCTACCAAGGCAGCAGTGTTTAACTGGATGTCGGAGAGTGAGACCACAGAAAAATGCCGTCATAAAAAATAACATTTCAATAAAGTGACTTACCGCAACCTCAGTGGTGAGGTAGGCAAAACTCATTATTGGAATGGTCCAGCTCGCATAGGAATACCAAAGCCCATCTTGGTAAAGCGCTCTATACCAAGATGCCCAAAGAGGGATTAAAACTAGCAATAAGCCGGGGATACCAAGCCCTAAGGCAAAGTCGAGCCAACCACTGTGGGTAGCGCCACGAAACTTTTCAGAAGCTACTTTATAGTCCGGCCACTTAGCGCTGGCTAGCGCACCAAATGAATGATTTAGCAATCCATAGCCTAAAGGGTTCTCGGCCAAGAGGCGCGAGCCTGCCACAAACCAGGCCGATCGCTCGTAGGTGCTGATGTCGACAACTTTTCCCAGCCCGTTGTGCGGGTATGCACCTGAATTTTTCCAGCGGTTTTGATGGTCAATATCTATCCCAATCTTTGCATCAGCAATCATTGAGAGCCACTGGGGGTTATGCTCAAGATGTTTTGAAATTCCTAGGTAGGAGGTGCCCCCTAATATCACTAAGATACCAATTCCAGCGAAGAAATTTCTTATTGAAGGCTTGGTTTTTAAAAGAAGATTCCATAAAAAAACAATCAAGACGATTGCAAATATAGCGATTCCATTTTTCGTATTGGAAAAATAGGAGCTAAATATGCTCAATAATATTCCGATGGTGGCAGGCGCTATCCATACTTTTCTTTCCTGAGTATTCAGCGCCCGAAGGATCAAAATAAAGCAGAGGGGAAGTAGCAGTACATTAGCAATGACAAATGGTTGTTTCGCTTTATAAAAGGAGTACAAAAGACCCATATGAATTGGGTTTAGGGTTTGATAGACCTCGTAAAAATAGCGTCCAGCGCTTATGAGGCTGAGACCGGATAATCCCGTAAACAAAATGATTAACGGCCACCCCCCGTGCCCTAAGCAGGTTTTAGCGCTAGCACCAGCAATTCTTTTTGAATACTCCAAACCAAGAGCCAATCCTAGGGGCGCTATCAAGAGCGTCCTTAGCCAAATACTGCTGACTTCGGATAACTGAAGCGAGTATTGGGTCGAAAAAAAAGCCAAATGAATTAATATCCACGCATAAATGCTCAGAAATACCCAAATTGGCCACGCAGCATATTTAAAGAGCGCATGTGATTCGCGGCTAAGGTAGACTAGACTAACTAAAAACCCAACACCCATCAATAGATATCTGAGGGCAATCGTTTCTGGTATAGGCCAAATAGCCAGAAGCCCGGCAGAACAGGCTGAGATCGGGAAAGAAATGTTTTTCCGGGTAAATTGGCAGAGTTTTTGAATCATCGGTAAAGTATAGTTTTAATTCCCAACTTTAGGAGAGCTTGCTTAATCCTACCTCTGAGTGTTGTGAATGTGCAGCCAATCAACTCAAAATTGCATAATTATAAATTTAATAATGAGATAATCGGAATCTGTTAGCGTAAGCTTATTACATTTTATTGGAAAGCATTTCTAATGACGTCGCTAGAACATTCCGTGCAATCCCATCCTTCTCGTGATGAGTCTGGCGGCAATAATGATGGGGCCGAAATCTCTCTCTTGGATATTGTCCGGTTTGGGATTGATTCCTGGAAGAAGCTTGCAGCCGCTGCATTGATTGGGGCTACTCTTGGAGTTGGGTGTTGGTTTTTCTTAGGGCAATACTCTGCTGAATACACTTTGCTTAATAATTCCAACACCAACACCAACACCAACACCAACACCAACACCAACACCAACACCAACACCAACACCAACACCAACACCAACACCAACACCAACACCTATGGGCTCGATTTGGTATCTTGGAAGATCATTCAAAAGAGCCTGCCTAATCTGGCGGCCCAAGTGGTGGAGGGGGGTACGGCTCCTGACGGTCAGGTGGGTCTATATCAGGCAATGGCTAACGACCAGTGGTGGCAAAAAAATGTCGTGCCTAGTTATGCCTTATCGAAGGCTGATACCAAAGACTTGGCTGGTGTGAGTAAAGAGTTTGATGGAGCCAGCACCACAATCTTGAGCTTGACCCTCAGCGCTGGAGGCCCCAGCAACGAAAAGGCCTCAGAATCGGTCAAGGCGGCCGCTAAATTTTTACGTACTGGTGGAGCCTATTTGCAACTGCGAAACATGCTCAATGCCTATGAGGGTGATGTCATCAGTGCTGCGGCAGATATTCAGAAAAAAATTACCACGACCCAAATTGAGATGGGCTACCAACAACAGCGAGCTAAAAGCCTGGAAGATCTCTACAAACGCTATCCTAGTAATTCAAATCAAGGGCAGCAGGTAATTGATCCTAAAGAATCCGGTGCCAAGTACCTCTCCATTACCACCCAAATCATTGCGGTGAATAATGACATCAATCAGTCCAAGGAAAATCTGCAGCGGATGCGCGATCGCTTGGCCCAGCTGGCATTAACTAAAGACTTCCTCCATGCAGCGCTTCCTTTAGCTAAAATCACTTTTGATGGCCTTGCTTTGGACGCTGAGCTACTGGCTATTGAAGCTAAGCTGCGGGCTAATTTAACTAATGATGATCCCAAACAACAAGAGATTTTGGATCAAATTTATTCTCAACTACTCATGATTCAGTCTAGGTTCACTAAGGGTTTGGAGGCCAATACAGCGCCGACTAGTAGTGGCAAGAAGGGAATGATTAAGTTTACTGTGGGCGGTTTAGCTGGGGCGTTCTTTTTAATGCTTCTAGTGCTTCTGGGCCAGCGAGTATGGCTGAGCATTAAAAGTGACGGGATGAAGTCTTGAGACACGCTAATAAACAGATTAATGCGCGGTATCGGGCATTAGCGGGCTTGAGTAGCAAATATAGATAGATGATTTTTTGAAGAATAGGCATATTGGGGATGCGCTAAAGACATCGACCAATGGTTTACGAATACTGTTACAGGAGCGCGCAGCAAGATTAGAGCTTGCTCTAGTTATGGTTGCGCTGGTCGCTTTTTTGTTTTCTCGCAGTATCTATGCCTTAGTAATTAATGGTTAATAATGTAAAAAGAGCTGTGATATTAATATCGACTTTAGGGTTGATATATTTTACTGCCTATTCAGTTAATATCTCACAATTGAAGCCGTCATTAACGATTGAATTTTTTATTTATGCATCAATAGCGCTAATATTCCTTCTATTTTCATACGCATTATCCTGTTTAAGATGGCTTTTATTGTTAAAGACAATAGATAAATCTCTAAAATTTTCAGATATTTTCTATATCTTCTATCTATCAAATACTATATCAACATATATACCAGGTATGCTTTTAGGCGATTATTTTAGATATGAATTACTGAGGAAAAAAATTAGGTTAGAGGGCATCTGGAATGCGATATCCTATACGGTGCTAGTTGATCGCATGATTTCATTGACCTCATTAATAATTAATATATCTTTATTTTATATGATTTTTATAGAAAAAGATATATTAATATATAATATTATATATTATATATTAATTGGAATTCTTTCAATAATTATAACTTTATATGTTATCTATATTGTTAGAATTAAAATTATTAAATTATTGTATAATCTTGAAGGTTTTGGTGGAATAAAAATATATAATTTTCTTAGTTTTATTAACAATAATAAACTAAGAATTTTTTTCTTAATTCCATTTTCAATGTTGGTCAATTACACTGTACTTATATCTTTTTATTTTATAACTGTTGCATATGAACTAAATTTAAATTTTATCGCAAGTTCGATGTCTGTTCAACTTGCCTTTTTTGGAACCCTAATTCCTCTGTCGCCAAGCGGCCTCGGAATCTCAGAATATATTTATAGTGAAATGTATTCATTAATAACTAATAGCTTTAATAATATAATCTATGTATATGTTGCATTTCGCCTTGTGTGCCTTATAGCCAATCTACCATCTTTTTTATATATATTTATGAATTATTTTTCAAGTAATCATCCAAAAATTTAGAACTTATTAAAAAAATTACAGAAGAAAATATGTTTAATCATTATGTTTATTTTTCTATTGCATGAATATTTTATTAACTGGCGGTGCTGGGTATATCGGTAGCCATGCCGCTGTAGTATTGACAGAGGCTGGTCACGAAGTGGTGCTGTTGGATAACTTTAGCAATAGTAATAAGAGTGTTCTAAAGCGCATACGTAAAATCCTTGGCAGATCTCTGCCCTGTATTGAAGCAGATGTCCGCGATACAGATATTGTTGAGAGGGTTTTGCGCGAATACAAGATCGGGGCTGTTATTCACTTTGCAGGGTTAAAGGCAGTGGGTGAGTCTGTGGCTAACCCTATTTCGTATTACGCCAACAATGTTCAGGGGTCGATTAACCTATTTCAGGTCATGCAAAAGGTTGGAATTAAAACTTTGGTATTTAGCTCAAGTGCAACCGTTTATGGTGAACCCAAGTATTTGCCATTCGATGAAGATCATCCAAAAAATCCCATGAATCCCTACGGGCGATCTAAGCTACAGGTTGAAGAAATACTTCGGGATTTAGCTGACTCAGACTCCGAGTGGAAAATCGCTTGCTTGAGATACTTCAACCCAGTGGGTGCTCATGAGTCAGGTCTTATTGGCGAGGACCCCAATGGCATCCCAAATAATTTGATGCCATATGTTGCGAAGGCTGCTTCTGGGGAGCTTCCCCATTTAAATATATTTGGCGATGATTATGAAACGTGCGATGGCACAGGTGAGCGCGACTATATCCATGTAATGGATTTAGCTGAGGGGCATATGGCAGCGATATCTTATCTAAAAAACCATGCGGGCTTTACTTGCGTTAATTTAGGCACAGGTAAACCTCTATCGGTAATGGATTTATTAAATGCTTTTGAGAAAGTAATTGGGAAAAATCTTAAAAAAGTAGTTGTTCAGCGACGCTCGGGAGACTTGCCTTGTTACTATGCCAGCGTTGAGCAGGCGAGCATCCAGCTTAATGGGAGTGCATTTCGATCAATTGAAATCGCATGTAGAGACATTTGGAAATTTCAGAAAGCAGACAATTTCCAGTGAAAAGGGTGATATCTTTTTTTGCAATTGACAAATCAATAGCTCTTAATCTATTTGGGCGTGGGTGGCAGTCAATTGCAGGGCTAATTACCTTATGGGCAATTGGACATTACCTAACTGTGATCGAACAGGGCTTCTATTTCACATTTTTATCGGTTTTGGGTTTGCAGGTATTTTTTGAGCTTGGGTTGGGCTATGTAATTTTGCAGTTTGCTAGTCATGAAGTTGCTCACCTGACTTGGAATAAAGCAGGGCTGCTTGAAGGTGATTTATTGGTAAAAAATCGTCTAAGCGCATTCTTTCGCTACTCCTTAACTTGGGGTTTAGTAGTTGCTATATTGATTCTGGCGATTATTTTTCCAGTAGGTCACTATTTTTTCAGTAAACAACCTATCACTAACAGTGGCTATATTCTATGGCAGGCACCATGGTTTTTAATTTGTCTTTTTTCATCTTTGGTAGCCTTGGTCAATATAATTTTTTGCTACCTAGAGGGGTGTGGGTTTGTTAAAGAGATTGCTGGCGTCAGAGTAATTCAAAATGTTTTAGCCAGCATAGCAATGTGGGGTTTATTGAAATTTGACGGGCACTTATATTCAGCCTCATTGATGTTGGCTGTATCTGCAGTTGTGGGAATTTTTTATCTAATTTTTTGTAAAAAACAATTTATCTTAGATATATTTAGAACAAAAAAATTTGGGGGATTAAGGTTAGATTGTTCTAAGGAATTATGGCCGATGCAATGGAGAATTGCCCTTAGTTGGATAAGTGGCTATATAGTTTACCAATTGGCATCACCAATTGTTTTCGCATATCAAGGGCCGAAAGCAGCCGGTCAAATTGGGATGAGTATGGCAATAGGATTGGCTTTAATGTCATTCTCGATGGCCTGGATTAGTACAAAATCAAACAAATTTGGAATGTTAGTTGCCAAGAGAAATTTCAAAGAATTAAATAAGGTATTTTATATTTCAGCAAGAGCATCGTCGTCATTGGTATTTGTAATGGCATTAATGGCAAGCGGGATAAATTATTTTCTGCACATTAATGGTAGTAATTATGCAGATAGGCTTTTGGCGCCAACAGCATTTTTTGTGTTGATGTTGTCATCGGTTGCGACATTTCTGACCTATGCATTGGCGCTATACATGCGGGCGCACAAAAAAGAGCCACTGGCATTTAATTCCCTACTTGGCGCAGTTGCATCTATTTCATTTTTGTTCATATTCGCAAAATACTATAGTTTAAATGCGGTAGTTTTAGGGTACTTTATTGTTTCAGTTATGATTTTGGGCTTAACTGTTAAAAAATTTATAGAGAAAAAGAAAGAGTGGCAGGAATAAATTCCGCAAACTCTGAATGTTATATGAATAATAAAAATATTAATAATGAATATGTAAATTACAGAGAATTTAAAGGATGGAATACCTTTTTTAATCCTACCGATTCTGAAGTAAGTCAACTTGATTACGAGTTTAAAAATGTGCCAATTCAGTCGGGAACATTACTTTTAGATGTTGGATTTGGTAACGGAGCTTTATTAAAATGGGCCTCAAATAAATTAGCCAATATAGCTGGGATTGAATTAAACGACGAGCTGATTAGGGAGGCTAAAAAATTCGAAATAAAGCTGTATTCATCACTAAATTCTGTCGAATCAAAATCAATCGATGTACTTACATTCATGGACGTTTTTGAGCATTTAGAAATTATGGAAATTAATCAAACTTTAGTAGAGGCAGCGAGAGTTCTGAAAGATGGCGGATATTTGGTAGCACGTTTTCCTAATTGCCAAAGTCCAGCCGGTTTGATAGAGCAGTTTGGAGATGTTACTCATAAAACTATGCTTTCAGCCCCAATTCTTAGCGCTAAGTTGAAGGAGCATGGGTTTAAAATAACTTCTATTGCCGGAGCTATTCCCCTCTCAGAATTCCCTGTTGGCATAAACGCAAAGATTCTATTGGGCATTAAAAAAGGTGTCAGAAAAATCATCCTGTTAATCTACAGGCTTGGATTTGGAACAGGTAAAGCTTTACTCTCACCAAGTATAATTGTCACGGCAAAATTAGATTAAGAAAGTTATAGAAATGAATCAGAGACTTAGAGAATTAGCTAGATTAATTTTTAATTTAATACAAAATATAGAGGTATTTTTTTTGAGGTTATTCGGCATTATTGATTTTCCGGTTCCACCAAATTCGAATATGCGAAGAACTTCAGCAAAAACAATTAAACACTACATTTACTCGGGCATTACAACATACCTGCCAATTGCAACCTTAGCGCAGTATTTAGGCGTGAACTTTGATGAAAAAATAAAGGCACTTGACTTTGGTTGCGGTGGGGCTGGTCAGTTGAGGATGTTTACAAAACATTTCCCCGCTACGCATTTTTATGCCTGTGATGTAGATCCAAGCTCGATAGATTTCATTAAGCGATGTTATCCTCAAGTAAATTCTTGCGTGAGTAATTTCAAGCCGCCATTACCTTTTGAGTCAAATCAATTTGATTTAATTTACAGCGTCTCTACTTTTTCACATTTTGATGCTGAGACAATTGACATATGGCTTTTAGAATTTTCTAGAATTTTAAAAGTGAACGGAATTCTCTTATTAACAATTGAAGGTGAATTTGCAATTAAAGTAGTTGCAGATGAGACAGCTGAAAGTCCTGAATTAATTAAATTGGAATTGGAAAAAAGCGGAATTTTTTACAAAAATTATGATTGGTTAGGCACCTTGCAAAAAAGGGGGAGGGCACTAACAAAAAGTGTAGATATTTCCACTTATTTTGGATCTGCTTATGGGAATACAGTACTAGGCAGGAAATTTATAGATGAAAAGTTTAATAACCATGGGCTCAAAGTCATGGGTGTGTCCGAGGGAATAATTTGTGAGAGGCAGGATTTAATAGCCTTGAAAAAGTTGGCTTAATTGAATAAGATTTTTATTCTTAATGATCATGCAGTTGTTATGGGTGGAGCTGATGCGGTAGCAATTTCTCAATATAAAGACTTCAGAAAGTCTGGCCTCGATGTAACACTTTGCTCTGTAGTTGATGAGAGTCTACAGAAAAATACCGATGATCTGATTGGTTATCCACTTTACCCACGCTATTTTTTGAAAAATTTATTCTGGATAAAGGCTTACAAAAAAGTAAAAAAATTATTTGTTATGAATGATATTGGTATATATATTATTCATAGCTGGACGAAACAATTAAGCTCATCAATATTTTATGCATTAAGAGGAAAAAAAGTTTACATTGTTGCGCATGACTATTTTCTAGTATGTCCAAATGGTGGTCTATATAACTACAATAAAAAACAAAAATGTAATGTTAGGGGTGGTGGGGCAAAATGCTTATCTATAAATTGTGATAAATCGAGCTATTGGATAAAGATTTATAGGTGGCTGCGATTCTGGATTCAGGCATTTGGGATAAAAATTTGCAATCCGCAGATCATTGCTTTAAATGAATTGCAAGTTGGGTTGTTTGCTCAATTCCCTCGCGTCCAACTACTCAAAAATAAGATAGATCAAGATTTCTGTTTTCCTGAAATAAATTCATCAAATAGAAAATATCTTACTTATATTGGTAGAGGCGATCCAGAAAAAGGCGTGAGCGTATTGGGAGACCGAGAATTGGTTTCTAGTTTACCAATAATGGTTATAGGCCCAGAAAAAGGGTCGCTCGGACCATCTTTTGAGAATGTAATTTATACCGGATGGCTCAGCGAAGGTGATATTAGGAGGCATATTGATCAGACCATAATTGGAATTTTTCCTTCTTTATGGAATGAGGTAGATCCACTTACGCCTTGGAAGTTTTTTTCGCGAGGCATTCCTGTTGCGTGCTGTATAGAAAATATTTTTGGCCAGTTTATGGTTAATAAAATTCCTGAATTAGTTTATTCCAATGTGAATGAGTTGAATTTTTTACTTCAAAAAATTGAGGATAAAATTTTTTATGACAAATTATGTGAAAAAGTTAAAGATTTATATGTCTCTGAAGTCGAAATAAGATCAGATATATGGTCAAGGGGTTTTAATGAAATTATTAATTGATGGAAGGCCTGTAAGGTCGCCGTTAAGTGGATCGGCAGTATTTGTTGTAAATTTAGCAAGAGCAATGTCAAAATTTGATGTAGAAACATCTATTTTTTTTCAAAGCGATAGAAATAGAAATCAAGAGATTAAAAATCTATCCGATTTAAAGCAGATTGTCAGTCATGCAAACAAAACTTATGAGAACTTGCTGGCTGAATATGGCTTCAATTGTAAAGCGTTAAAATCTTTTAAAGAGTTAGTTGCTCATGAAACCTATTTTGCAAGGATGCCCATTAAAGCCGCTAAAAAAATAGCAACCATTCATGACGTCATCCCACTTGATTATCCAAAATGGTTTTCGTGGAGAAACAGTCACTATGCAAGGAAAAATTTCTATCGGCAGATGAGTGAATGTGATCATGTAGTCTTTTCATCTAATTTCACCTTGGATAGGGCCCTGAGTTACTGCGATGAGGCCCCTAAGTCTTCAGTAATACAGTTGGCTGTTAGTGAAAATATACAAAACTCATTTGATAGTTATGGCAAAGAAAAAAATTTACCTCCTAAGTTCTCGCACCTTGATCAATATATTTTAATGGTCGGGAATGTAGAGCCAAGAAAAAATATTCCAATAGTGGCAGAGGCAATCGGAATATTAAATAATCGACTGAATTTAAATCTTAATCTTGTAATTGCAGGTAAGGAAAACTTTAAGAGCCAAGAGATACTTGTTGAGAGCTCCAGAAAGCTTGGCAAAGATCCGATTTGCCTGGGTTTTATATCTGAAGATGAGAAGATTGCCCTTTATCAAAATACAGCCTGTCATGTGTATGCTTCTAAATACGAGGGTTTTGGTATTCCTCCTGTTGAAGGGCTACTTATTGGTGCGCCTACAGTTGTTGCACAAAATACTAGTCTTCTGGAGATTACACCCTCTCCAGAAATGGGTTTTCAGACTGACGATTGCTTAGACTTGGTTAATGCGCTGGAAAGAAATCTATTTAGATCGCCATTTTTAGACAAGTCAATTGATATGAATTTCCTCAAGAAGCATTTTTCTTGGACCCGGGTTGCTGATGAATACTACCAAATTTATAAGTCTCTATAAATGCGATCGATTCCGAATAATACTAAGGATTTAATCTATCTGATATCAAAAGTTGGATTTAGTCCAATTCGTGGCCTGTTAGTTTGGTTGTTCATGTCGAAAGGGTCTGGACTTCCTTTTGTGGGTCAAGGCGTAAAAATAATTTCTGCGCGGATGATCACATGTGGAAAGTTAGTGTGGATTGGTCAATATTGCTACATAGATGCACAATCTGAAGTAGGAATCAAGCTAGGGAGCGGTGTCACCCTTCGAGAGGGGGGGACCATACAGTGTAGAAGCGGGCTGAATACTCCTGGTGCAGGGTTATCTATTGGAGAAAATACATTTATAGGTCCTAATTTCAAGATAGGGGTGGGTGGATTTATTGCGATTGGCAAAAATTGTCAATTCGGTTCACATTGCTCCATTAATGCTGAAAGTCATGTTGTGGGATCTGATGGCACTTACACGTCAGGTAAAACTCAGCGAAAAGGAGTTGTGATAGGGGATGATGTTTGGGTCGGTGATGGCGTTATCTTTTTAGATGGAATCCAAGTCGGATCAAATTCAATCATTGGTGCCGGATCAGTAGTTAATAAGGATGTTGATTCAGGGACCGTGGTGGCAGGCATTCCCGCAAAATATTTACGAAAATTGTGACCAGAAAGTTTCAATACTTCCTGCTTTGCGCTTATTTTATAGCGCCACATTATTTATTTTATTATCTATTTGATATTAGAGCTATTAAGCCATTTGATATCGCAGCTTTATTCATACTAATTTCATTTATTTTCAATAGCAATTTTAAATTTAGAATTGATAAAGCCTTTTTTTATCTTGCTAGCTGGTATTTCATAAGAAGCATTATTTCTAGCTTCGAAATAGGCGCAGAGTCATTGCTTTATGGTGTCAAACTTTATGAATATTTAGTTATTTTTACGGCCATAGGACTTCAAGATAAAGTCGCTAAAAATAAATTACTTTTAATAATAATAATAAGCACGATTTTCTGGGCATCTCTAGAGTTGTTTGGTTATTCTCTAAATATAGGGTGGGGGGATAGACTGTCAGCCCAATATGGTGGACCATATGAGCTTGGTGCAATAGCTATAATAGGGGTAATTTTATTTAGAGAATCAAAGTACAGATTAATAAGTTTATTTATACTATTATTAAGTGGAGCAAAATCTTCAATATTAAGTTTATTTTCCTCTACATTAATATATAAAAAAAAATATGCGATATTAGGAATTGCTTTAATAGTAGTAGCAGGAATATTTTTTAATGAACAGTTTAGGGGTCGAGAATTTATAATAAGCACTACTGATTTACTAAGCGATAATTTATTAAAAATATATAACGATGTAAATACAACGGAAAATAAGCATGAATATGATGAAAATTGGAATTCACGAGAGGTATATTTTAAAGGCAGCAATATAGATTTAAGTACAGGATCTAGAATTTACACATATTTTCTGATAATAAAATCTATCAGTGGACTTGGATGGATATATGGAAATGGGCCTGGGTACTATTCTGCAGCTGTGGACTCATCGATACTTAGGTTGTTGGGTGAGACTGGTTTAATGGGATTGATTCTGTTTGCGTTGTTTATGAGAAAAATATTTAGTGGTATCGGCTATCATTGGTTAACATTGGCAGTTACATTAAATATGCTCCTTGTCGACATATTTTTTTCAGCTCGTTTTTTATGTGTACTTTATCTTATCTTTATTATGAAATATGAAAATAAAAAATAAAGCTTTGATGTTAGGAATTATTTTTTTAGTTCCATTAGCCCTATTGATAATATATGGCGAACAACCTCTCCTTGAGAGGCATGCATATAGGCAAACCCAAACGGCACTAACAACATTTTGGATAATTCAGGAAGGTTTAAGATTGGATTATCTTACTCCAGTTCTTGGATTTCCATGGAGTGTACCGCTAGAGTTCCCTATGTATCAAGTAATCGTAGCTTTATTTGTGAATATATTCTCAGTGAGTTTGGACCTGGGCGGAAGAATGGTGGGATTAATTTTTTACTATTTAATTTTAATTCCGCTATACCTGATATTAAAACCATTCGGTAAAAAAGCTATTTTTATTGGAATGGTTATGTATATAACTAGTCCACTTGAATTATTTTATTCAAAAGCCTTTTTAATAGAATCTACAGTAACTTTTTTAGCATTAATTTCATTATATTCATACCTAAAATATTTAGATTCGAACTTAAAAAAATATCTTATTATTTTTCTTATATCAACAACGCTAGCAGGGCTTCAAAAAATTACAACATTGTTACCGTTACTTTTAGTATATTTTTCAGATAATATTTATTTTATCTTTAAATATAAAAATTTTCCAAGAAATAGAATTGTTGTTGTATTAGGGATTGCGTTATCATTTTTACCTAGTATTTTTTGGAGCTTATACTCCGACATAATAAAAAATACAGGCTATTTGTCATCTTACATTAGTAGTACTCAGATGAGGGAATGGATTTTTGGAACAATCCAATTTCGTTTGGATATATTATATTGGGCCAAAGTTTTTATATTTAGATTGATATTATTGGGCGGGTTAATTGTGCCTGTATCATTGATTGTCTATAGATATTTTAAAGCAAAGATAGTTTTTAACAGAATTTCATTTTTGTTTTTAATAACGAGTTTATTAGGCCCTTTAATATTTGCACCATTATACTTTGTGCATGATTATTATTATAATTCATCAATTGCGTTTATGATTTGCGCGTTGGCTATAATTTTATGTACTAATGAAGCGGAATTAATAAATAAAAAGTTTTTTTCTATTATTTCGGCTATTTTATTTATAAACTACATTATTTATGGGTTATTTTTAAATAATTTTAATAATAAAATAGCTGACATTGATAAAAATTCACATGAGATTGGGTTGTACTTAAAAGATAAGGTAAAGAAGGCTGATGTAATTGTAATTCTTGGCCTTGATTGGAACAGTACCATACCGTACTACTCGCAGCATTATTCATTGATGCTTCCAGATTGGATCCCGTTGGAAAATCCTGTGGTTTCTAATCCAGAAAAATATATAGATGGAAGAAATATTGGTGCTATTGTAGTTTGTCGATCTGGATTATGGCGAGAAAATTTTACAGATCAAACAGTGAGTGATTTAATGAGTAAAATTAATGGTAATTTATTTGAATACAAATCATGTTTTATCAAGATAGGTAATAAAGAATGAATAATTTAATTGCCCTTCATAAGCTAAGAACATTTGATAAAAGTTTCTCCTTAGACGTTTCCATACAGCGCCCAGATAGATATCGTCATATAGATAGCCTTTCTAATTTGGAGCCAATAATTGCGAGGGGCGGTGGTTTTTCATATACTCCAGCGAGTTTCGGGCATGGCTCTAAGTCAATAGACATGACTAAATTTAATAGGATTGGTGTATATGATCATGCCAATTCAACTATTCTCCTTGAGTCTGGCGTCAAACTGATAGACCTCATTAATTGGGCTGCAAAACATAAGTTGCACTTACCAGTCTTGCCAGGTCATCCTTATATCACTATTGGTGGATGTATTGCCGCTGATGCTCATGGAAAAAATCCATTTGTAGATGGTACTTTCGCGGATTATGTTGAAGAAATACTGCTATTTCACCCCTCCTATGGCTACCAAAATTTATCTCGTATCAATAACCCTGAAATATTCAGCCTTACTTGCGGAGGTTATGGGTTAACTGGAATTATTATTAGTACAAAATTGAGACTTTTAAAGCTTCCATCCTATTATGTTAAAACCGTATCAACTGGGATTGCTTCTCTGTATGAGGCTATTGATAAGCTAACCACTGCCAGCGGCATGTCTGCTTATAGTTGGCATGACGCAACCAAGGGAAGTAATTTCGGTAAAGGGCTATTTTTTTCCAGTCAATGGGATGACGATAAAATTCCAACAGAATTTACGCCCTATTTATACAAATTAAACTCAACAATAAAAGATCTACCATTCTCGGCTTGGAATAAAAGTTCCACCTCAATAGTCAATTATATTTATAATAGAGTTAATTGCGGTAAAACTACTAGTATCGAATATATTAAATCTTGTTTTCCTCTGATAAACAATAGCTTCTATTATTATTTTTATGGAAAATTGGGGGTGAGAGAGTATCAGTTATTGATACAAGATCAGTTCATAATAAAGTTTATTGATTATTTTTACGACCTTCAGAAAAATAATAATTTTCCTGGCGTAATGATTTCCATTAAAAAATTTAAGGGAAATCAGCATTCATTAAGCCCATCCGGAACTGGTTATATGATTTCCTTTGGTGCCTACGTAAATAAAGACACTTTGTGTGTATTCAGTAAGCTGGATGAAATGATGCTTGCTTTTAAAGGGCAGCCATACATCGTAAAAGATTCTAGGCTGCCATATGAGATTGCCATTAAAAGCATCAAAAATTATGATTCATTTCGAAATAATTTGATTAAGTATGACCCTTTAAGGCTTTTAAGATCAGAGTTATCAGATAGGCTCAAGATATGACTTTTATTATCGTCGGTGCATCCGCCGGTCTTGGTCGATCCTTGTCTGAAACATATGCTGCTAATGGATATGATTTGATATTGATTTCAAGTGATTCTAGAGATCTTATGGCTCTTAGGAATCACTTAATTAGCTGCTACGGGGTGCAGATATCCATCTGTGAGATTGACTTTTTATCGTCAACAATAGATTTTAATTTAATCGATGCTGAATTGATAAAATATAGCCCTCTTATGGGAATATTAGCTCCTATAGGACTTGTAAGTGACTCCGATATTGTTGGATTAAATAGTTCATTAATGAATGATATTTTAAGAATTAACTTCATATCTCCAGTTACGTTAATAAACTACTATCTTCCAGCAATAAAAGCTAATGGGGGGAATATAATAGGTTTTGGTAGCATTGCTTCAGCTAGGGGCCGCCAGTCAAATATTGCTTATGCATCTGCCAAGGCAGCCCTTCAAACCTATTTTGAAGGGCTGCGTTTTGAGTCCTATAAATATAATTTCTTTGTTCAATTTTATACACTCGGCTACATGGACACTAATCTGGCATTTTCAAAAAAACTACTTTTTCCAGTTGAAAGCACTTCAATAATTTCACAAGATGTTCTAAAAAATATGAGTGTGTCTAGCTTTTATTTCCTACCAAGATTTTGGAAGCCAATATTTTATATTGTAAGATTTTTGCCCTGGAGTCTATTTAAAAGGATTTCTTTTTAATGATAATGAAACCTAACGTGAGCTTATTTTTTCCTGCCTACAATGATGAGCATACATTACCAAATATTGTTGATCGATCGATTTCTCTTTTAAATGAAATTGCGAACGAATACGAAATAATAATAGTAAATGATTGCTCTCCGGATAATTCTGGAAAGGTTGCTGATGTTATTGCGGCAAGTAATTCCAAGGTAAAGGTAATACATCACGCTGTTAACATGGGTTATGGCGGCGCCTTAAAAACGGGAGTTGCCAATTCTAAATATGAATGGATATGCATGGTTGACGGCGACAATGAATATGATGTGTACGAGTTAAAGAAGATGCTTGCGGTGAGAGACTACTACCAATTAATCATTGGATTTCGCTATAAAAAACTTTATTCTACAAAAAGAATTTTTATTTCCTATATTTATAATCAATGCTTGCGATTGCTGTTTAAAAGTCCATTTCGCGATGTTTCTACTGGCATTAGGGTAATGCATCACTCAATTATCAATCAAATTAATATTACATCTAACAGTCCTTTTGTCGGGGCAGAACTCGCTCTAAAGGCTATGTTGAGGGGGATTCCTGTGGGTGAGGTGGGTATTCAAACTTTCCCAAGAATTTTTGGTAGCGGTTCCGCTACTAGTTTAAAAAATATCAGGCTTACTATTTCGGATGTTTTTAGAGTTAGGAAAGAGATATTTTCGGACTCTTACGATCTTCCATCCGGAAGAGTAAGACATATAAATGAGGAAATTTATAAAAAGCTATGAGTTATTTGTCTAATCTATATAGAGTGCGCTTTGGCGAGGATGATATTAAGCGTAAAGAGAAGGTCTGGAAAGTGTTGTGTGAGCAGTTCTTTCAAAAATTTATACCCGAAAATGCAACGGTTTTGGATATTGCCTCTGGGTATGGTGAATTCAGTAGATATATTGTCGCTTCAAAAAAGATTGCAATTGATTTGAATGAGGAGTCAAGACTTTTTATTGATAAGGGTACTGATTTTTATTTAACAAGTGCGGATAATTTGAATATGATTCCAGATGGTGCCATTGATGTTTGCTTTAGTAGTAATTTCTTTGAGCACTTACCTAGCAAGGATGCCATGAATAATGTCCTATTGGAGGCTAAGAGGGTACTAAAGATAGGAGGTTTATATATTTCAATGCAACCAAATATCAGGTATGAGCCAGGAAAATATTGGGATTACTATGACCATATTCTTCCGCTATCCCACATGTCTTGTAGGGAAGCATTTTTGAATTCCGGTTTTGAAGTGGTAGCTCTTTATGATAAGTTCATTCCGTTTTCCACTTCAAGTAAACTTCCTCAGCACCCCTTGTTAGTCAAAATTTATTTGAAAATACGACCGCTGTGGAGAATCTTTGGTGGTCAATTTTTGTTAGTTGCTAGAAAAATAAAATAACTAATGAGTATTAACTATTCGATTGCAATACCAACTTATAATGCTGGCGATGGTTGGATTGACTGCCTTAAATCCATTCAACTGCAGTCCATAAGTCCTCGGCATGTTTTGGTTATAGACAGCAACTCTTCTGATTCAACGTGCCAAAAAGCGGAGGAGATGGGGTGTAAACTCTTGCATACGAATCCAAAAGACTTTAATCATGGGCGCATTCGAAATGTATGTATTAATTATTTGAGCGATTCAGAATTCATAGTTTTCCTGACTCAAGATGCAGTTCTCTCCTCAGGAACATCTGTTTCACTCTTGCTAAGTACTTTTTCAGATCCGGAAATTGGAATGGCATACGGGCGCCAATTACCTCGCTTGACTACTAAACCTATTGGGGCCCATGCAAGGCTATTTAATTATCCAGCCAGCTCTGAAATTAGGTCCATTGATGATGCCAAAAGACTAGGCATAAAAACAGCTTTTGTATCAAACTCATATGCTGCATATAGAAGAACTGCTATTGAGCAAATTGGAGGATTTCCTTCGAATGTCATACTAAGCGAAGATACGTATGTAGCTGGCAAAATGCTGTTGGCAGACTGGAAAATATCTTATGTAGCCAATTCAGCCGTGTTTCACGCGCACGACTACACTTATTTCTCTGAGTTTAAGCGTTATTTTGATACCGGAGTATTTCATGGGCGGGAAAGTTGGATTACTCATGCTTTTGGGAGGTCAGAAAATGAGGGCTTTAAATTTATTAAATCGGAGTTTAGGTATTTAATGAAACATTCTCCATTTTTAATTCCCTCATCTTTTTTTAGGACCTTTATTAAATATCTTGGTTATAAGCTTGGGCAGCATGAGAGCATCCTTCCAAGAAGGATTAAGGTTTTATTTAGCATGCATAAAAATTTCTGGAGATCAAGCTGATGAGAAGGGCTCTGATTATTGGAGTCAATGGTCAGGATGGCGCATACCTCGCTAAATTTCTGCTTGAAAAAGGCTATGAAGTTATAGGTACCTCGCGTGATGCCACAGTATCATCTTTTGCGAATCTCACAAAATTAGGGGTCCAAGCGAGATTGCAGATTGTTTCAATGGCATTAAATGATTTTCGAAGTGTTTTGGAGGTAATTAAAAAATTTACGCCTGATGAAATTTATAATTTAGCTGGTCAAACATCCGTTGGACTATCCTTCGAGCAGCCAGTTGAGACAATGGAAAGCATTACTTTTGGAACTTTAAATATTCTTGAGGCAATTCGTTTTATTGATAGCCCTATACATTTTTATAACGCCGGATCAAGCGAATGTTTCGGTGATACTAAGAATCTGCCTGCAAGCGAAAGTACTCCTTTCTCGCCAAGAAGTCCATATGCAGTAGCCAAAACCGCCGCATATGGGTTGGTAAATAATTATCGTGAATCATATGGGTTATTTGCATGTACCGGTATTCTGTTTAATCATGAATCTCCACTAAGGCCAAAGAGATTTGTAACTCAAAAAATTATTCAGGCTGCCTGGCATATCTCTAAAAATTTAGATACGAAATTATCACTTGGGAATATTTCAATTTATCGTGATTGGGGCTGGGCCCCAGAATATATTGAGGCTATGTGGCTTATGTTGCAGCGGGAAAGGCCCGAGGACTTTGTCATTGCTACAGGAAAATCTGTTTCTCTGGAATATTTTATTGAGAAAGCTTTTTCCTATCATGGCTTATCTTGGAAAAATCATGTGCTGATTGATTCATCTTTTTTGCGACCATCAGATATTGAATATGGAGCGGCTGATCCACGTAAGGCTGAATTTATTTTAGGCTGGAAGGCTAAATATGATGTAGATGACGTTATTCGAATGATGAGTACGATTACTCAAGATGCTGAGTAGATTGTTGTCAATTAATATTTTTATAAGCTCATTTAATTTATGCTCCAGCAATCATCCTCTGAACCACAAGAAGCCTTTCCCTATACCCCACCTACTAAGGAGATTCTGGAGCAGTACCCTCATTTATTTGAGTTAAAACAAACGTTGCCGCCAAGATTTTTTAAAGTCTTATTTGATAAGCTGGTTGCAATATTTCTCTTGTTAATGTCAGCCCCAATAATTTTACTTCTTAAACTTGTTTTCCTTGTTGAGGGTTGGCTTATTCCTGAAAATAAAGGCCCCATGTTTTTCTATTACAACGGAGTAAGCGCTGGGAAGGTTATCCCTAAATACAAGATACGACTAATCAAAGAGAAATATATAGAACCCGAAGCTGCCAAGCGGCATGACTGGATTGCTTACTCAGCGGAATGGACGCCCGATAGCCGAACTTACACCGGTCAATTTGTAAAGAAGTTTTACTTAGATGAGTTGCCACAGTTTTGGAGTGTTCTAAAGGGTGATATGAGCATTGTAGGCCCTCGACCTTTATCTGTTTTGCACTATGAGAGAGATCGAGCGCAGGGCAATGTCACTAGATTTCTGTTGCGCGGTGGTCTTTTGGGTCTTGGGCACATCAATAAAGGTACATCTGAGATGGGTAACCCGGTCTACGAATATGAATATGTGGACCAGTATCTAAAGCGCTCTTCTTTCGGTTTGCTATGTTTGGATTTGTGGATTATTTGGAAAGGTATTTTGGTTATTGTTAAGGGCGGGGGTCACTAGGCCTTAGTCAAAGCTAGCAATTCTCCAATTGCCGTCGATAATTGTCTTTGTATTGTTGTTTGGTAGCGCATTAGACGATCAAGTTGATCTAGGTCCGGCGTTGTGGCCTGTTCTTCAATAGGGCCTAATTTTCTAAAGTCAGTTATTTTTTGGGTGCGTACAATCATTCTCATAATTTCTTGGCCATACCATTCTGCTGCGCGTTTTAGTTCCTTTAATTCAGCATTCTTGATGCCCTCCTCGACATCGGAGTCAATTCTCGGTTTTTTATCGCCAAATACAAAGCGAATATCTATGCCTTGAGAGTAGTGTTGGTTACCTTCGGGTTTTTGCTTTGGAACTTTGTCGCTTATATAGTCTTTAATGGTTTGCTGACTTTTGACGGATTCGCTAAACAGATATTCGCAAGGTAATCCCCCCACCCCTTAACCTGACTTAAAAGTAGAATTTCTAAGTTGTTTGATTTAAAGGAAATTCTATGAAAACCACCCGCTTTACTGATCGCCAAATCATGGCCATCCTCAAACAAGCCGAAGCTGGCATGCCAGCCCCAGAGCTATGCCGTGAACACGGCATTAGCATCGCCAGCTTTTATAAGTGGCGAGCCAAGTATGGCAGCATGGATGCTTCCATGATGTCTCGCGTCAAAGAGCTTGAGCTTGAAAATGCCCGCTTAAAGAAGATGTTCGCGGAGGTGCAGCTCCAAGCTGATGTCCTCAAAGAAGTCTTATAAAAAAATAACTCGGCCATCTCGTAGGCGCGAGATGGCCAGCCAACAGGTTCAAAGTGGGCGAATGACGATCCGCTTAGCGTGCGATACCTTTGTCATTAGCCAGACTTTCTATCGCTATACGGCCAAGCTATCAACTGACAATGCCCTCATTGCCGATTGGCTGGTGCGGCTCACTCAAAATCAACGTAACTGGGGATTTGGGCTTTGCTATTTGTACTTGCGTAATGTGAAGGGCTTTAATTGGAACCACAAGCGGGTCTATCGCATCTATCGAGAGTTAGAGCTTAACTTGCGCATCAAACCCCATAAACGCTTAGTTCGCGAGAAGCCTTTGCCATTGGCAGTGCCCGAGGGCATCAACGATACGTGGTCGATTGATTTTATGCATGACCAGTTGCACAATGGCAGATCTATCCGCTTGTTTAATGTGATTGATGACTTTAATCGGGAGGCCTTAGCCATCGATATTGATTTTTCCATGCCAGCAAGCAGAGTGGTTCGCTCACTCGATCAAGTGATTGAGTGGCGTGGAAAGCCCCTCAAGATACGCTGTGATAATGGCCCGGAACTCATCAGTAGCGTGCTTGTGCAGTGGGCTGCGAAACACCAAATAGAGATCGCTTATATCCAACCAGGCAACCCGCAACAAAATGCGTACATTGAAAGATACAACTGCACCGTACGTTACGACTGGCTTAATCAATACCTCTTTGAGTCAATGGATGAAGTTCAAGACTTTGCCACTGACTGGATGTGGACATACAATCATGAAAGACCAAACATGAAAGACCAAACATGGACTTGGGTGGAATTACACCAAAGCAAAAACTAGCACTCGCAGTACCAGCCTCTACTTTTAGCTTAAGTTAAAAATGGGGGTATTACCGATTATTCTGGACATTTTGCTAAGTACTTCATCTGCCCATTTGGTTTAGGATAATGTTTTACTCATACAGCTTATCTTTTAGTTTGTTTGTTTAGTGGTGCTCTCATTGAAACTAAGCCCTAGGAGCCACGGCTCTAAGCCACATGCGCTGGACTTGATCTGTCATATTGTCGGGTATTAACTCCACATCGGGGTGTTCATTCGCATAGACTCTAAATAGCTCGTCTGCAAAAGCCTGTCCAATCTCTTGGACCCCTGTAAAGTCAAGAATGACCTTTTTAAAACGATCAAATCGGGCGATCAATCTTTTTGCCTGGGATCTGGAGACTAATTGCTCGTCTCCATATTGAGCTAGGCGCATTGGCACCACGGTTTTAGAGAAATCAAAATCATCAGGCGCATTGGTATATTGAGCATAAACATCAGCTGCTGTCCTGGCGCATGACAAGTCAATATTCATAAAGACAACAGTGCCGCTTGCGAAAATTCCTTTGGCATCTCTTAAAAAATCATCGCTTGATAAGGTGTCGTGATGGTATTCAAGTCCATTGGCTTTAATTCGAAACGAATCAAACATACGAGAGGTAAAAAAGACCCCTTCGCCACTATGCCTCGTTGGATCTGTAGTAAATTTGCCTTTAGATAGCTCAAAAAGAGCTTGCCTCATATCCACTAAATTTAAAGCATCTGCGATCTTTTTAAAAATGCCGATTCCGTTATCGGAAATTGCCAGGCCAAATCTAGTCTCGGATTGCCTTGCCCAGATGAAAACCTCGTCGCCTGCAGAATGGTCTATGGCGTTATTGAGCATCTCTGTAAATCCGTGATTGACGATATTGAGTACGTTCGGAGCGAGATTAAAGTAGGGCTTAAAGTCTTTGCTCCAGACGGTATCTTCCTCTAAATCCTGGATCTTGTAGAGCTTAGTGATTTCCCGTCGATAACCCGGACTAAAGACGGGTCTGGTGGATGGCCCACTTCGGGCAATCCAGCCACCTACCTCTAACTGTTGAATGTAGTTATTTGCCGCTACTCGAGAGATTCCCAGCTGCTGTGCATAGTGGCGCGTTAAATCCTGAGGATGGTTTACAACATCCTCGGTGACGGTATCTATCAGTTCAGGGAGTTTCGAGGGCTTTGCCATGGCATTGACTATAAAGTTAAATATACACTACTGTAAACTTAAAACTAGATTACTGTAAAGTTATTTATTGGGAAGAGGTGTATTAGGCGCTTAGTAGGGCGCATTCTGTGCCTAGCTAAAGTCGTGTACACGGCTTTAGATGCGCTATCGGAGGGGCGCTGAGCCGCTTTTTGTGTCAAATTGAGCGAAATGACCGATAAATATGAAAACTAATGGCGAAATATTTTGGTTTTCCTAATAGGGCTTGGATATAAAGAAGTCAATGAATATATAGGTCTATTGGATAAAAATGGGTAACAGGGATGCTAATGCCATTTAGCAAAGGCATTCCCACATCACAATCCACCAATTCCTGCAATCACTTTGCCATCTCCTGACTTACTTATTTTCATTCTCACTTTAGGCTTGAATCATCTTAATGCCTAAAGGGGGATTTCATGCTATCGATTGAATATGTTCACAAAAGAGTAAAGCTGTTTCGGATTGAATTAAAGTTAATCGTAGTTGCTTGCCTGGTGGTAATAATATTAATTTGGCAAATACTGCGCGTACTAATGGTGTTGAAGTAGCGAGTCAGCACTGTTGTGCTTTGGAATTTTTATGTTGGGGATTGCGGATTTATGGACGCATCCACTGAGGCGTTCTAAATGTCACAACCCTCTTGTAGAGCCATACATAGGAAATAATGAAGACTAGAAAAAATCCAATCAGAATGGAGGTTGAGTAAAAAAACAAGATTGCGGGAATGACTGCAAGGCTACTAAGCACCCAAAGATAAGGTGAAGTTTTGGCATTAGCACTAAACCAATCGCTCTCGTCAGTGATATGGGTTCTATTGAGGATGCGCCTAAAGATGAGCGAGTGAAAATGAATCCCATCAGGATGCCCTGGGCTCTTGCCTTGATGGAATTTTCTACGATAAATTGTAAAGATAGTTTCTAGGATCGGATAGGCATTGAGTACGAGTGCAAACCAAGGGGAAACCTCACTATGCCGACAAACGGTGAGAACGCTGAGGATTGCAATCCAAAACCCAATGAGATAGGCGCCACCATCACCTAAAAATATTAAACCCCTTGGATAGTTCCAAATAAAAAACCCCAAGATAGCGCTGGCCATCATAAAGCTTAAAGAAAAGATCATCGGATCATTCAGCTTGATTCCAATATAGCCCAGCCCTAGTAAAGAAATGATCCCAACCATACTGGACAGACCATTAAAGCCATCAATAATGTTGTATGCATTGGCAAGACCCGTAATTGCGAAGATGGTAAATAGGATTGACACTGCTGGTACAAGAAATAAATAATCCAGCACGGGAATATCTAGGCTGTTAATTTGAGCGTCCAAAAATAAATAGGCAAGCAATGCGCCGAATGCGGTAAAAATGAGGCGAGTGCGAACGCTAATTTTTTTAGTAATATCTTCTGTTACACCAATACCAAATGCAGGCAATGCGCAAAATAATAGGAGTAATTCTTCAGGGCCTGGGGCATTGCCTTGATAGCGTAGTCCGATGGTGGCAAAAATACCTAAGCCAATAGCGACCCCACCAATTCTGGGAACGGATTTGGTATGAAACTTTTGTGGACCATCTAGATCACGATCCCCACTAAATCCCCCATGTAATTTCTGGGTGCGAATAATTAAAATGGTCGCAATAAAGGATGTAAAAAAAGCGGTTAACAGACTAATCATGAATTCATTATAAATTCTATTAACGCTTATTCAAGCAATTTAATTTCTTATTTATCGTGACTGCTAATGCTAGTCAACCCAAAAATCCTGGCTTTAGCGCTCTCAATTGCCTGTTCCCTGCACAGGGATCGCCCTGAGGGCCTAGTGCTTTTAGAGGAATAGAGCGCTTCCGGCCTGATTTTCCCACTGGCGCACCCTGTTAGTTGCTAAGGCGCCTTGAGCTTACTGGAGGTAATAATCAGAATGTCCTTATTTTGAGGGTGGATACTCGGGTGCTGACATGCCAGAAGGAGTATTGGATCAAAGGATTTGTCTGGATAGCTTACTTGAAATACAGGTGAAGTAGGGCTGATCTGCCAGTCCTTAATCAGTTGGCGGCACTCTTGTCAAAAGTATGTCATCGCTAGTTAACATGTCACTGCAGTCAATCAGCTCAACTGCAGTGTTGGTGCGGAAATTAAGGCACCAAACTCAAGAACAAATACTCAAAGAAGATAATCAGGTGCACTACGCCTTGCAATAAGGTCGTTCTACCAATTGCCAGGGTTAGAGCCCCAATAAAGAAGCTGAGATACATCAACACTATATTGAGATCGCTGATGCCTAGGCTGAGTGGCAGGTTAAAAAAGATCGCAATGGCTGCCACGGTGGGGATGGTGAGTCCAATACTGGCTAATGCAGAACCCAACGCAAGATTCAAGCTACTTTGTAGGCGATTGGCTCTAGCGGCTCTTGTCGCAGCATACGCTTCAGGCATCAACACCAACATCGCAATCGCGATACCCACGACCGTCTTGGGTGCCCCTGCAGCTTTTACTCCAGCTTCAATGGCAGGGCTTAACGCTTCAGCTAGGCCAACTACTACGATGAGCGAAAGTAAGAGCAGGACAATACTTGCAGCAGTTTTTAGATTGCTGGGCGCTTCTGCATGAATCTCGTTATCTAATTTTTTATCTGCTGCTTTAGGTAAGTAGTAGTCACGATGACTGACTGTTTGAAAGAAGATAAAAGCACCATACAGAGCAAAGGAAGCAATACCAGCAAAAGCCAGCTGACTCTTAGTAAAGTCTGGACCTGGGGTGCTAATTGTCACCGTTGGCATGACGAGAATGAAAGTAGCCAAAGCGGTCAGTACTGCTAATGCCGAATTAGTACCTTCATTGCGAAAAGACATTTCATGATTCTTAAAGCCGCCCATAAAAATACAGAGGCCAATGACACCATTTACCACAATCATGACCGTTGCAAAGACGGCATCGCGTGCGATAAATTCTGATCCTTCATGGCCAGATAGCATCATGGCAATAATCAGTGACACCTCAATAATAGTGACGCTAATGGACAGTACTAATGTGCCGTAAGGTTCACCCGTTTTATGGGCAATCACTTCAGCATGATGAACGGCTGATAGCACGGCTCCAATTAAGGTAACAGCCAAAAGAGCAATAAACCAAGTTTCACTCAGGAGGGGGGTCAGAATGTGCATAGATAATGGCTGTGTAGGTGGTTGCTGTAAGAAAGGCAATTGCTCGTTAATATAGAGGCTCTTTACAAGCTTAACTAATGGCACCATTTTAAAGTGATTTATTTAAGCGTATTTAAAGTACTTCTCTACTACCCTGATCCATAAAGATTAATATGAAATCCTTAATTCTGTTTGGCCATGGCGCCCGTGATGCCCGTTGGCGTGAACCATTTGACCGTCTGGCCACACTCTGGAAGGCTCAACAACCAGACACCCTAGTAGAGCTGGCCTTCTTGGAGCTCATGCAGCCCAGCCTTGAGGGGGCCATCACTTCTTTACTTGCCGCTGGTGCTACTGAAGTAGTGGTTGTACCAGTCTTCTTTGGTCAAGGCAGTCATTTGCGTAATGACTTCCCGGTACTCCTCAGTGCTTGTCAGGAAAAATTCCCGAAATTAGCTGTAAGCGCTACGCCTGCGGTTGGTGAGGATGAGGCCGTTTTGCAAGCCATTGTTGATTTCTCTATGCGTAGTTTGTAGGTAAATTCATGCACATAAATATGTAATGTATGAATTGACAATGTAGTTACTCACATTACGATGTCGCATGAGGAATGCATGATCCAGTCATTTAGTTATCGGAGCCTAGAGCTATTTTTTTACTAAGTCTAGTTATAAAGGTATTCCTGCCCAGTACGCCGCTAGATCGGAGCGCCTGCTCGATCGCCTAGATGCTGCAATTGAGCCAAGTGATATGGATCTGCCTGGATATCGATTTCACGGGCTAAAGGGGAATAGAAAAGGTTATTACGCTGTTTATGTATCGGGTAATTGGCGATTAACTTTTCGTTTTGATGGCGATAGCGCTATCGATGTTGGTTTGGAGGATTATCACTAATGAAGACAACGATTAAAAGCCTAAGAAATGTAAATCGTAGGCCCACCCACCCCGGGGTAATTCTTCGTGAAGATGTCTTGCCGGAGCTGAGAATTACCCAGGCGGTATTTGCAAATCATCTAGGCGTTAGTCGCTTAACCGTTTCTGAGCTCTTGCATGAGAAAAGAGGTGTGAGTGCGGAGATGGCGGTGAGGCTCTCAAGGGTGATTGGAGGATCTGCTGAAAGTTGGCTGCACATGCAGGAGGCTGTTGATCTTTGGGAAGTCGAGCAGAAATTTAAACAGAATCCTGCGCTAGCACCTACCGCATTACCAGTTTTGGCAATTGCAGCCTAAGCAGTTTTGAGTTTGATCTCTTGGGGCTGAGTTAGGCAGTCGCTTGATGCTGCCACTTTAAGTGCAGCGCCAACCATAATTAATGCAGGCGAAGTGCTATCAAACCAATCATTTGCTTTGCCATTGGCTAACTCTTCTAGGGTACTAGACCAATGCCGTTCATTCTTGGTGCTCACAGCCTCTAGGATGTGCACCGGCGTTTCTCTAGTGTGTTGAGAGTTGCCTTCGATTAACTGTTTGGCAATGCTGCTAGCGTCTTTGCGCCCCATGTAATACACCAGGGTATCCGCATTGGGATTTTGCAAAGCTTGGCTCTGCTTCGCTTCTATCTCACTTGCTGGATTTTCTGCAGATTCATTGGCTTGTGCCAGGGTGATAAAAGCCACGCTTCTACTCACGCCGCGCAAGGTAAGAGATTGCTGGATGGCAGCAGCTCCAGCTAGTGCGGCAGTAATACCCGGCACTACTTCAACTTCAATACCGGCTTGCTTAAGGGCTTGGATTTCTTCATCGGCACGACCAAACATCATGGGGTCACCACCCTTCAGGCGCACGATGACTTGATATTTCTTTGCCGCATCAATCAGTCGTTTATTAATAAAGTGTTGTGCTGAAGATAGTTTGCCGCAACGCTTACCAACCGGCTCTTGAATGGCTTGAGGGCAAAGCTTGAGCATGTCTGGATCCACCAAGGCATCATGAAACACAATGCCCGCTTGCTCAAGTAGTTTTGCGCCACGTACAGTAATGAGATCAGCTGCGCCAGGTCCAGCGCCAACCAAATAGACTTTACCGAGGGTATTGTTCGTCATGGTGCTATTGGTCTTTACGCTGTTGATCTTTAAATAGTAGCGCGTTGATCACGCCAACTATTTTGTGTCACTACGGAGAAGAGATCAAACTGCTTGAGTCCGACTTCGAGGTTTTGATCGGGGCGTAATTCAAAAGCATCAAATCCTACTCGTGCTCCTTGCAAGAGTTGATCTATCAAGACGTCGCCAATCGCTCGAACTTCGCCCTGCCATTCAAAGCGATCCCGCAGTAGGGCCGCAGTACTAAAACTTCTACCATCTCTAAAAATAGGGAAGTGGGCAGCAACTACTGGCCAATGTGTTTTGCCTTCTTCAATCAGGTCGGCATGTTTCAGAATATCATCCTCTGCAGCAAACCAAACGCCAATCTCACCCTTACCTGCTTTGCTAACTACATCGGCGTTCTTGTGATGTGTGATCCACCAATGGAATGGCACCAAGACCTTATTGAGCCCATGCTCTAAATCGGGGATGCCACCTTCATCGCGCTCACCATCCCATACTTGCCACTCATTAGCGACTTCGGTTGGTTTACCATCTTTAGGAAAATAAATGATGTATTTGTTCATAACTTGTTCGTTTTCTGCTCGTCGCTTTTTAATTAGACCGTTGCAGCTTTGTTAGATTCCTTGGAGTGCTTGCCATTGTTCTTATAGGCAGCTTCTTTAAAGGACGTAACGCCCAATCTCCGATAGGTATCAATAAATGGCTCGTCCGCAGTTCTTTGCTCTACATAGGTGTTAATGAGGCTAGTGATGACGTCTGGAATCTCATTGGCATAGAAGGAAGGGCCAATGACCTTACCAATCGCAGCGCCATTGCCTTGCTCGCCACCTAAAGTAATTTGGTACCACTCTTCACCATCTTTATCGACGCCAAGAACGCCAATATTGCCGACGTGATGGTGGCCACAAGAATTGATGCAACCAGAGATGTTTAAACTGATGTCACCTAAGTCATATAAGTAATCTAAATCATCAAATCGTTCCTGAATGGCTTTGGCAATCGGCAGAGACTTGGCATTAGCGAGTGAGCAAAAATCACCACCAGGGCAAGCGATGAGATCGGTTAGTAGACCAATATTGGGAATAACGAGATTGTAATTTTTAGCGGCTTTCCAGAGATTGAGTAATTCTGCTTGCTCAACATCAGCCAAGACCAAGTTCTGCTCATGGGTGACACGCAACTCACCAAAGCTGTACTGGTCTGCTAAATCGGCAATGGCATTCATTTGCGCGCTAGTGGCATCGCCAGGAGCTGCTGTGCCATGGGGCTTGAGCGACAAAATGACAGAAGCGTAGCCAGGCGCTTGATGTGGCTTGACGTTGCGCTCTAACCAACGAGCAAAAGCAATCTTCTCATTGGCATTTAATGTTGACACCAATTTTTCCTGGAGTGCTGCGTTGCTCAATGCTGGCAATGTCTTATAGCTAGGCTTGGTAAAGTGCTTAGCAACACGATCCCATTCGGCTTGTGTGAAGTTGTCTTTGCTGTTCTTGGTTTCATTATGAATGTGCGCCCACTCGCCTTCTACTTGGCGGGCAAACTCTTCTGGGCCCAAGGCTTTCACCAAAATCTTGATTCGTGCTTTGTACAGGTTATCTCTTCTACCAAAGCGGTTATAAACACGCAGTAGGGCAGTTAAATAACTGGGTAGTAGTTGCCAAGGCACATCTTGTTTAATCAATGAGCCTAGAATCGGAGTGCGACCCATACCGCCGCCTGCATAGATATCTGCAGTTAATTCACCATTGTTTATCTCGGGATTTTTCTTCAGCTCTATACCAACGTCATGACACAGCATGACTGTGCGATCTTCTTTGGCACCATTGATAGCGAACTTAAATTTACGGGGCAAGTGCGCAAATTCAGGATGCAGGGTGGACCATTGGCGGAGTAATTCACAAATGGGGCGAGGATCAACGTATTCATCAGCAGCAACACCAGCAAAGGCATCGCTGGTAATGTTACGAATACAGTTACCCGATGTTTGAATGGCATGCATCTCCACTTTGGCCAACTCAGCCAAGATGTCGGGAGTTTGCTCTAGTTCTACCCAGTTGTATTGAATGTTCTGGCGAGTCGTAAAGTGACCATAGCCGCGGTCATATTTATCCGCAACAAAGGCAAGGGTGCGCAATTGTTTGGCACTCAACAAACCATAAGGGATGGCAACACGCAACATATAGGCATGGCGTTGGTGATACAAGCCATTCTGCAAGCGAAGAGGACGAAACTCTTCTTCAGCTAGGGTGCCATTCAGGCGGCGCTCAACCTGGTCTCGGAATTGGATAACCCGTTGATCTACAAGGGTTTGGTCAATGTGGTCATATTTATACATAGCCTCACATTGTCTAGGGCTTAATCTATTACTACAAATACTTAAATATTGAATCTATATATATTTTTAGATATATAGAATTGCAGGGATCCATTTTGGTCTCCGATGGGGCTTCTACTCAGCCCCCAATAAGACTCATCCTCTTGCAGCTGAAGATTTATTGACTGATCGGCAATTGTATTTTTAAAAAATGCGTCTTTCCATCCAGCTTCGCCACAATTCCATCTTCGCTCACCTCGTATGAATAGTAAGCGGCGTGGCGTGGCTTTGAAAGAATCTGCGCATTGAGGATTGCAAAAGTATCGCCACTCAGGTGCCTAGTGGATCTTGTCATCAGTCCCGGATGACCCTCATGATGCAATCTAGCGCCAACACTTTGCGTGTAGCTATAGTCGTTTTGATCCATTAATTGGGCGTGGGACAGAACTTTCTCCTTGAGATTAATCAGGGCTGCATCACACCTAACCCAATAGGCTTTGCGTTCGACATATGCTCCTGGTCGATTAAACCCGGCATCACTGAGAAGTCCTGTATACCA
>CANFWB010000004.1 GCA_947450605.1 Burkholderiaceae bacterium
ACTAGCAATGTCACCAAGCTTGATGCCCAATATCCTGTTTGCCCAGAAGATACCCCAGCCTGGAAGCATATTTGGGATACCCAAGGCTTTGCACCACTCACCCAATCTGGTCCTGTTCTAGAAGCAGTACAGGCCAAACTGGCACAGCGTGCTCAAGAGTTCAGTGTAAAAGTAGAGTCGAAGGTAGAGCTAAAGGCGGCTTAGCAACTTTCAGTGCAGTCGTGCATGGAAATACTCCGATTTACCGCTTCCATTGAAGCCATTAATCGCCATCTGATTCAAGCGTAGTACTTAAGTACCTAAAATACAGTAGATTCGGAATGTGCAAAAGAGTAGATTTGATGCACACCAAATTGAACGCTCTTCTCTAAAATCTACTTATGAAATCAATGCAGTCAGTTTGAAGCTTTACCAATAAAGGCAATAAAGCTTCGCTAAGGGAGATTTATCATGGCTATTTTAAATACAGTTACTTACACATTACCAACTACAGTTGCCTCGCCAGGTGGCACTGATGTAATTGGTGCGACAACTGTTGCTGCCAAAGGTAGCTTTACTGTCGAATATACCTATAGCAATGCTGGCGTGTACACTTCAGCAAGGCTGCTTGACGCGACTAACATTCAGACCTCTGGTGGAACTGGGGCTAATGCGGTTTATAACAATACGTTTACCGACGAGTCAACTTTCGATATCTTTGGCCAAAATTACACCGGTGGCGACCATACGGGTGGTACGGTATCTTTGGATCCTAGCACTGGCAGAGTTACATTAACTTTGCAAGCTATGCAAACTGGTACAACTAACGCTACCGTTCCCAGCGGTAGTAATACTTCGACAGCTACTACTGCTGGCTTAGATAAGGATTACAACCAGTTTAGTTTGACTTTTGAGGACCCAAGAGTAACTTCATCAGTTGATCAAAACTTCTATTCAGGAGGGGTTGCTCAAACTATTAACATAGGCTCTCTTACAGACTGGTATTTCTCCAAAGACGATGTCGTAACTAGATCTAAAAGCGGTCTAAATTACTCCAACTCCACAGTCAGTGAAACTATCAATACCAGTATCAGTGATACTAGCACTGGTAGCGACGACACTCTCTCTGCAGTTTGCTACTGCAAGGGAACCATGATCATGACTTCGGTTGGCGAGATTGCAGTAGAAGAGTTAGCTGTTGGAGTTGAGGTGATGACTACAACAGGTGATCTAGAGCCTGTCATTTGGATGGGTCGCAATACTATTGATTGCGATCGCCAACTACATAAAGATAAAGCCTATCCAGTGCGTATTCTTAAAGATGCTTTTGGTTTGAATATGCCTAAGCGCGATCTCTATGTAAGCCCAGATCATTCGCTTTATGTCGATGGCGTCATGATCCCGGCCTATTGTTTAATCAACGGCGTCACCATTAAGCAAGATAGAGCTGAGAAGCTAGTGACCTACTATCACGTAGAGTTACCTCAGCACCATGCCATCTTGGCTGAAGGACTGCCTGCAGAAAGCTATTTAGAAACCAGCGAAGAAAATCGCCATTTCTTTAAAGAGGCTACTGCTAGCACGACTAGCAATGTCACCAAGCTTGATGCCCAATATCCTGTTTGCCCAGAAGATACCCCAGCCTGGAAGCATATTTGGGATACCCAAGGCTTTGCACCACTCACCCAATCTGGCCCTATCTTAGACGCAGTGCGGGCAAGATTGGCATTACGTGCTCAAGAGTTATTATCAACACAAGAGCGTCAAGCTGCCTAAGGTTTACTAGGGATTATTAACTGGGGGCGTTGCTAGTCTATCTTTGGAGTGGTCTACTCTAAGTAGATTAAGTTGGAATAAAAACCACCTAAGCTAAAATGTTTTAGGTGGTTTTTTTTGCTTTAATCACCTATCACCATTACAGTATTGATGGCTTCTAAGGCCATAATGATGAGACCGAAGTGATACGCTAAAGCCTAGACCATTTATTTAATTAATTAAACAAAGTGACTCCCCGCCCACCTAAAAAGATTAGCCTATTAAGCGAAGGTGGTACTCAAACCCAAAAAACTGCCTTGGAAGAGCGGATCAAAATAGGGCGACAATATTTTGAAGCGGGTCGCTCAGCAGAAGCCTTGACTGAATTCAAAAAAGTACTAAAACTAGATCCAAAGAGTTTGGATGCTTTGCAATGCATTGCAGCTATTGCATTTGGGGAGGACGACTTTAATAAAGCTTTAGCAGTATTGGATAGGTTGGTTCGGTATTACCCACGTTTTGCTGTTGCACATAACAATCGGGGTTTAGCACTTCTTGAGCTCAAGCAGACTGAATCCGCTCTGAATAGTTTTGAACGTGCTATTGCTCTAAAGCCAGGACTGGCTGAGGCCCACTTTAACCTTGGAAATGCCTTGGGTGAGTTGGGGAGGTATGAGAAGGCTTTAGCTTCATACAACGAGGCGATTCAATTGAATGATGCTTATGCTGATGCATATGCCAATAGAGGTAATGTCTATCGAGAGTTAAAGCGCTTCGATGAGGCGCTCGAGAGTTTTGAGAAAGCGTTATTTCACCATCCAAACTCATTTGAAGCCTACTTCAATCACGCAAAAACCCAGCAGGATCAGAAGCAGTATGAATTTGCCGTAGAAAGCTATCAAGAGGCAATTCGTATTAGGCCAAACTATGCAGAAGCCCATTATGAATTGGGTAAAGCCTACAAAGAGCTCTTGCGACTAGATGATGCTAAAGCGTGTTATGAAAAAGCAATTCAATTAAATTCGGAGAGTGCTAAGTTCCACCATAGTTTTGCGGTATGTTTGGGAGACCTGCAACAATTTGATCAAGCCTTGATTGGGCATCAAAAAGCTATTGCATTGGACCCTCTTTATTTAAATGCTTATATCGCATGTGGGGTAACGCTATCTGAATTAATGCGGTTTGAAGAGGCCATTCATTACTACGATCAAGCTATTAAAATAAATTCAGATAGTGCGTCAGCGCGTTTGAATAGATCCTTATTACTCTTGCTGAAAGGCGATTTTAAAAATGGGTTTAAGGAATACGAATACCGTTGGGATGCCGCTGAGGAAAAAGAAAAGATCAATGAAGGCAGAAAACGATTAAAGCCCCTATGGCTCGGGAATGAGGCCCTTGCAGGCAAAACCCTCTTTGTATATTCTGAGCAAGGGTTTGGAGATGTGATTCATTTTTGTCGATATATAAAAAACTTAGCCAATTTAGGCGCCAAGGTGGTTTTTGGTGTGCCAATAGAGTTGCGTAGTTTGTTGTCTTCATTGGATGGTGTAGCAGAATTTAGTTTGCATGGTGACCGTTTACCGCATTACGATTTTCAATGCCCTTTATTAAGTTTGCCTCTGGCTTTTAAAACAGATGCCGAATCTATCCCTGCCTTAGATAAGTACCTTGTGGCCGATGGCGTAAAAGTTACGCATTGGCAGAAAAAACTTCATGACATCAGCAAGCCCAAGGTTGGCATTGTCTGGAGCGGTAGCACTGGGCACAAAAAGGATTTCAAAAGAAGTATTTTGCTAAAAGAGTTCATAGATTGCCTCCCTGAAGGCTTTCAATATATCTGTTTGCAAAAAGAAATCCGTGAGGCCGATCAGGAGATCTTGGCTTTAAATCCACAGATTCTGAGCTTTGCTGATGGGTTCAATGATTTTAGTGATACTGCAGCCCTCATTGAGTGCTTAGATCTCGTGATTAGTGTGGATACGAGCGTTGCCCATTTGAGTGCGGCATTGGGTAAGCCCACGTGGATTTTGTTGCCAACAACCCCAGATTGGCGTTGGTTGCTTAACCGCAGTGATAGCCCTTGGTATCCCTCGGTAAAACTGTATCGGCAAAAAAATATTGGTCAATGGGGAGATGTATTTAATCGTATCTCAGAGGATCTCAAATTGTATCTAACTCTTTGAGTAGATTACGAATAGAGTTCTTCCAGCTTAGATTGACAACAGATTCTCTGATGCATTCTTGATTTAGTTGGGATCGATTATTGTAAGCAGTCTCCATCACCGCTACCAATTCATCAACACTAGATTCGCCCCATTCCCTGGTTGAGAATTCATCAAACTTTTCAATAGGACTTTGTTTGAGTAGTGGGATGCAATTATTACCTTTAATCAGATCTAGATGTCCCGTATTGGCTGATAGAGCTGTTGGAATGCCTGAGCAAAGTGCTTCCATTGCAACTAAATTGGTTCCACCTTCACAGCGGTTTGGGAAAACTGCTAGATCAACTTCTCTAAATATTTCAGGCATGAGTTGATTGGATGTAGCGACTAAATTCAGATACTGTTGTGGCTTGACTCCATTGGAGTAGACCCAATTATCTATTGCCTGTCCAACACTGTCTTGTGCAATCAACGGCCTGCATATTCCAGAGGCATTAACTGAGCTGGCTAGCATTTTCTCCCAGGGTGAGCGCCAACAGCTAATCAATAGGGAATCCGGGCGATTTTGGGAAAATATAGAAAAGGCTTTTAAGAGAATATCTTGACCTTTTCTGTATTCAAGTTTCCCCCCGCTAAATACAACAAAGCGATCCTGGAAATGCTGCTTTTGCTGAATGCGAAACAAATCAGTATTAATCCCCTGAATGACTAATTTGGAGTTGACCCCCATTTCCAGCAGTGTTTCTTGATTCCAGGTGGAGCCTGCAATCATTCCATCTAAAGCGATTAATGTTTTAACTTCAGATGGGGGCAGGGGATTAGATTCATGAAAGATAACCCCCACCCTTTTTAAGCTCTTTTTAACTGGCTTATTATCAAAATGATTTCCAATGGCGAGCAACATGTAGTCGCCATCTCGCATTGAAACGCCCGAATTCAATTGGCTTGCGTTTTCAGAAAAGAGTTTTTGTGTGATTGGGTCTAATGGGTACAAAAACTGGGGCTTTGGTTTTAAAGAAATGGTGCGAAAAGAGGGATTTTTGCTTCCCCACAGTAGCAGATTTAAGCCATAAATTCCCCAGCCATAATGATCAGAGATTCCCCAATCAAAAAAGATATTTTTATAATCCATCGTATTCCCTTGAGCCTTTAAAACTTTGATTGCACTATGTTTCTATGAGTAGCGCTATATGGTCTTTATGAACTAGGTTTATCTAACCAATCTAGTAGACGCAGTTTAATACTTATGGTGCGCATCAATCAATTTGAGTATTGATTATTATTTCTTCATTAAACCCTTGATTGTGTTGGTATTATTTGACCATGTCAGAAATTACCAATAAGAATAATCCGACTCATTCCATTATTCCCGTCATCCTTTGTGGTGGCTCAGGAACTCGGCTTTGGCCACTCTCCAGATCAGGGTTTCCTAAACAGTTCTTAGTGCTCTCTGGGGATGACTCTAGCCAAAGTTTGTTTCAGCAAGCCATTACACGCATTCATGCGATTGGCGATAAAAAAACTGTCATTGGTCAGACTTTAATTGTGACTAATGAAGATCATCGTTTTTTAGCCTTAGATCAATTGCGTGAATTAAAAAATACATCTTCCAATATCACGGCAACCTTATTACTTGAACCCTCAGGCAGAAACACAGCCCCAGCACTGACCTTAGCAGCGCTGTATGCCCAAGAGCAAGGGCTTACTACTCAGAGTGATCCGATTTTGATCGTCACTCCTGCAGATCAAACCGTCAAAAATGGTGCGGCCTTTAGCAAAGCTTTGCAAGCGGCTGTTAGCATTGCCCAAGAAGGCGCCATTGCCATTTTAGGTATTACCCCAACAGCACCCGAAACAGGTTACGGATACATTAAGACGGAAAGCCATGTTAATTCAAACGATAAGGCCAAGTTGTCTACTGATGGCCATGCTGCTTATACAGTAGAACGTTTTGTCGAAAAGCCGGATGGCAATACAGCAGCTCAATATTTACAAGAGGGTGGCTACTTTTGGAATGGTGGTATGTTTGTCCTTAAAGCCAGTGTATGGCTTGCTGCCCTAAAAGAGTTTCGTCCTGACATCCTTGCTGCTACTGAAAGTGCGTGGCAGGCAAAATCAATTGATGCTTCTGGTGACACTACCTTTGTGCGTCCAGGTAAAGCCGAATTTAATGCTATTCCCAGTGAATCAATTGACTACGCAGTGATTGAAAAATGTCCAGGCAGTACTGAAAAAAATGCTTTCCCCATCAAGATGGTTGAGCTTGATGCTGGCTGGAATGACTTAGGCGCCTGGGATGCAGTTTGGCAGGTAGGTAAACAAGATGGTGAAGGTAATGTCACTTCTGGCGATACTTTACTGACTAATACGAAGAACTCCTTAATTCATGCAAGCACTCGACTTGTGAGTGCAGTTGGCGTTGAGAACCTTATCATTATTGAGACCGCTGATGCGGTCATGGTTGCAGACAGGGCAAACAGTCAAGACGTAAAACACATCGTCAACCAATTGGAAGCCCAACAGCGCGAAGAGAAGAACTTGCATCGCAAGGTTGCAAGACCTTGGGGTTGGTATGACTCTGTTGATGAAGGTGAGCGTTTCAAGGTCAAGCGTATCCAAGTAAAACCAGGGGCCAGTCTGTCACTACAAATGCATCACCACAGAGCCGAGCATTGGATTGTGGTCAAAGGTGTAGCAGAGATTACCAATGGTGATCAAGTCATCATGCTCACTGAGAACCAAAGTACTTATATTCCCCAAGGACAAACCCATCGCTTAGCCAACCCTGGAAAGACACCTTTAGAAATCATTGAAGTGCAGTCCGGTAGTTATCTAGGTGAAGATGACATTGTGCGTTTTGAAGATACCTACGGTAGAAGTTAAATCAGGCTGACCATGAATATATTATTAACGGGTGGTGTAGGTTACATTGGCAGTCATACTGCTGTTGTATTGGCCCAAGCAGGGCATCAGATTGTTTTGTTTGACAATTTATGCAATAGCCTAAAAGAGACGGTGAGTCGCTTAGAGAAAATTATTGGCTCCTCCATTGTTTTTGTAGAGGGGGATGTTCGCAATACTGAGTTGTTGATTACGGTGTTGCAAGAATATCAAATTGACTCTGTTATTCATTTTGCAGGACTAAAGGCTGTTGGTGAATCGGTTGCCAATCCTGTTCTATATTTTTCCAATAATGTGCAAGGCACCATTAGCTTGTTGCAAGCAATGCAAGCTACGCAGGTCAATTCTTTGGTATTTAGTTCAAGCGCCACTGTTTATGGTGAACCTGTTTATCTTCCATATGATGAAGAGCATCCTACCAATCCGATCAATCCTTATGGCGATACCAAGCTTCAGGTAGAAATTATGCTCAGGGATTTAGCCAATTCCAATCCTGATTGGAAGATTGCTTGCTTGCGCTATTTCAACCCAGTAGGGGCTCACGAGTCGGGATTAATCGGCGATGATCCCAGTGGTACCCCTGGAAATCTGATGCCTTACTTAGCCAGAGTGGCAACTGGGCAGCTGGAATGTTTAAGTGTATTTGGCAATGACTATGAGACCAGAGACGGTACTGGTGAGCGTGATTACATTCATGTAATGGATTTAGCAGAGGGCCATATGGCGGCCTTGAGCTTTTTAAATGCGCATGCAGGCTTTCATGTGGTGAATTTAGGGACTGGAAAATCCACTAGCGTTCTTGAATGTGTAAATGAATTTGAAAAGGCCTCCAATAAGAAGATAGCGTTGAGATTTGCACCAAGACGCGATGGCGATCTCCCAATTTATTTTGCTAAAGCAGACTTGGCAAAACATAAATTAGGATGGACCGCAGACCGATCGGTTTCAGAAATGTGCAGTAGCGCTTGGAAGTTCCAGTCGTCCCAAAGCAAACAATAATCTATTAAAAACTTCCATCAATATCAATACAGAAAATTAAAGATCACAAGCTATGTCTAAACAAAAAGTCGCCCTCATTACCGGCATCACCGGCCAAGACGGTTCATACCTAGCCGAGTTCTTATTAGAAAAAGGCTACATTGTTCACGGCATCAAACGCCGCGCCTCATCCTTTAATACCAGCCGTATTGACCATATCTATGAAGATCCCCATACCCCTCATCCGGATCTCATCTTGCACTATGGTGATCTAACCGATACCAGCAACTTAGTACGCATCATTCAGCAAACCCAGCCTGATGAGATTTATAACCTCGGTGCCCAATCTCACGTAGCCGTCTCTTTTGAGTCTCCTGAGTACACAGCAGACGTCGATGCCATGGGCCCACTTCGCATGTTAGAAGCCATCCGTATCTTGGGTTTAGAGAAGAAAACCCGCTTTTACCAAGCCTCTACCTCCGAGCTCTACGGCCTTGTACAAGAAATCCCCCAAAAAGAAACCACCCCGTTCTATCCCCGTAGTCCTTATGCGGTCGCCAAGATGTATGCCTACTGGATTACCGTCAATTACCGCGAAGCCTATGGTATCTATGCCTGTAACGGCATCCTCTTTAACCATGAATCCAAGCGCCGTGGCGAGACCTTTGTAACTCGTAAGGTCACTCGTGGCCTAGCCAATATCGCCCTAGGCTTAGAGAAATGCCTCTTTATGGGTAATATCGACGCACTACGTGACTGGGGTCATGCTAAAGACTATGTCCGCATGCAGTGGCTCATGCTCCAGCAAGACAAACCAGAAGACTTTGTCATTGCCACCGGTGTGCAGTTCACCGTCAGGGAGTTTATTACCCGCAGTGCCAAACAATTGGGCATCACCCTGCGTTTTGAAGGCGCAGCCGAAAATGAAAAAGCCATCGTAGCGTCTATTGAAGGTGATAAAGCCCCCGCACTCAAGGTAGGTGATGTGATTGTGCAAATCGATCCGCGTTACTACCGCCCTACTGAAGTTGAAACCCTCTTGGGTGATCCAACGAAGGCCAAAGAAAAACTCGGCTGGGTCCCAGAAATTACCCTTGATGAGATGATCACAGAGATGGTGGCTAACGATCTGATTGGGGCTAATAAAGTGGCCCTACTCAAGAAAAATGGTTTTTCTGTAGCCGTATCACTTGAAAACTCGTAAGACAGAACAGAGACTACAGATGAGCGCTGATCTACACCAAAAGATCTATGTTGCTGGCCACAGAGGCATGGTGGGCTCAGCCATTGTGCGTAATCTGCAAGCCAAAGGCTTTAGCAATATCGTGACTCGTACTCATAGCGAGCTCGATTTAACCAATCAAGCCGCTGTACAAGCCTTCTTTGAGCTTGAGCGGCCAGACCAAGTCTACTTAGCGGCAGCTAAGGTAGGGGGCATCCATGCCAACAATACCTACCCAGCACAGTTTATTTATGAGAACTTGATGATGCAAAACCATGTCATCCATCAAGCCTTTGTGTCTGGAGTCAAAAAGCTCTTGTTCTTGGGATCGAGCTGTATTTACCCCAAGTTAGCCCCTCAGCCCATGAGTGAAGATGCATTGCTTACCGGTAAGTTAGAGCCCACCAATGAGCCGTATGCCATTGCCAAGATTGCGGGTATCAAGATGTGTGAGAGTTATAACCGCCAGTATGGTCAAAGCCATGGGATTGATTACCGCTCCGTCATGCCCACTAACCTCTATGGTCCAGGTGACAATTACCATCCAGAAAACAGCCATGTGATCCCAGCACTCATTAGACGATTTCATGAGGCTACAGTAGCCAATAGCCCAGAAGTAGTCATCTGGGGCACAGGCACCCCTAAAAGGGAGTTCCTGTACGTAGACGATATGGCAGCCGCCTCCGTCTTTGTGATGGAGTTAGATAAAGCCACTTACGATAGCCAAACGCAGCCAATGCAAAGCCACATCAATGTGGGCTTTGGATCTGATGTGACCATTAATGAATTGGCTCATGCGGTAGCCAAAGCAACGGGCTATCAAGGCAGTATTAGTTTTGATCCTAGTAAGCCCGATGGATCACCCAGAAAGTGGATGAGCTCGGAGCGGTTAAATCAGCTGGGGTGGAATGCGCAAGTAGGACTAGAGCAGGGGCTGGGGCGGGCTTATGCGGAGTTTGTGTCATCAAATCATTAAACTGCAAATGTTTTTATTTTGCGGGTAAATTGATTGAAGATCCGGTTAGCGCTAAATAGACATTCTTAAAGCCGCCGACCCCAAAGCGGATATTGCGAATGGGGGAGTTGATATTGATCATACTTTCTTCGGGTGCTTGGGAAAGGGCTTCTAGCGCTTCATTGCTGCTGGCAAAACTGGCTTGATAGCCATTTGGTTTGCGTTGCCATTCTTCTAGCTGCTTCAAGGGATAATTTTTGTCCTTTACTAGCAGCACATGCTCTATTTTTTGCCTAAATGCATTGTCATCATCGCTCTTGTAAAAGATTAAGAACACAGTTTTGTTCTCCACGAGCCTCTTATCTGTATTCGACGACCCTTTTGCCAGCTGGATTAGGGCGATCGTAGCAGGGGGTTTGCCATTCACAATGGGTGGGTTATTGATGGCAATCAGTTGTCCATTGGCGGTGGCCTCTAATCTCCAGCGAGGGTAGGGCGATTGCCCCGTGTTATCCACCTTCAGTAGCTTGGCTTGCGCTAAGGAGATCATCATTACTTTATCGCTTGCAGTCACCTGTGCATAGTCAAGTAAGTGGCGATCAACGCCCATTTGATCTAGGTATTTTGCAATAGTGGCGCTCACCTTTTGAGACTCACTATCTCCAATCTCTTTTTCAGTACCCTTAAATTGATGAATGCCAAACTTGCTACCTTCACTAAGGTGGCGCGAAAGACCGCCAGCAAAAGCATAAGCACAGGCTGAAATGCAATTAGGTGGACTGTAATCTGTTGAGCTAATGGTGGTGTTAAAGCCCATCTCTCGGATGAGCATTCCTAACTTAAGGCCACCAACTAAATTACCGCCGGGGCTGCTTAAGGCAATCCAAGTGCCTTGAGGAAGGCCGCTTGCAAAGGTAGAAAATTGACTGGGCGTATCTTTGTCGATTTGGCCGATAGCCATGACGACAGTTTGGCATTGAGGGTTAAGACCCTTGATACAACGCTCTTGTTTCTCAAAGGTCATTGCCAATACCGGGGTAAGGGCAATCAACAGAACTAACGATAGAAGGTGGGTTGCTAGAGGTCGCATTGACTTCACCACTACCTGAGGGGGTGCTTAATACAACAATAGATTAGGCTGGCGTCAACTCTGCGGGCAAATATTTATTACAAAAAACATATAGCTCTAGGCGATTTCGCACTTCCAGCTTTTCGTAAATAGAGGCCAAGTGATTGCGTAAAGTATGCTCACTGATATGAAGTTTTTCTGAAACCTGTCTGAGGGTTTTTTCACTACTACCATGTATGGCATGAACTACTTTTTGTTCTTTCACTGTTAGGCTAGCCAAACGCTTTTCTTGGATAGTGACTTCTTTTGGCGCGTTTGCAGCCGCAATTTGCATCAAGATTCGAGAGGTGGCGTTTCGGTTGACCCACAACTCACCCTCATGGATTTTTTCAATTGCTTTCAGTAGAGTTTCTGGCGCTTCCATTTTGGTAAGTACGCCACGTGCTCCTCGGACCACCGCAAGATCGTGAATACTTAAGTCACGTAATGAGGTTAATACAATAATATTTGCATGTGTTAATTCTATTAACTTAGAAATCAGATTGAGGCCATCTTCGTTGCAAAGATCGGGCTCTAAAATGATGACGTCAGGAATGCTTTTAGTGACTTCTGCTATGGCTTCTTTGGTGTTTGTTGCAATGCCACATACTTCGAAACGCTCATCTTGATCAATTAGGGTTTGTATTCCCCATGTGCTAATTTGATGGGAATCAATCAGTAAAACACTAATGGGATTTGTAGTTGAGGGTTTTGTGGTAGCCATGTACTAGAGTGTATTTTGATTTGTATGTTTAACGATCTACCAACACCTACTATTTTAACTAGTATATTAATACTAATTTAAACGACTATTCATTTATTTCGGATTAAATGTGGCGTAATTGATTAGTATCTAAAAAGTCTAAACGCATCGATATGGTGTCACCAAGTATTCTAAAAAATAGCGCCCGATTCTGTTTTTATAATCTATTCATATGTCAGCTATGTGTATTTAATACCAGTTTTTAAGGATTTCTTTTGCAGCGTATTCCCCCCCTGTTTCTTTGTAATCAGCTGTCTTTTGTCATTGCCCGCTTTTGCAATTGAAGTGGTCTCACGCCTATCAATTTGCGGGTTACTACACCGCTCTTGAGATGGGCTATTACAAAGTAGCAGGATAAGAGTGCCTAATACTAAAGTTTAGGTAAAGTTTTTCATAATCTTAATTTAAAACCATTACATTAATACTACAAAAACACTATTAACTAATTCTAGGACTGTTCTTTGCAGTATTTAATTTCTTTCCTCCTATCTGGATGTGGTGCCTTATTGCTTTTTGCATCGCAACCTGCTTTTGCAATAGAAAAAGCGGTTCTGCAATTAAAGTGGTCCCACGCCTATCAATTTGCGGGTTACTACGCTGCTCTTGAGATGGGTTATTACAAAGCGGCAGGACTTGATGTAGAAATTAAGCCTCTGAAACCCGGGCAAGATGTGTTGCAAGAAGTGCTTTCAGGCAATGCCCAATTTGGATTGGGTACCAGCAGTCTGTTAATTGCTCGGCAGGATGGCGCTCCAGTAGTAGTGCTGGCTGCCATTTTTCAGCATTCCCCTTACGTATTGATTGCCCGTCAATTTAAACCTGATCAATCGATTCATGATTTAGCGGGAAGACCGATTTTGCTCAGAAGACTTTCTGATGAGCTCTTGGTTTACTTGAGACGAGAAAAGATTCCAGAGTCTGGCATCCGGCGCTCAGTCCCGGGAATGAACACAGTAGAAGAGTTAATGCGGGGATCGGTAGATGCGATCTCTGGGTACATCAGTAACGAGCCCTATCAACTCAAAAACGCAGGCTTTGATTATCAAATCTACAGTCCACGTTCTGCAGACATCGACCTGTATGGAGATAATTTATTTACATCAGAAGCAGTTCTGAAAAAATCTCCCGAACGGGTAGCGCGTTTTCGTGAAGCCAGTATTCAAGGATGGGAGTATGTTCTCAATCACCCTCAGGAGGCGATCGAATTAGTTCAAAAATACGCACCTAATGAGTCGACGCAAAAAATTACGTTTGAAATGAATCAAATTAATCCGCTCATTCGCTCTGATTTGGTAGCGGTGGGATATATGAACGAGGGACGTTGGCGTCATGCGGTGGAGATCTATCGTGAGGCAGGGGCCCTCAATGCCAACTTTGACCTCAAAGGCTTTATTTACAATCCCAATCCTAAAAAAGACTTAAGCTGGCTCTATGGCAGCCTAGCCTTGACCTTATTCGCTTTATTCATTATTGCAGGCATTGTCTTTTATATCGTGCGACTCAATCGCCGACTCAATGCATCCTTAAGTCAGGTGACGCACCTGGCTAATCACGATCCATTGACTGGTCTCCCTAATCGGACCCTTTTCTTGGATCGCTTAGAGCAGGCCATTCTCAGGGCGACTCGAGATCAGACTCGCTTTGCTCTACTGTTCATTGATTTGGATCGGTTTAAGAGTATTAATGATCATTATGGACACTTGGTGGGGGATGAGGTACTCATTGCTTGCTGCAAGCGCATGCTCAGCTCTGTGCGGGGATCTGACTCCGTGGGTCGAATTGGTGGTGACGAGTTTGTTGTTTTGTTAGATCACGTTGGAGATACTGCGGGTGTATTGGATACTGCTAAAAAGATCCTGGCGGCGATTCAGTTACCTATTAATACCGAGGGCCTCAATTTATCCTTATCTGCGAGCATCGGCGTTGCCCTATTTCCGGATGACAAGCAAGATGATGAGGGTCTATTAAAGTGCGCTGATTTGGCAATGTATGAAGCAAAGCAGTCGGGAAGAAATGCGATCTTTTTCTACTCTGAAGCGATAGCAAAATCAATGCATTGAATGAGCAAGGTAAATGCTCTACCTGCTATTCCCTATGGGTATGAGCAACAAAGGCCGGCGGGGGCGATCTAGCGCTGTCTGTGGTGAAAACTGTCTGGGGTATCATCCAGAATAAGCATTCAAAACCCTCCAAGCCTTGCTAAGTGACAGTGAATTCAGCCAAATGAAGATCCTCAACTACCCCTTTCTGTTAAAAATCGGTGCCTGGGCTTTGCTCGCACTCAATTTTGCTGCAGCCTATTATTTGGATCAGCATTCTGGATCTTATTTTGGGTGGCAGGTCACCGACTTCACGGTCAGCCACACTATTGGTGAGACTGACTTCTTGGCTGTGGGGCAATTTATTCTGCTGGCCCTCACCCTCGATATGGCAATGCGAGTCGGGGTACTGCAGTTCAATCGACGTACGCATAAATCTCAAATCCCCGCCATTCTTGTTCAGGCTGCCAGCATTCTGATTTATTCCTTGGTAGGTTTATTTGGTTTCATTCTGCTGTATGACCATTCGGTCACCAATATCGTTGCCGCATCTGGTGCTATTGGCCTGAGTATTGGATATGTGTGTCGGGATGTCATAGCCGACATCGTTAATAGTATTGTGATCCAGACGGATGGCTTGATTTCTATTCATGATTGGATCGAAATCGCGGATGGTGATAAGCCGCAATTCTTTCAGGTGATGCAGTTTGATCGCCGTATGGTGACCCTCAAGAATAAATACGATTATTTAGTCAAGATTCCCAATACGCGCTTTGTTGGCATGAGCTACATCAACCTGAGCAAGCAGAAAGAGGGTAGGGGCTCTCGGAGATCCTTGGAGATACAGCTAGACTCCTTGAATAATCCAGAAAAAGTTCTGGACATCCTAAACCTTGCTCTTGAGGCACTGCAAGAACAGAACAAGAATTTCGTTCATACCTTTTTTTGCGGCATCGTCAAGATCAGTGAGGGTACTGTCACTTACAAAATCTTATACGAATGCATACCCAGCATGAAATCCACCTCTTCGGTGTCCGCGGTGATGCGGGTGGTATTGCGCTTTTTGACTGCGGCAGGCATCAACACTGGTAGCTCGATGGAAGTGCAGACCTTGGATAAGCATTTGTCCAAAACCTCTAATCGCCTTTATGAAACTTATGAGTACAGCATTCTCAAAGTCTTAAGTCATGCAGAAGCTATGCAGCTATCTAAAACCGCCGCAGTCATCAACTGTTTTAAAGGTGAGCAATTGATTCGGCATGGGGAGCAGGCGGATAGCATGTTCTTGGTCTCCGAGGGTTCTCTCGAGGTCAAAATTCGGGATAAGAATGATCAATTGATTAAGGTTGCTACGCTGTGGCCTGGGGATTGTGTGGGTGAGATGTCTTTATTGACTGGTGCCCCACGATCGGCAGACGTCTTCGCCAAGGCGGATGCGGTATTGGTGGAGATCAAGAAGGAAAATATTGCCCCTATTTTGGAGTCAAATCCGAGATTAATTAATGAGATCTCCGATTTACTGGCTAAGCGCCAAGCCCATTCTGCATCAGCAGCAAGCGATGCGGGTAATGAAGGCTTGCGCGAGCAAAGTAAAGGCTTGGCCAAGAAAATTCTGCAATTCTTTTTTAAAAAGAACGTCTAGCCTAACTTAGTCTCAAACTCAGCCTCACACTCAGCCTCAAATACCTTGAGTTAGCGTCACTCAAGGTATAGTTTGCTGCTCATGACTGAATTGACCCCCACAACTTCTTCCGATATCGAAATTACCCCTGAGTACCAGGCAGTAATCGACGCCATCGAGCGTCACGATCCTTATATCTTCGTTAGCGGTAAGGCGGGTACTGGCAAGACCACGCTGATAGGTTATCTCAGGGAGCACATCCCCGGTAACGTCGTGGTGGTGGCGCCAACAGGCGTGGCTGCACTACAAGTGAAGGGCGTCACGATTCACTCCTTCTTTCGTTTGCCACCACGCTTGATCTTCCCTGAGGAAGATATCAAGCCCTTAAAAGATAAGCGACTCTATAAAGATATTCGTTTGCTCATCATTGATGAGATTTCGATGGTGCGGGCAGATGTGGTTGATGCCATGGATTTGTTTCTACGGGCGAACGGCCCAAACAAGAGTCAAGCCTTTGGCGGCATTCAGGTGATGTTCGTGGGAGATTTATTTCAGTTGCCCCCTGTAGTCTCGAATACCGATATGCAGGTCCTCTCAGAGCGGGGTTATGAAGGCCCTTATTTCTTTTGCGCTATGGCCCTACATCGCAAGGATGTGACGATGGTGGAGCTCTCGAAGATCTTCCGCCAAAAGGACGCACACTTTGCTGGCTTGCTCAATCAAATCCGGATCAATCAAGATATTGATGAAGCGCTAGATACTTTAAATACCGTTTGCTATGAAACCAAAAAAGAGGTCGATGAGCAAACCATTACGTTGACTACGACTAATGCCCGCGCCGATCAAATTAATGGCGCAGGTTTACGTGCCTTAACTACAGATGCCAAGATCTATAGCGGCAATAGCACTGGAAAGTTCAATGTGGATGATCGCAATCTACCATCTCCAAATCACCTCACCTTGAAGGTGGGCGCAAAGGTGATGTTTACGGCAACGGATAGTAACTTTCCGAAGCGCTGGGTCAATGGCACTATCGGTGTAGTCCGAGAGCTACTGCCCAATACTGTCAAAGTCATGGTGCAGAACGGCCCTTACTCCAATACGGTGGAAGTCAAAGGGCACCAGTGGGAATCCTATCGTTACGATCACGACATGATGTCCGGCAGAATCTCGCCCAATGTCATTGGCACCTTCGTGCAGATCCCATTAATGCTAGCTTGGGCAGTCACAATTCATAAGAGCCAGGGCAAAACCCTTGATAAGATCAAGGTTGATCTCTCATCGGGTGCATTTGCCTCAGGACAGGTCTATGTAGCCCTAAGTCGCTGCACCTCAATTGAAGGCATCACTCTAGAGCGACCGATTCAGCCTAAGGATGTGAGTTGTGATCAAGAGGTGAAGCGTTTCTATCTGAATTGCTTGCCTAGCTAAACCCTAAAGGTCAAAAGTTGCAAATACAAGGCTCCAAACCATGTTTAAGGTGGGGTTTTGATCTGATCATTTCGGATTTATAATGTCTTGTTATCGGGTTAAGTGGGGAACAAATGCAAAACCAAACGGAGGGGCAACATGTTTTATAGAGTGGGTCTCCCATTGTGGAAGCAAGCCGCTAAATTGGGTTGCCCGATGATGATTCGGGTAAATGCATTTTTTGATAAAGACGCTAATGTTTTTGTTGCTACAAGTCCTGACTTGAAGGGGCTCGTTGCTGAGGCTGATACCCTTGATGCACTAGAAAAAGAAGTGCTTGCCAGCGCTTTAGGTTTAATCTCTTTTCAACTGCAAGATAAATATCGCAATAAGATCTATTCCGAACTTAGGGTCAGGGATAGCTTGCAAATCGCATTAGCTTGAATGGGTTTTATAAGCAAGTTACTGCGATATTAAAAAATCACGGATTTTTATTTGAGAGGCAGGGAAAAGGTTCCCATGAATTTTGGTGCAGGGGATCCCTCTGCGTCACAGTGCCATCAAATTGCAAATCTCGGTTTACTGCTAATGCAATTTTGAAACAAGCAAACATATCTGAAAAAATTTGAATTTCTTTCGCGTCTAGATTGATTTCCCTCTGAAAATGATTCAACTAACTCAGAAGACTCTCGCAAGCTTGTAGCGGTCAAATTGGAAAAGTTACCTTTAGCAGGGATGATGCTAGGGTAGGCTGGAGTGAAAGCTCTCGTACCATCCACATGGCTGGCGATGATTTTTTAGTTCTTGGAGAATTTTCAAATCTAGATTGCGAAGATTTAGAGTGGTAGACCCTAATGCACTAATGAATTGGATTGCTCGGTATCTAGACAATACCGCGATTTAATTAGTCGATATCTACATGCAACTGATAGTCGGCACGTAGATAAAAGCGTTGATAACGAATAAAAATAAGCAATACTGTCAATAAAAATGCTTATTTCATGAGTTGTTGTCAATAAATGTGTATATTTATCTGAGATAACGCTGTTCTCTTTAAATTTAAACAGCCAAGGATGTCATCTCTCAAGGGCTGCCCCAATGGGCGACTCACGCACCCTTTATAACCAAGGCTATGCTCCGTAAAGCCCAAACTATCTGCTTGTGCGCAATGGGTTAAAACCCAGCCGCCAATCCATCGCGACGATGATCGCTACCCGCAATATAGGCATCTTTAGTTTCTTCGCCCAATAGCGCAATGGCTTGTGCGCTACCAAAGTCTAGACTGTTTGCTGGCATCACATCGACTTCATGCCCCATGGCTTTTAGTCCTTCAACTACGGCAGTTGGCATAGAGGCCTCAACCGTGAGCTTGCCTACATCATCGATTCTCCAGCGCGGTGCATCTGAGCAGGCCTGTGGGTTGAGGTATTCATCCACAAAGCGCATCACAAATTGAAGATGTCCCTGAGGCTGCATATTGCCACCCATGACGCCAAAAGCCATGGCCGGTTGATTGCCCTTAGTGAGAAATGCGGGAATGATCGTATGAAAAGGTCTCTTGCCGGGGGCCACTTGATTGGGATGACCATCGACCAAGCTAAAGCTCATGCCGCGGTTATGAAGGGCAATGCCGCCAGGGGCAACCACTCCAGAACCAAAGCCCTTGAAGTTCGACTGTATATAAGAAATCATCATGCCAGAGTCATCGGCAGCGCACAGGTAAACCGTACCACCTGCATGCGGATCTCCCGCACTATAAGTTCCCGCTTGATTGTGATGGATGAGTGCAGCGCGACTGGCTAAATAGTCCCTATCCAACAAAGCACTCGTTGGTACTTTCATGGTGCTGGCATCGGATACGTGAGCATAAGCATCAGCAAAGGCCATGCGCATGGCTTCAACTTGTAGATGAATGCGCTGCGCAGAATTGGCGGGATATTGTTTTACATTGGCTGCCTGCAAAATACCTAAGGCCATTTGCGCCACGATGCCAGAACCATTGGGCGGAATCTCATGCAGTGTGTAGTCACCGTAATCAAATGCCAATGGTTCTACCCATTCAGTTTGGTTGGCAGCAAAATCTGCCATCGTGAAACAACCACCTGTGCTTTGAGCAAAGTCGACCATGCTTTGGGCTAACTTGCCAGTATAAAAAGATTCCCCTTCAGTCTCTGCGATCTCGCGCAATGTGTTGGCTTGGGCAGGGTAGCGCCAGAGTTGTCCGGCAGTTGGCGCCTTGCCATCCATCAAGAAAGACTCTGTAAAGCCAGGTTGATTTTTCAGGATGGGAATGGCCTCGCGCCATTGACGCGCAATCACAGGTGACACTGGAAAACCATTTTCCGCATAATCAATTGCACGTTTAAAGAGTTGTGCGAACGGCAACTTGCCAAATTTGCGTGATAGCTCAATCCATCCCGATACCATGCCAGGCACAGTGACGGTATTCCAACCAATCAGATCCATGGCTGCTTTGCCAGCAAAATACTCCGGGGTCCACGCAGCAGGTGCACGACCAGAGGCATTCATGCCATGGAGTTTTTTACCATCCCAAATTAATGCAAAACCATCGCCACCTAAACCATTCATGGTGGGCTCTACTACAGTGAGCGTGATCGCAGTAGCTAAGGCAGCATCAACCGCATTACCACCGTTTTGCAAGGCTTCGATACCCGCTTGTGTGGCTAATGGCTGTGAACTAGCAACCGCATTTTTTGCAAGGACTGGGGCGCGGCCGCCACCAAAGGGAGGGGAAATCAACATGGATCTAATCTATTCAATAAAAGGTTGCGCTGCAAGGGAATGAGCGCCAAGTAAAACTTAGTCAATTTTAACGTTTGCAGCCTTGACGATCTTCGCCCATTTGTCTTGCTCGCTTTGGGTAATGATCGCGAGTTGCTCAGAATTGGCAAACTGGGGATGTATCCCTTGGTTTGCTAGGCGAGTTTTAAAGTCGGGATTAGTCAAAATCTTCCGAATTTCTCTTTCGAGTCTTGCGGCGATGGCAGGAGATGTTCCCTTGGGTGCATAGATCGCATAGAGGTTCTCCACATCAAACTGTTTCATACCATCTTGACCTAGAGTGGGTACATTAGGCATTAATGGTGAGCGCTCTGGCGCAGCAATCGCAATCGGACGTAACTTACCGCTCTGAATATGCGGTAGGGATGCAGTCACGCTATCAAACATCATGAGGGTGTTACCAGCAATTAAATCTGGCAAGGCGAATGCACTGCCTTTGTAGGGAATATGTGTACCAGTAGCCCCGATACGTTGCATAAATAGTGTTGCTTCCAGATGGGAGAGGCTGCCATTACCTTGAGAGGCGTAATTGAAGTCCCCCTTTTTGGATTTAATAAACGCAATCAGTTCTGGCAAATTCTTCGCCGGCACAGAAGGGTTGATCACAATTAAATGCGGAATACTGCCAACCAGGGCAACGGGTACAAAGTCTTTGGTCAAATCTGCTGGAGGATTTTTAAAGAGCGAGTAAGAAATCGATTGATTGGTCAGCGCACTAAAAAGCAAGGTATACCCATCAGGCGAAGCCTTAGCCGCAGCGCCGAGAGCAATCATTCCGCCTGCGCCAGGCTTGTTATCAATCACCACTGCTTGACCCAGGGCCTCACCCAGGGGTACGCCGATTGATCGGGCAAACACATCGGTAGAGCCACCTGCAGGAAAGGGCAATATGGCTACGATGGGTTTTTTAGGCCAATCCAATTCAGGCGCCGCAAATACGCTGCTCAAGAGGCTGCTGGCCAATAAAAAACCAAATAGTGCATGAATGGATTTATGTTTCAGTAGGTTCATTTCAATATTCTTTAAGTGATCGGTTTGTTGTATTGGAAAAATGCTGGTGTAGGGAGCTTAGATGATTTTCTAATGATGGGTGCTAGACCCATGATGCTAAATCAGGATTGGGTGCTCTCTATTAGTGCGCCATGCACAAGGTGAAGTCATATTGCATTCCGGTAGAGTCAGTCTCTTAATTAAACAGGTGGTAGAGAATGGGAATAGCGACCGCACTAATGACGCCATTCATGCCCATTGCTAGGCTGGCATACGTGCCTGCCTCCGGGTGAATGCTAAATGCCCGCGAGGTTCCAATCCCATGAGCCCCGATGCCAATTGCAAAACCCCGTTGCCACCAGGCTTTCATACCCAGCGCATTCAGAATAAACGGCGCCAAAATGGCACCGAGTATTCCGGTGATGACGGCAAAAATAGCGGTTAATGTGGGTGAGACGCCAATGCGCTCCGCAATACCCATCGCAATTGGTGCGGTAACCGATTTAGGATACATGGCTCCAGTAATGCTGGTGTCAGCCCCCAATAATTTAGCGATGTTTACTGCGCTAATAATGGATACCAATCCACCCGCAACTAAAGAGGCGAGCAAAGGAAAGGAGCGACCCTTCAGGCTGTTGAGCCCTCTATAGATGGGAATAGCTAAGGAGACTGTCGCAGAGCCCAATAAGAAATGAATAAATTGCGCACCTTCAAAGTAGCTCGAATAGGGCATCTCAATCCATTGAATGACACTAGCAACCAAGATGATGGCAATCGCCACTGGGTTGGCGAGAGGATTCTGTTTGGAGGTCTTGTAGACCCACAGCCCAATTTGATAAGCGGCCAAAGTAATAAAGAGTGCAAATAAGGGACTTCCAGAGAGGTAAACCCAAATCTCGACAATGGAGTGTTTTTCGCTCACTGATCCACCTCTGTAGGCTTGGAGCTTAAAAAGCGCACCACTATTGCGCTAGTGGCGATGGTCAGAATGACGCTCAGCACCAGAGCACTGACAATAGCCAGCGCATTGGCTTTGAGTTGGGGAAGAAACAGCACCACCCCAACAGCTGCCGGTACAAATAAGAGGCCAAAGTACTGGCTGAAGCCATCGGCCACGCTGGCCAATTCTGGGTTAATCCCTTTGCGCAATACCAGCCAAATAATGAGTAGCACCAGGCCAATCACCGGGCCGGGCAAAGTAGGTAGGGCGAACTTAGAAATAAGCTCTCCCAGGCTTTGAAATAGAAGGATTTGGACGAGGCCGGAGATCATGCCTTGATCTTACTGCTCAGCAATATTTGTTGCAATGCAATAAGTGAATTCTTGTTTAATATAAGCACAATAAAAGTAGGGTATAAAAATAACAATAGCTGGGGGCATTCTGAATGCAAGCGCCCTCAAATTAAAAAACCAAGAGGAGAACATACATGGCCGACTTAAACATCAACGGTAAGAAGTACAAGGTAGATGTTGATCCAGATACCCCATTGCTGTGGGTAATTCGGGAGCAAATTGGTCTTACTGGAACTAAATATGGTTGCGGCATTGGTGCCTGTGGCGCTTGTACTGTTCTGTTCGAAGGCCAAGCAATGCGTAGCTGTGCGTTGCCAGTGTCTGCTGCTGAAGGCAAAAAAATTGAGACTATTGAAAGCCTAGAAAAGAATGGCCAACTCTCCAAGGTGCAAAAAGCTTGGGTCGATAATCAGGTGCCTCAATGTGGTTATTGCCAGTCTGGCATGGTCATGGCTACCACGGCTTTGTTGCGCAATACGCCAAAGCCTACCGATGCACAGATTGATGCCGCGGTGACCAATATCTGCCGTTGCGGAACCTTCCAGCAGGTGCGCCAAGCCATTCATGCTGTGATGAAGGCTTAAGGAGAACAAGATGACACTCAATACAACAAATCCTTCACGTAGAAGTTTCATCGTTGGTTCAGCAGCAATCGCTACTGGACTGGCTATTGGCTTTGATTTCTTGGCCATGTCTGAAGCGCATGCCGCTATGGGCACTGGTACTACATCTATGGCCCCACTGGCTTCACCAGAAATTGGTGTATGGGTGGTGGTGAAGCCCAACGACGATGTCGTGGTACGCATCGTGCGCTCTGAAATGGGCCAGGGCACCATCACGGGTCTAGCCCAGATGGTTGCCGAAGAGTTGCAATGCGACTGGAAAAAAGTGTCTTATGAGTACCCAACCCCAGGGGAAAGTCTCAAGCGTAAGCAGGCTTGGGGTAGCTTCTCTACTGGTGGTAGCCGCGGTATTCGCACCTCTGAGCAGTATGTTCGTAAGGGTGGTGCAGCTGCTCGCATGATGTTGATTCAGGCGGCAGCCAAGGAGTGGAATGTGCCCGCTTCTGAGTGCGTTGCGCTCAATAGCATCATCACCCACACGCCATCGGGTCGCAAGACCAGCTTTGGTAAGGTGTCAGTTGCCGCATCTCAATTAGAAGTGCCCAAAGAGATTCCATTGAAGAATCCCAAGGATTGGACTTTGATTGGTAAACCGGTGAATCGTATCGACGGCACGGCTGATAAAGTGACTGGCCGTCAGATTTATGCGATCGATTTAAAGATGCCGGGTATGTTGGTTGCCAATATCCGACAGTCACCCGTCTTTGGTGGCAAAGTCAAAAGTTATGACGCCGCTAAGGCGCTGAGCATGAAGGGCGTCAAGAAAGTTGTCCCTGTGGGTGACTCTGCTGTTGCTGTTGTGGCGGATACTTTTTGGCAAGCCAAAACTGCGATGGATAACGTCAGTATCGTGTGGGATAGTGGTCCCAATGCCAATGTTTCGAGTGCATCCATTCGGAAGATGTTTGAAGAAGGCTTAAATGCGAGCGATACCTTCGTCCACAACACGAACGGTGACCATAAATCATCTATTGCTGGTGCAAGTAAAGTAATTCAAGCAACCTACTTTTACCCATTCTTGAATCACGCTACTTTAGAGCCAATGAATGCCGCGGCTAAATGGACGCCAGAGCGTTGTGAAGCTTGGGTTCCTACGCAAGATGCTGAGGCCTCTTTGGCCGCAGTCATTGCCGCATCCGGTCTTCCGGCAGACAAGTGTGAAGTCTATAAGATCAATATTGGTGGTGGCTTTGGTCGCCGGGGCGCATTCCAAGACTACACAGAGCAAGCGGTGACGATTGCTAAACAGATGCCAGGTATTCCAATCAAATTAATCTGGACGCGTGAGGAGGATATGACGCAAGGTCGTTATCACCCTGCAACCATGGCTAAGTTAACTGCGGCCATTGATGACAAGAAGCATGTGACTGCATTGAATATTCGCATCTCAGGCCAATCTATTTTGCATGCGGTACGCCCATTTATTCTGGAAGCCAATAAAGGAAAAGATCCAGCCGTATTCCAGGGTTATGACCCACAAGGTGAGCATGGCTTTGGTTATAGCTTCGACCATTTGCATGTCGAACACGCGATGCGCAACACACACGTACCGCCGGGCTTCTGGCGTGGTGTGAACGTCAATCAAAACGCCATCTATATCGAAACATTTATGGATGAATTGGCTGAAGCGGTAGGCATGGATGCAGTAGAGTTCCGTCTCAAGCATATGCAAAAGTACCCTCGCAATATTGCAGTGCTCAAGGCTGCTGCTAATGGTATCGGTTGGTCTAAGCCTGCTGCACCCGGCGTGCATCGTGGCATTGCCCAGATCAAGGCCTATGGTAGCTATGTTGCTGCGGCTTGCGAGCTATCGGTGAAGAATGGCAATGAAGTCAAAATTCATCGGATTGTGGCGGTCACTGATCCAAGCTATGCAGTCAATCCTGCTCAGATTGAGCGCCAAGTGGCAGGTTCATTTGTATACGGACTCTCCGCACTTTTCGAGGAGGAAATTACCATCGAGAAAGGTGCCGTTGTGCAGAAGAACTTTGATACCTTCAATTCGATTCGTTTATCGCAAATGCCCAAAGTGGAAACCATCTTGATTGAGGGTGGCGGAACAGAGTGGGGTGGTGTTGGCGAGCCTACGATTGCAGTAGCTGCGCCAGCAGTATTGAATGCACTCTATCGTGCTACTGGCAAACGATACCGAGATGTGCCACTCAAAAACAGTGGCCTGAAGTTGGTATAAATCCGAGTTGATGGGATTGGGTAAGAGGTAATGAGAAACATACTGGTAGCGGTATTACTAGGAATGTCGATCTTAGCTCTTGCTAAGCAAGTCCAAGCGCAAACCTGGTCAGGGGATTCCATTGTGAATCCCCTGACTGCTTCTCCCGGGGATGCAGCTAAGGGTCGAATGATTGTTGCGAGTCGTCAAACAGGTTTATGTCTACTTTGTCATAGCGGACCTTTTCCAGGGGAGCGCTTTCAGGGAAACTTGGCGCCAGATATCGGGATTAGTGTCGGGCACTTAAGCGAGGCGCAATTGCGAGCCAGAATAGTAGATCCCAGTCGCTTTAATGCCGGCACCATCATGCCTTCTTATTACCGCACTGAAGGGTTCAATCGTGTGGCCCCCAAGTTAGCAGGCCAATCCATACTCAGCGGGCAAGAGATTGAGGATGTCGTGGCTTTTCTGGTCAGTCTTAAGGCAAGCGCTCTTCAATGAAATACAAAACACCACTATGACTTCATTTAAAGCAAATTCCATCCCTCCCAATCTGACTCGAAGACTGTATTTATCTGCGCTGGGCATATTGGGTTTGTCGAGTTGGCTTACCCCGCTCTCGGCAGGCGCCAAGCAGCCCGAGGCAATGGAGGCGATTGCAAAGATCGTGGGTTCAAATACTATTCGGGATGGACGGGTCAAGCTCGTGATTCCGCCATTGGTGGAGAGTGGTAATTTAGTGGTGCTCAAAGTGGCTATCGAGAGCCCAATGACTGCGAGTGACTATGTCAAGGCGGTCCACATTATTTCTGAGGGCAATCCATTGCCTAATATTTTTACAGCGTATTTCACGCCGCGCTCAGGTCGTGCGGATATTACCACTCGGGTCAGGTTGGCTGATTCTCAGCGGGTATGGGCGATTGCATACATGAGTGATGGAGCTTATTGGCAAGGCCATGCTGATACCTTAGTCACCTTGTCTGCTTGTACGGAGTCCGTATGAGTAAGACTTCTCGCACCGGCATTACTGCCCCCGCGAACGCAAAGAAGGATTCCATGATTGAGATCCGAGCGATTGCGCAACATGACATGGAAACCGGTTTTCGATACACGGAGGATGGCAAGCGCATTCCGCGAGACATTATTCGTTTGTTTACTTGCCGCTATAACGGTGAAGAAGTGTTTAGGGCGGATTTTTACCCAGGCATTGGTGCGAATCCCCTCATTATTTTTACTACGATTGCAGTCGCATCGGGCACGATTGAGTGCAAGTGGACCGGTGATGATGGCTATGAAGCTGTCAATCAAGTCAAAATTACTGTCTCGTGAACGCTGTGTCATTCTGCAAGCAGGGGCTGTTGATATTGCTTGCACTCGTGACGACACACGTCACACTTGCGGCTGACATGTCAAAAGACAGTCGCCAATCAAGTTATCAATTGATGACGGCTGAGAATCAAGCCATGCAAGACGATCCCAATTTAAATCCTGCGCTGTTTTGGGTGATGGATGGTCACAGTCTCTGGAAAGAAAAGACGGGTAATAAAAACATCTCATGTGCATCTTGTCATGGTGATTCTGGAAAAAAGATGATCGGTGTTGCCGCCCAATTTCCTAAAGTGATCAGGGGAAAACTGCAAACTGTTGAGGGGCAAATTAATCAATGCCGTTCAGCGCAACAAGAAGCTCCAGCGCTAGCCTATGAAAGTAAAGCGCTCTTGGCTTTAACCACTTTTGTGGCAACCCAGTCCAAGGGAATGCCGATTGCGATTCAAAAAACAGCTCAGAACGCTAAAGACCTGCAACAGGGAGAGCGGTTTTTCAATGAAAGAATGGGGCAACTGAATTTATCCTGTGCGCAATGCCATCAAGATCGTGCTGGCTTGAAATTGGGCGGTAGCCTGATTCCGCAAGGACATCCTACGGCTTACCCAATTTACCGTATTGAGTGGCAAACCATGGGCTCTTTGCAAAGGCGTCTACGGAATTGCATGAGTGGAGTACGAGCTAAGCAGTTTGAGTATGGCTCTACCGAAATGGCCCAGCTAGAGCTCTATCTTATGTGGCGAGCCAGAGGAATGCCCCTGGAAACTCCAGGGGTGAGGCCTTAAAGATTCAGATTAATCTGAGAACACTACCGAAGTAGCGCCATTAATTAATACGCGATCATGTAAGTAGTAGCGAAGGGCGCGCGACAGAACGGTGCGCTCCAAGTCACGACCTTTGCGAACCAAGTCTTCTGGTGTATCACCATGCGTTACGCGTGTCACGTCTTGCTCAATGATTGGACCTTCATCGAGATCGCTAGTCACAAAGTGGGCGGTAGCGCCAATGAGCTTAATGCCACGAGCATGCGCTTGATGGTATGGCTTAGCGCCTTTGAAGCTAGGCAGGAAAGAGTGGTGAACGTTAATGCAGCGTCCCGATAATTGCGTAGACAAATCATCTGAAAGAATTTGCATATAGCGTGCCAAGATCACCATGTCTACTTTGGAGTCTGCAACGATTTCTAGCAACTTGGCTTCTTGGATGGCTTTAGTCTCTGGAGTAACGGGCAGGTGATAAAACGGAATATCGGCAAAATCAATGCTGGCATATACCTCGCGCGGATGATTGGATACAATCCCGCAAATAATCATCGGCAATTCGCCGATGCGCCAGCGATAAAGTAGATCCACCAGGCAATGATCTAGCTTCGATGCCATGATCAACACGCGCTTTAAATCTTTAACGGCACGCAAGTCCCAAGTGAGATCAAAGCGTTCAGCAATCCCCACAAAGCCTGCTTTGAGAGTGGTGGTGTCGGTATTGCAGCTAAAGCTGACGCGCATGAAGAAGCGCTTAGAGGCCTTGTCATCGAATTGTTGGGCTTCTTCGATATCACCACCTAATTCAAAGATATAGGTTGATACTGCGGCAACAATACCCGGGCGGTTGGGGCAGGTCAGTGTGAGGTAGTAATTTTCTGTATTCATGGCTTTAGTAGGAGAAAAGATGGCTGGTTAAGCCTAATTTTAGACTGCTTATCTATTGCTGGGCTTTGGGTGCCACAATATCCGCTGGCCCTAGATAGGATTCGCTCCGATCTTTTACGGTAGGCAAGGGGATATCTACGCAAATGGGTTTTGGTCCCAAGGCATTCAGAAAGTTGCAATCTTGCTTAGTGGCCGCCGAGGCAGCATGTTCTAAGGGCGATTTACCGGTGGTTGCAGTCGAGACAGCGCTAGCTGCGGTGGTGGGGTTGGCTACTGCTACCGAGACGGCTGCCGTGCCTGCTGAGCTCGCTGCGGTGGTAGCCGAGCTTCCTAATGCCAGTAAGGGCGCCGCGCAGCCAGTCAGGTTGAAGCAGAGGGCTAAGCTGCCCAGGGCGGTGCCTGAATAAAACAAAAAAGCAGACCAGCCCGATGGGTTTGGTCTGCCTTGGTAGGGCGTCAAGACGATGGGTTTATTTGCGTTGGCAAACAACGTTAAAGACTCCAGCCGCCCAAGATTCGTTGACAACAGGCTCGAATTCGCTTTTTGGGGTTTTGTTATCAGACACTACCTTGCCAGAACCTTTATTGCCAGAAAACTCTTTGTATTCAATCGGGCGGTAGCTGATAGCAGGGCAGTTGTATTCATTAATGCCGATGATGGAGTTGATCGTTTGTTTTGTCTTTGGGTTCACGCCCGGCTTTTTAAAATCCAACATTGACATGACTTGTGCTTTTTCACCCACATCACTAATGGTGTCTAGATCTACATAAACCACCATGACCTCATTTGCTCCCAACTCTTTCCAAGCAGCAAAGCTATTAGAAATCGGCAGCAGGGTGAGGGCGGCAAAGATGCTGAGTGCGTATTTTGTTTTCATCATAGGTAGCATTGTGGACATGGTTATTAAAGTAGTTTGAGCCCTTTTGGGGCTTGTAAGAATCATTCTAAACGCCCCGGCTTATTTTTCCTTAATACTCAAGTCCAGCTGTCGGTTTACTTTTTCAGGCTTCATTTGCAGGGGAAGGTATGCATTTTGGGCCCAGAGTGCGCTCATATTGCGGTAAAGCTTGCTCTGTACCCAGCCGGATTGCCCAGTTTGATAAATAAAGAGGGATTGCTCTAAGTCGGAGAGGTCGTAGAGGGCGCGTAGGCTAGGCGCTTGTTTGGTCTCAAAGGGGTTATCGGCCCTGAGGAGTTCAAGTCTTCCCACATTAATGGAAAAGCTATCCCCCGGAAACGGCTGCGTCAAATTAAAGAGACTTCCTAATAGAGGAACTTTACTCAAAGGGCGATGCTCTGAGACTGCGATATGCGCATTCCCCCAAGCCCAGTTTTTGGGATTGCTACCCAATTGCGCCTTTAGTTGTTCTAGTGCTTTATCCAATGCAGTATTGGAGGCATCAGCACAGCTCTCGATTTGCTCAGTTTGAGGATCATTGCACCATGGGCTATTGGGGTTTTGCAATTGCAGAATGAGGGCGTGCCTAAAGCTCCGTGCGCCATAATTTTCTGTGAACAAGTGGCCTAAACGAGAAAAGAGCTGGCGAGTGAGTTGATCGGCCCAAGCATTAAAAATGAGGGCGCCAGTGCTGTCTACTTTCATATTCCCATCAAAGTTTCTGATGGGCTCGAAGACTTGCTGAGCCAAAGGATGTTTTGACTGGGCAGATTTAAACAAGTCCAATAATGGGGTAGCACCCAAAGAGAGGGTGTCTGCCTGCATCGATTTCATAGAGGCAAGATCATGGCTTGATTTGCCTTTAATTAGATCCACGATTCTGTCGTAGCGGGTTGGCAACTCCCAGTCACCAGTTAATGGATTGGGATCATTGCCCGCTATTATTTTTTGATTAGCGGTAGCAATCCAGTTGGAATCAGGATTATTGCTATTGGGCAATTGCTCGAACGGGACATAGCCGGCCCAGTCATACCGCCTCTCCCAGCCTAGCGCTGGCGCCACTCCATAGAGGCCTTGATGAAGGGCGCGTTTAGGTGCAACGCCTGCAGCCTGAAAAGCAATATTGCCTTCGACATCTGCCATCACCACGTTTTGCATCGGCGCATAGTTTTTACGAAGCGCTTGCTTGAAGCCATCTAAATCTTTAGCGTGATTCATATCCAGCAGACCGGCGACAGATTGATTCTCCACATCTAGGGCAGTCCAGCGCAGTGCCAAGACAAAGCGATCGGTATCAATTGCTCTTTTAGCACGTGCATACGATTCAGAAATGACAGGTCCGTGGCGTGTTTCTTTGACTAAAAAACGCAGCGGGGGTTCGCCCTTGATGTCGATGATTTCTTGGCGAACCTGAAAGGGAAGTGGGCCCTCTGGTCCACGATAGACGCCTGGATGTTTGGGGTCCAGCTGTTCAATATATAAATCTTGAACGTCTGGTCCAGTATTGGTGAAACTCCAGGCAAACTTATCCGTCCTGCCCAAGACTACCGCCGGAATACCGGGAAGGGTGGCGCCAATCACATTGAGGCCTGGCGCCTCTAGGTGAGCCATATACCAAATGGCAGGGGCAGAGAGACCGAGGTGAGGATCGTTTGCCAGCAAGGGCTTGCCAGATGCCGTTAGCTTGCCATTTAATGCCCAATTATTGGAGCCGATACCGTCTTTCCCACCCAGAACATCATTCATAGCCAATTCAGTGGCAGGAAGTGTCTTAGACTTTCGATCCCTTGTCGGTGGGTTTGGATTGAAGACGTTGATGTCGCGATACATCTTGGCAAAGTCGACATTGCTCACTGGCTCGCCTGGGGTATAGGCTGGCATCACTTCCCAGACTTGCTGCGTCGTTAAGAATTGCGATAACTCCAGACGTTGTAATTCTTGATGCCAATTTCCGCCAAGATCCAATGCCATCATCAGCATCCATGCCACGCTGTCAGTTGGCGACCAATGCCCTGGCTTCGATCCAGTTAAAAAATATTCAATAGGAAGCGCCCAGCCTAGATGGGCATTACCGGCATTGACGCCATCTGCATAGGATTGCAGTAATCGTTTGGTGGCAATAGGGTAGCGATCAAATTGCTTTTCAGCCGCATGCTTAATACCCAATGTACGAATAAAGCGATCGATCGAGACCGTTTCTTTTCCCAGGATTTCAGAGAGTCGGCCACTCGCTAGTCGACGATTCACTTCCATTTGCCAGGAGCGCTCACTAGCATGTAAGTAGCCCAAGGCAAACAGTGCATCACTGGAGCTCTTTGCCTGAATGTGGGGGATGTCACTCTCGTCAAAAGTAATGGCAACGGAGTCGCCTAAACTTTTAATTACCCGCTTGCCAGAAAGATTGGTATGGGCTGAGATCAGGTAGATGATTCCGGCGGCAATGCCCAAGACGAGAAGGGTTGAACCGAGCCAAAGGGTGCCCTTAAAGAGGCTTTTAAGACCTGAGCCTGGGGTAGGAATTTTCATGGGAATAGTTTAGTAGGTTTGCCTCAGATGTAGCCGAACCTAGATGAAAACAGGCTTCCCGTCACCATTGGGTCTCGCATGCTAAAATTTTGACTGTCTTGATTTATTTAGTGCGGCTTTATTGCGCGTGCGAGCCCGAATGGTGAAATCGGTAGACACAAGGGATTTAAAATCCCTCGCCCTAAACAGGCGTGCCAGTTCGATTCTGGCTTCGGGCACCAATCGATTGATTTCAGGCATCCTTGAAATACCTCCCTATTTTTATTCTGTCTCTTTGTACTGCCCCCGTTTTGGCGGCAGATCCGCTGATTTTTTATTGCGAGCGTACGGAGAAGAATTACACTGAAGTTTACGAATTAAAGATCAGCCCTGCCTCTAAAATTCAAAAGGCTAAAGTGTTTGTTGATGGCCGAGATTTAGATCGGTCCGATGAATTGGGGCGTCAATCCGTTAAGCATGTTTTGATCACCGAATCGACCGTATTGATTTCAATGGAGGCACACTTTGCCCCAGAGCATTTTGATGGTGTTCAGTATGGAGTGGGGTCAGTAGCTACGGTGACCACGATCAATCGTTCCAATGGCCAACTCAGAAAATCCGAAACCATTCAAGGCGGCATTCTCTCTGCTACCTTGGGCGAAGGCACAAGGTTCTATCAAGAGCAATGTACTGCCTCTGCAAAACCTTAATTCGGTTCCGTTACAAATCCCAATTTAGTTAAGCCAGCACGACGTGATGCGGCCAGTACTTGAGCAACGTATTCATATTTGACGGATTTATCCGCACGTAAATTAATTTCGGGTTGCGGTTCTTTTTGGGCTGCTTTTTCTGCGTAGCCATCGAAGGTCTTTAAATCAATTGGCGTGCTATTCCAAAAAATCTGGCCCTTTGCATCGATCGATAGTTGAACTGATTCCGGCTTGACTTCATTGCGCACGCTATTGGCTTTTGGTAGCTCGACCTTAACAGCCTGCTGTATCACTGGCAGCGTAATGATAAAAATAATTAAGAGTACCAACATGACGTCCACCATCGGAGTCATGTTGATTTCGGCCATGATGCCGCTTTCTTCTTGATCGTTCTGAAGATTAAAAGACATATTTATTCTCCGGACTTCACGCGGGCGCCAGTCACAAAGTAAGCGAGAAGATCATTGCCAAAGCGATTGAGATCGGCCAACAGTAATTTATTGGCGCGATTAATGGCGTTAAAGCCCAGTACTGCTGGAATCGCGACAGCTAAACCTAAGGCGGTCATGATCAGCGCCTCACCAATCGGGCCAGCCACTTGATCAATTTGCGCGCTACCAGAACTGCTAATTGCGATCAAAGCGTGATAGATACCCCATACCGTTCCGAACAAGCCAATAAACGGTGCTGTTGCACCAGTAGAGCCAAGAAAGGTAAGCCCTTTTTGGAGTTGCGCTGCAACACCATCAATGCTGTTCTTGAGGCTTCGCGCCATCCACTCGGAGTAATTGAGTGTTTGCAGGAGTTCGCGATGATTGGTAGATTGACTCTGATGGTGAGTCGATGCGCCACTGGCTGCTTTAGCAATCTGATAGTAAGGATTACTTGCATGGCTGGTAAATGCATTGAGCCCTTGGTCGTAAGATGTAGCGCGCCAGAATTGATCTAGCTCTGGCTTGAGTTTGCGTAGGTTACGCAAATCCCAAAAGCGGGAAATGAGGATGACCCAAGTCACGATGGAGCAAGTGAGTAGGGCGAGCGCTACAAAGCGAGTAATGGTGTCGCCCTCAAGCCACAAATTTGCTAAGCCAAATGGTGTATTCATAATGATTAATTCTTTAAATTAAATTTAATTAAAAGGTTGGTAGAAATTCTGGCGGGAGCGCCGTTGACTAAAAACGGTTTAAAACGATATCTTCGACCAATCTCACCAGCTGCTCGATCTAGCCTTGGAAATGAACTAGAGCGTAATAAGGCGACATCTTCAACACTTCCAGATTCATCAATAATTAATCTAACTACCACTTCACCTTGCTCTCCAGAGCGCTTGGAGAAAGAGGGGTAGTAGGCATCTGCATCGGGTTGATAAGCAACAACCAGTTTACCAATATCGGTCTGAATCGGTGTGCCGCTGGATCCTGAAGTCGTTGCGGGCGCAACTGTGGCATTGGGGGTCTGCGATTCACTTCTAGATTGGGCTGCGGGCGGAGTTGGAGTCTGCTGTTGAGTTTGAGGTGGGGTGGGCGCTTGAGTGGATTTCTCATCCACGGGTTTTTGCTTTTGCTCTTGTTTCGGTTTTGGTGGTGGCGCGGCTGGCGCTGCTTGAGGCTGCTTAGCAGCTTCGGGGCTTACCAGATTGGCCATCACTCGCGCATCATCTAGATTATTTTCGTTGTCCGGTTTCATACCACTCTGAAAGCCGATTAAAAAAAGAAGGTGCAGGGCAATGACGATGCCGATGATGATGCGTTCGGTTTTATCAAAGGGTAGACGCGCATTCATGTGAGATAGCAAATTGCTCATCTAAAGGCACTCACTAATCGTGATTCAATGCGGTGCGCACTCAGATCAGATTGCATTAACTCTTGTGCCATTTGATGCAAGGTATCGGCATCTTTACTGCTAATGAGTTGAATGGAACCATGGGTACCGTCATCCAGATGCTTATCTTGCGCTTCTAATTTTCGCTTGAGTTGTCGCACTACTGCATCGCTGGTATCAATCAAATTAATGGAGTCACCCAGAAGCTTGCGAATCGCTTTTCTTAAAAAAGGGTAGTGCGTACATCCAAGCACTAGGGTATCGGCCCCTGCATCCTGGATGGGCTCAAGATGTTCAGCCAGCAACTCGAGCGTTTCTTCGCTATTGGCCTGACCAGCTTCAATCAAAGGAACTAAACCAGCGCCTGCTTGCTTGATAAATAGACAGTCATTTGGGAGTGTTGCGAGTAGGGCATTGAACTTATCGCTTTTGAGTGTGGCTTCAGTAGCAAGGACACCCACGACACCATTGGTCGATTGCATGGCTGCAGGCTTGATGCCAGGCTCCACGCCAATGATCGGAATGTGATGCAGTTCAGTACGAATACGGGCTATCGCTTCGGCAGTAGCCGTATTACAAGCCACCATGATCGCATCGCAACCTTGCGCGGCTAAATACTGACAGAGTTCCATGCTACGAGAGGCAATCCATGCGCTGGACTTTTCTCCATAAGGGGCATTGATCGAGTCGGCTAGATAAATGTAGTCGTGCTCGGGAAGCTGGCGCAGAGCCTCATCCAAAATGGATAAGCCTCCAACGCCAGAATCAAATACCCCGATGAGTGCCAATGAAGAGTCGCTTAACTGTGTTTTGTTATTGAGCTTGTGCCTTAAGCAATCGTGACTGGAATGCCACCAATCTTCGCTTGCCACTCTTTTGGACCAGTCTCATGCATGGAGACGCCCGTGGAGCTTACGGCTACGGTCACTGGCATATCTTGGACATCGAACTCGTAAATGGCTTCCATACCCAAGTCAGCAAAGCCAACCACTTTGGCTGTCCGAATGGCTTTAGAGACTAAGTAAGCAGCGCCACCAACAACCATCAAGTAAGCGGACTTATGTTTCTTAATTGCTTCAATTGCAGCAGGACCACGCTCCGCTTTACCAATCATGGAGACTAGACCTGTCTGTGACAACATCATCTCCGTGAACTTATCCATTCGAGTAGATGTTGTTGGACCCGCTGGGCCAACCGCTTCATCACCCACAGGATCAACTGGGCCAACGTAATAGATCACGCGATTCTTAAAGCTGACCGGGAGCTCTTCTCCTTTGGCCAGCATGTCTTGAATGCGTTTGTGTGCAGCATCGCGACCGGTCAAGATCTTGCCGTTGAGTAGGAGTGTTTCGCCTTCTTTCCAGCCGGCAACTTCTTCGGCTGTTAGGGTTTCCAAGTTCACACGTTTGGATTTTTTAGTATCGGGAGTCCAAGTGACATCTGGCCAATCGGATAATGAAGGTCTCTCGAGTTTTGCTGGGCCATCACCATGGAGGTGGAAATGGACGTGGCGAGTAGCAGCACAGTTGGGAATCATCGCTACTGGTAAAGATGCGGCATGCGTTGGGTAGTCCATGATCTTGATATCTAGAACGGTAGTTAAGCCGCCGAGACCTTGGGCGCCAATGCCGAGCTTGTTGACCTTGTCAAAAATCTCCAAACGCAGTTCTTCAATACGGTTTTGTGGGCCACGCGCGATTAGCTCTTGAATGTCTACAGGCCCCATCAAAGACTCTTTAGCCATCAGCATGGCCTTTTCTGGGGTGCCACCAATGCCGATACCCAAAATGCCAGGAGGACACCAGCCTGCACCCATGGTTGGAACGGTTTTAAGGACCCAGTCGACGATGGAGTCAGAAGGGTTGAGCATCACCATCTTGGCTTTGTTCTCGGAGCCACCGCCCTTGGCGGCGCAAATGACTTCAACATCATCCCCTGGGACGATTTCATAATGAATAACGGCAGGGGTGTTATCACCGGTGTTTTTGCGTTTACCCGCCGGATCAGTCAAGACTGAAGCGCGAAGCGGGTTATCTGGGTTCATGTAAGCCCGACGCACGCCTTCATTGACCATCTCAGAAACGCTCATGGTGGCGTCGCCCCACTGGACATTCATACCGATCTTGAGAAAAACGACTGCAATGCCCGTGTCCTGACACATCGGGCGGTGACCTTCTGCGCACATGCGGCTATTGGTCAAGATTTGGGCAATGGCATCCTTTGCCGCGGCACCTTGTTCTAGCTCGTAAGCCTTACCCATGGCGGAGATGAAGTCCTTAGGATGGTAGTAAGAGATGAACTGAAATGCGTCAGCAACACTTTGAATGAGGTCGTTTTGTTTGATATTTGTCATAGTTTTAGACTGAATTAAGTAGGGTTTCTTCTATTTTAAGGGTTTGCCATAGAGCAAATCTAGCCTGTTTTCACTTATCTTGTTAGCTCTTGGGGACGCGATTCCCTAATTCTGCGTTATTTTCGCGGAAAAAGACGACTGATTATTGAATAGAAGGGCTGTGAAGCATGGAACCATTGATGCAAGAAAACCGCGTATTTAACCCACCTGCTGATTTTGTTAAAGGAGCTGCTGTTCCAGGCATGGAAGCTTACAACAAGCTCTGTGCAGAAGCTGAGAAAGATTACGACGGTTTCTGGGGTCGCCTTGCAAAAGAAAATATTTTCTGGAAAAAGCCTTTCACCAAAGTTCTTGATGAATCCAAAGCGCCTTTCTATAAATGGTTTGAAGATGGCACAACGAATGCTTCATATAACTGCTTAGATCGTCAGGTTGAAAACGGCCTGGGTAATAAGACTGCAATTATTTTTGAAGCAGATGATGGTTCAGTAAGCAATGTGACCTATCAAGAACTGCTTGAGCGTGTTTGCAAAATGGCAAATGCACTGCGCAAAATGGGCATCAAGTCTGGTGACCGCGTCATTATTTATATGGCAATGACTATCGAAGGCATTGTTGCTATGCAGGCCTGTGCCCGTATTGGCGCAATTCACTCTGTGGTCTTTGGTGGTTTTTCAGCTCAAGCCTTACGCGATCGAATTATTGACGTAGGCGCCATTGCGGTGATTACTGCTGACGGACAATTCCGCGGTGGCAAATCATTACCCTTAAAAGCAATTTGCGATGAAGCTCTCTCAACTGGCGAATGTGGCAATGTAAAGCATGTCATCGTGAGCAAACGCACCGGTCTTGATGTCGCCATGACGGCAGGTCGGGATGTGTGGATGCAAGAAATTGTCGCTAATGAACCTGCGACTTGTGAGCCAGAGTGGGTCAGCGCTGAGCACCCACTATTTATTCTGTACACATCAGGCTCAACGGGTAAGCCAAAGGGTGTGCAACATTCAACAGGTGGTTACCTCCTGTGGGCGATTCTCACAATGAAGTGGACCTTTGACATTAAGCCAAGCGATGTGTTCTGGTGCACCGCTGACATTGGTTGGGTAACGGGTCACTCCTACATTACCTACGGCCCACTTGCAGTTGGCGCTACAGAGATCGTATTTGAAGGTGTGCCGACTTATCCTAATGCAGGCCGTTTCTGGGACATGATTCAGAAACACAAGGCAACGATTTTCTACACCGCACCAACCGCTATTCGTTCATTGATCAAAGCCTCTAGCAACGATGAGGCAGTGCATCCAAAGAGCTATGACTTGTCTTCATTGCGCCTCTTGGGTTCGGTCGGCGAACCAATTAATCCTGAAGCATGGATGTGGTACTACGAGAATGTGGGTGGCTCACGTTGCCCAATTACGGATACTTTCTGGCAAACAGAAACTGGCGGCCACATGATTTCACCATTGCCGGGTGCAACTCCAATGATTCCAGGTTCTTGCACATTGCCATTGCCCGGCATCATGGCGGCAATTGTGGATGAGGCGGGTGTGGATGTACCAAATGGCCATGGCGGCATCTTGGTTGTCAAGCGTCCATGGCCTTCGATGATTCGTACGATTTGGAATGATCCAGATCGTTTCATTAAGTCTTATTTCCCAGAAGAGTTGGGTGGCACTTTGTATCTGGCTGGCGACGGCGCAATTCGTAATAAAGATACTGGCTACTTCACGATTACCGGTCGTATCGATGACGTATTGAATGTGTCCGGTCACCGTATGGGCACGATGGAAATTGAATCTTGCTTAGTTGCTAACCCATTGGTAGCTGAAGCTGCAGTGGTGGGTCGTCCCGATGATTTGACTGGTGAGGCCATTTGCGTATTCGTGGTTCTGAAGGGTGGTCGCCCAACAGGTGATGAAGCTAAGAAGCTTGCTACTGAACTTCGTAATTGGGTGGGCAAAGAGATTGGTCCAATCGCTAAACCCAAAGACGTGCGCTTCGGTGACAACTTGCCTAAAACGCGTTCCGGCAAAATCATGCGCCGCTTGCTGCGCGTAATTGCCAAAGGCGAAGAAGTTACTCAAGACACTTCCACTCTTGAAAATCCCGCAATTTTGGATCAGCTCAAAGAGTCTTTATAAGGATTTGGGCGGAAACCTTTCCGGCAAACGTATAATCATCGCTTGTACGGAAGGGTGGATGAGCGGTTTAAGTCACACGCCTGGAAAGCGTGCGTAGGTTTATAGCCTACCGCGGGTTCGAATCCCGCCTCTTCCGCCAGTAGTTTAAAACCACCTTCGGGTGGTTTTTTCATGGTTTTTTGCTTAAATTTGTCTGTTTTTTGCACTTAAATACTTCCTTTCAGGACCCACAACCCCCTGTTTTTAATCAAATAATGGGGTTTTTGATCTTTTTGTTGCGTTGCCGCAAATAATTCTTGCAGTGCTATAGAAAACTTTTTACAATGGTGCATCGCAATAAATTTTCATCCACTTAAAAAGTAAGGAAAACACCATGTTCCAGAATCAATTAAAAGACCAACTCTCACAAGCTCAAACTAAGGCTGTAGAAAACGCAAAGTTTTTGGCACAAGTTGCTGTTGAAAGTGCACAAGAATTAGCTGAAATCAACCAAGCTGCTGCTAAAGATGCATTAGTTGCTGCTCAAGAAGCTAGCGCTCAGTTGTTGGCAATTAAAGATGCACAGCAATTGACTAAATTAGCTCAGCCAGAAGTAGCTCAAGAGGCTGCTAAGTACGCTGCTGCTTACCAAGCAAAAGTAAACAAAGTTGTACGTAACGGTAACAAAGAAGTGGCTCAAGTAGTTGACGCTTCTATTGATGACGCACGTGCTGATTTGGTTAACTTTGTTAAAGAGGCTACTAAGACAGCTCCTGCTGGTTCTGAGGCATTTGTATCTGCATTCAAAACTGCATTTGATACTTCGCTCCAACAGTTTGACCAAGTTCGCGCTTCAGCTACTGATGCTTTCGCAAACTTTGAGAAGAGTGTTGATGCTGCATTGGCTAACATTCAAGGTCAATACGCAGTTGCTAAGCCAGCTGCAAAAAGCCGTAAAGCTGCTTAATTCGTTTTAACGCTTTAAGTGAGAGACCGCCTTCGGGCGGTTTTTCTTTTTCTAATTGCCGTAATATCTCTGTACAAAACAAAAACGGAGAAAAACATGATCTTTGCAATCCTATTGATGGATCGACCTGGCACTGCCGAGTTGCGTATTCAAGTGCGACCGGAGCATCGCGACTACCTGGGAAAGCTGGCTGACAAAATGGCCTTTGCGGGACCGCTAACGTCGGAAGATGGTAAGACTGCAGTTGGTAGCTTATTAGTCATGGACTTTCCAAGCAAAGCGGATGTAGAGGCCTGGCTATCTGATGAGCCTTTCACCAGGGCGGGTGTTTATGAGAAGCCCATCATTCATGTGTTTAACAACTGCTGGCAACAAATGGTTGGGTTTCCACCCTCGGCCTAAATAAAAAGCCACCTGATGAGGTGGCTTCGGGGCTGACAGAAGGCTTAGATTGGCTTGATCTGCAGCTTTCTAAATTTAACAGTCCCGCCGGCAGACTGAAGCGCAATCAACCCTTCTGAAAACTTGCTGTCTCTGGCGTCGGCAACCGTAATGGCGCCATTCATCGTGACTATCAGTTGGGATCCGTTAGCGGTGATTTCCATGGTGTTCCAACGGCCACCAGCTTTATGAATTGGGTTGACCTTGGCAACATCGACAATGGCCCCGGTGGAGTACTCTTGTCCAGGGCGGGTATCCCAAATATTGACCTCGTATGCATTTCCAGCGCTGACCTGCTTAGGATCCTGGCAGCGAATAAAAATTCCACTATTGGTATCGGATTCCGCCCAAAACTCAGCGCGAATAATGAAGTTCCGGTAACTTTTGCTGCTCACCAAAAATCCCGATGGCTTGTTTCCCTCAATGATTCCTTTGCCAATAACCCAATTTGCATTGCCGATGATGTTCCAGCCGTCGAGACTCACGCCATCGATTAAATCGGTGTAGCCATCTTGCGTTTGAGCATGGGCGTTCATGGAAAGTAGGGCGGTGGTCAGCGAAAAGGCGATAGCTAACAGTTGCTTCAAGACGGGTTTCATCGTGGTCTCCAAATGTATTTATTGTTGTGTGTGATATTGCTCTCCTGCATTGTTGCTGACTTGCCACCTATTGCACAAGTACTCACTTTCCCTTAACTTGGGGCTCGGAATCCAGTAGACTTGCGGTATGAATCCAACTACATTGCGCGCCTTAGCCATTCTTGCTGTTATTGCCACTGCTGCCTTATCTGGCTGTGGGTCAATTGAGTCTGCGGCCCAAGATGACTGCACCTCTATTGGCTGGCAGATTGGTAGCAAGGGCTATCAAGATTGTTTCAAGGCCAGGGTCTATGAGCGTAAGTTGGATTATTCACTTCCGCCGGGCGACAAGCCTTCCCCATCAGTCATCTAAATTAAGGGTTTACCCTTAGATTCATTCACTTGAGCGCCGTCAAGGACTTGAGGCCAGAAATAACCCAAAATCACGTGTGATTTTGGGAATTCCCTATATAGAGCGAAATGCAGCAAGGCTGCTAATTTGGGCATTCTCAATTGAAGTATTCAGCGGCATTTAACTACATCAAAAATAGCAGCAATCATTGCGACTAGAAATTAGAGACTACACACTATGAATCACCCAAAACCCTCTGGAGAAATCAACGTTGTTGCGGTAGCAACAGCAGATGATTTAAGGGAAACCATTCGTCGCAAAAGTAAGTTGAAGGGTCGTCAAGCTGATGATGTTTCTGTGGCGGAGGTTCGTCAACTGATTGGCGCAGATGCAGATCGTCGTGATTTGCTGATTGAAAATTTACACAAGCTCAATGATGAGTATCGTGCCCTGCATGATCGTCATTTAGTTGCTTTGGCAAAAGAAATGAATTTGCCAATGGCTGAGGTCTATGAAGTCGCTACTTTCTATCACCACTTTGAAGTAGTGCGCGGTAATGATCCGGTGGCGGATATCACTGTACGTGTGTGTGATGGCATCGCCTGTGAATTGGCGGGCGCGCAAAACTTGTTGGCCAAATTGCCAACGATCCTCGGCAACGCCAATGTCAAAGTGATTGCAGCCCCTTGTGTGGGTCGTTGCGAACAAGCCCCTGTGGCAGTAGTGCACCAGTACCCAGTGCTATTTGCCACCACGGATAAAGTTGCTGCAGCAGTCAAAAATAATCTGACTACTCAACCCATGGCTAAAGACAGTGCCAACTTTGATCCAGCGGCTTTGGCTGAAAAAGGTGTTTCTCCTCAAGGCGAAAATCAGGCTGTCTCACCAGACTATGTTGGATACGAGTCTTATTGTGCGCAAGGTGGTTACACCTTAGCCAAGGAAATCCTGGAAGGCAATGCGGCAAATTCACGTGATGCAGAAAGCATCATCAAGATTATGGAGAGCTCCGGTCTGCGTGGTCTTGGCGGTGCAGGTTTCCCAGCAGGGCGCAAGTGGCGCATTGTGAAGGATCAAGTTGCTCCCAAGTTGATGGCAGTCAATATCGACGAAGGTGAGCCAGGTACATTCAAAGACCGTACCTATTTGGAGCGTGACCCACATCGTTTCTTGGAAGGCTTATTAATTGCTGCCAGCGTGGTGGGTATTGATGCTTGCTACATCTACTTACGTGATGAGTATCACGGCTGCCGCGAATTGCTTGAAGTGGAATTAGCTAAGCTCAAAGCCAATCCGCCATTTAAATTGCCTTCAATTGAATTGCGTCGTGGCGCTGGTGCTTATATTTGCGGCGAAGAATCTGCCATGATTGAAAGTATCGAGGGCAAACGTGGTGAGCCGCGTATGCGTCCTCCCTACATTGCTCAAGTAGGTTTGTTTGGTCGTCCAACCCTCGAGCACAACTTTGAAACTCTCTACTGGGTGCGCGATATTGTTCAGCGCGGAGCAGAGTGGTTCAGTTCATTTGGTCGTCATGATCGCAAAGGCCTGCGTAGCTACAGCGTCAGCGGTCGCGTCAACAACCCTGGTGTGAAATTGGCGCCAGCGGGTATCACTATTCAAGAGTTGATTGATGAGTACTGTGGCGGTATGCAGGACGGTCATCAGTTCTACGGCTACCTGCCGGGTGGCGCATCAGGCGGTATCTTGCCAGCGACAATGAATACCATCCCACTCGACTTTGATACCTTGCAGCCCTATGGTTGCTTCATTGGTTCGGCAGCGGTCATGGTGTTCGGTGATAAAGATAAAGCCCGTGATATGGCTTTGAACGTGATGCACTTCTTTGAGCACGAGAGTTGTGGTCAGTGCACGCCCTGCCGTGTTGGTACGGGCAAGGCAGCGAAGTTAATGCTGGCCGAGTCTTGGGATCAAGAAACATTAGAGGATTTGGCTACTGTGATGGTAGATGCCTCCATCTGCGGTTTAGGTCAAGCGGCACCCAATCCAATTCGCTGTATTGCAAAATATTTCCCTGAAGAAGTTCAATAAGGAAGTTGCTTAATAAAAGTACCTAGAAAAATCAGGGAACAACGAGACAAATATGAACGCACCAGTAAACCCCAAAGAACTTGAATTGCAAACAGTCGAGTTCAAGTTAGACGGACAAACCATCGTTTCTTACGAGGGTGAAACCATTCTCAAGGCTGCAAAGCGCCACGGAATTGATATTCCGCATCTCTGTTTCAAGGATGGCTATCGCCCTGATGGCAATTGCCGCGCATGCGTAGTAGAAATTAACGGCGAACGTACTTTGGCGCCGAGTTGCTGCCGCAGTGCAACTCCAGGCATGGATGTCAAAGCCAATAGCGAGCGTGCATTGAAGAGCCAAAAGCTAGTGCTCGAGATGTTGTTATCCGATATGCCCGATGAAGGATTTAAGTGGGTCGGCGACAGCAAGGAAGAAGAGCAACAAAATCAACATGGTGAGCTGAGTACTTGGGCTGCTCGTATGGATGTAACCGTACGCCCAGAACTTAAAGCCTTGCGTCGTGAAAAAGTCACTAGCGATATCTCCCATCCTGCGATGGCAGTGAACTTAGATGCGTGCATTCAATGTAATCGTTGTGTGCGCGCTTGTCGTGAAGAGCAAGTCAATGATGTGATCGGCTACGCCATGCGTGGTGGGCATAGCGAGATCGTATTTGACCTGAACGACCCAATGGGTGACAGTACTTGCGTGGCTTGTGGAGAGTGTGTGCAGGCTTGCCCAACTGGGGCATTGATGCCTAAGGGTTTGATTGGTTCGCAAACGGTGGATCGCAAAGTAGATTCAGTGTGTCCTTTCTGCGGCGTAGGTTGCCAAATTACCTACAACGTCAAAGATGAAAAGATTGTTAGCGTCGAAGGTCGTGATGGCCCAGCCAATCACAATCGACTCTGCGTTAAGGGTCGCTTTGGTATGGATTACATCCATAACCCACAGCGCTTAACAAAGCCACTCATTCGTAAAGCGGGTGTTCCTAAGGATGAGGCCTTGTTAGAAGGTAAGCAAGACTGGTCTGACATCTTCCGTGAGGCCACTTGGGAAGAGGCTCTTGAAGCAGCTGGTGGTGGCCTGAAGAAACTCAAAGACCAATACGGCAATAAAGTGTTGGCTGGCTTTGGCTCTGCAAAAGGCAGTAACGAAGAGGCTTACTTATTCCAAAAACTCGTGCGTACGGGTTTTGGTAGCAATAACGTGGACCATTGCACACGTCTTTGCCATGCATCGTCCGTGGCCGCTCTATTAGAGGGTGTCGGATCTGGTGCGGTCAGTAATCAGGTGAATGACGTTGAGCATTCCAGCTTGATTATGCTGATTGGATCTAATCCAACCGCCAACCATCCTGTTGCAGCTACCTGGTTTAAGAATGCTGCTAAACGTGGCGCAAAAATTGTTTTGTGTGATCCTCGCAAAACAGAGATCAGCAAGCATGCGTGGCGTACGATGCAGTTCAAGCCAGATACCGATGTGGCGATGCTCAATGCCATGATCTTCACGATTATTGAAGAGGGCTTGGTTGATAAAGATTTTATTGAGAACCGTTCAAGTAACTTTGAGGCTCTGAAAGAAAATATCAAGGGTTACAGCCCAGAAGCGATGGCGCCACTCTGCGGCATTCCAGCAGAGACTTTGCGCGAAGTAGCGCGTGAGTTTGCCACCACTAAATCTGCGATGATTTTGTGGGGCATGGGTGTCAGTCAGCACGTGCATGGCACTGATAACGCTCGTTGCTTAATTGCTCTGGTGAGCATTACAGGTCAAATTGGTAAGCCTGGCTCAGGCCTGCATCCATTACGTGGTCAGAACAACGTGCAGGGTGCCAGTGATGCTGGTTTGATCCCAATGATGTTCCCGAACTATCAACGTGTTGATAATCCAGAAGCACATGCTTGGTTTGAGAAGTTCTGGGATACCCCATTAGATCAGAAGCCTGGTTATACCGTGGTGGAGATCATGCATAAGATTACTGCGCCGGATAGTGATCCAGATAAGATTCGCGGTATGTATGTCGAAGGTGAAAACCCAGCGATGAGCGACCCTGATTTGAATCATGCCCGTCATGCACTAGCTGCATTGGATTTATTGGTTGTGCAGGATATCTTCATGACTGAGACAGCGTTATTGGCTGACGTCGTATTGCCAGCGAGCGCATGGCCAGAGAAGGTCGGTACGGCAAGCAACACTGATCGTATGGTGCAAATGGGCAAGAAGGCGATCAATCCTCCTGGGGATGCTAAGCCAGATTTGTGGATCATTCAGCAGATTGCCAAGCGTATGGGGCTCAACTGGAACTACCAAGGTGCTGACGATGGTGTTGCAGCCGTTTATGACGAGATGCGCCAAGCAATGCATGCCGCTATTAACGGTATCACTTGGGAGCGCCTTGAAAAAGAATCTAGCGTCACTTACCCATGCTTATCTGTAGAAGATCCAGGTCGCCCCATTGTGTTTGATGACAAGTTTGATACCAAGGATGGCAAGGTGAAGTTAGTGCCAGCCGATATCATTCCTGCCAATGAGCGTCCTGATGCTGAGTACCCATTTGTATTGATTACGGGTCGTCAGTTAGAGCATTGGCACACGGGCAGTATGACTCGCCGTGCAACCGTACTGGATGCGATTGAGCCAATGGCAACCGTATCCATGCATGGTGAAGATATGACCCAGCTAGGTGTTTCTGCTGGCGATGTCATTACCGTTCAGTCACGTCGTGGCGAGGTCGGTATTCATGTGCGTAGAGATGACGGCACACCACGTGGCGTGATCTTTATTCCGTTTGCCTACTATGAGGCTGCAGCGAACTTAATTACTAACTCTGCCTTAGATCCATTTGGCAAAATTCCAGAGTTTAAGTACTGTGCCGTCAAGCTTGCTAAAGGTGGTCAGGTTGCTGCAGTGATGGGGTATGGAACTAACGATCCTAGTCGACAGAAGACTGAATTGGCTCATTGATCATCGTTCCGCTTGAGAAAAGGCCGCCTTCGGGCGGTTTTTTCGTTAAAAGACCTGGTTCTCTATCTTGCTACTTTTGTAGTAAGTTTGGTCAAACGGGAGATTTTTGATGGGCATGCCAGTCAGAATTGATGAAAATCTATATGAAGCAGCAAAATCAGAGGCTAAGTCTGAGCATCGGACTATTGCTGGCCAGCTTGAGTTTTGGGCTATTGTAGGACGTGCCGCAATTGATAATCCAGATCTTCCAATTTCGTTTATTACTGCTTCGTTGGCCTCTTTAGCGGAGCCCAGGACAGAAGGCACTCCATTTATTCCTCGCTCCAAGAAGGTGTAATGGCGCATTCAGTTCTTCAAACGCGCCGGTTTGCCAGACAATATAAAAAGCTAAATGACAATATCGCCAAGGATGTAGATCGTGCTGTAGGAATTGTTTCCAAAGCACCTTCGATCGGCGAAAGAAAGAAGGGTGATTTAGTTGCTCTGTTGGTGTATCAGTTTAAGAGTGGCGATCAACTCTACTTGCTGGGTTACTCGCTCGATGACGGCTTAAGGTTGATTTATCTCGAGGCAATTGGCTCGCATGAAAACCTCTATCGGGATATCAAGAGATAATCAACGCAATATTCCATTGCCCTTTAGAATTAACCCTCTATGGCTAGTTCAAAACCCCAAAACCTACAATCTGATACCAAAGCTGAATTACCCGTCCTGATTATTGGAGCGGGCTTAGCTGGCCTCACTGTCGCTCTGCATATGGCGGAGACTCAGCCAGTCATTGTGATGGCCAAGCGCGGTCTTGGTGAAGCTGCAACTGCGTGGGCGCAGGGTGGCATTGTGGGGGTGGTCGATAAAGAGCATGACAGCGTTGACTCTCATGTTAGTGACACCTTGGATGCGGGCGCGGGCCTCGTCGTGGAATCTACTGCTCGATACATTGCCGAGGAAAGTGCCGAAGCAATTCGTTGGTTGGTTGAGCAGGGTGTTCCTTTTACTGCTGATGAAGCTGGCCCCATGGGCTTGCATCTCACGCGAGAGGGTGGCCATAGTCAGCGCCGTATTGCACACGTAGCTGATGCAACTGGTAAAGCCATTCATGAGGTTTTGTTAGATAAAGCGCGAGCCCATAAAAATATTCAGCTACTAGAGCATTGGATTGCTTTAGATCTCATTACCAATCGTCAATTAGATGCGAAGACGCAACGCACCAAACCGAATCGTTGCTATGGCGTGTATGCCCTCGACATTAAAAATAATCGTGTAGAAACGATTGAAGCGAAATCAGTTGTATTGGCTACCGGTGGTGTCGGCAAGGTCTATAGATACACCAGCAACCCAGACACCGCTACAGGCGATGGTATTGCTATGGCCTGGCGTGCAGGTTGCCGTGTAGGTAATATGGAATTTATTCAGTTTCATCCAACGTGTTTGTATCACCCCAGTGATCGCACCTTCCTCATTACTGAGGCGATGCGTGGTGAGGGCGGACTACTAAAGCTACCCAATGGCACTCGCTTTATGTCAGAGCACGATGAGCGTAATGAGTTAGCTCCGCGCGACATTGTTGCCAGAGCCATTGACTTTGAGATGAAGAAGCATGGCTTAGATTACGTGCATTTGGATGCCACCCATTTAGGTGAAGCCTTCATCAAAGAGCATTTCCCGATGATCTATGCGCGTTGCATGAGTCTTGGTTTGGACATTACTAAAGAGCCAATCCCTGTCGTGCCAGCAGCGCACTACACCTGTGGTGGTGTAGTCACCGACCTCAAAGGCAAAACTGATTTACTGGGGCTCTACGCCGTCGGTGAAGCAACCTATACAGGCTTGCATGGCGCCAATCGCTTGGCTAGCAACTCATTGTTAGAGTGCATTGTTATTGGTAAAGCAGCTGCTGCAGATATCTCATCGCTCAAGACTCCCCTTATGCCTAATTTACCTTTGTGGGATGAGAGTCAGGTTGAGGATGCGGATGAGCAAGTGGTGATTGCCCATAACTGGGATGAGCTGCGTTCATTGATGTGGAATTACGTAGGGATCGTGAGAACCAATCGACGCTTAGAGCGTGCACTTCACCGGATTAAGTTATTGCGTTATGAAGTACAGGAGTATTACGCGAACTTTAAAGTGACGCGTGACTTAATTGAGTTGCGAAATCTACTGGAATGCGCTGAGCTGATTGTGAGATCGGCCCTGATGCGTAGAGAGAGTAGAGGGCTGCATTACAGCCGCGATTACCCAGGCACTTGGGCAGTGTCTTACCCAACTATTCTGACTCCTCAAGCTGAGGGTACTTCTGAAAACCCTGAAACATAATTCGTTTCTAGATTAGACCTTTCAAAACCGCCTCTTTAATATGTTTACTAAGGCGTGTTTGCCAACCTTTACCTGACGCGCGTAGCGTTTCTAAAATATCGGAATCTAGCCTCAGGCTCAACATTTCTTTTGCATTCTGAATTGGGGGGCGCCCAACACCTCTTTTAATGAGGGTGTCACCAACATAGACGTGGGCATTTTTAAACCACTCCTCATTGAGTTCGGGGGCATCATCTGGATCAATCCACTTTTCTTTAGTAGTTTGAGATTTCGCGTGCATTTGCTTTCCTCATGCTAATGATTCTTCGTTTACCTTTTCTATAGGTCCAAACAACAATTACCGCTCTGCTATCTAAATACCCAAAAGTAATAATCCTCTTTTCGCCATATGATTGGCGTTCATCCATCTGATCTGTATGACCGGCTCTAAATACTTCAATTGCTCTGGCCATATCCAAGCCTCGCTCTGACAGAGTTTTATCGCGCTTATTCTGGTCATACTCAATCACTTGGCTGCCCTATTAATGTATATACAAAAATAATTAATGTCAATACATAAATTAAGGAGTAAAAGGCTGAAAACCCAATAAATGTAAGGGGGTAGTCTAGAAAAGAAAAACCCCGCCGAATATCGGAAGGGTTTTATATTGATGTCAGTAGTGGGCTGACATGGGTGGGTAAATTGCCTACAAAATTCTCATTGAGAAATCCACCGCCTGAATATCTTTAGTCAGTTTCCCCAGGGAGATGCGATCAACGCCAGTTGCGGCAATGGCACGCATCTGATTTAAGTCGATACCGCCTGAAGCCTCAAGCAGGGCTCGACCATTGGTAAAGGTAACAGCCTCTTTCATTTGCTCGGTGGTGAAGTTATCAATGAGGATGCTTTTTGCACCGGCATCCAAAGCTTCTTTCAATTCGGCAAAGTTTTCCACTTCTACCTGAATATCTACCCCAGAATGTAATGCTTGCGCAGCTTTAATAGCCGCTGCTATACCGCCTGCAGCAGCAATATGGTTCTCTTTAATCAAGATGCCATGCCATAAGGCTAGACGCTGGTTCTGGCCACCACCGACCAGCACTGCGTATTTCTGAGCGCGACGCAGTCCGGGAATCGTTTTTCTTGTATCAAGTACTGCACAGCCCTTTGGATTGGGGCTAACACTAGCAATGGCATCAACGTGCTGACGGGCAATGCTGGCTGTCCAGGAGAGTGTTTGTAGGAAGTTGATGCAAGGACGTTCTGCCGAGAGAAGGGCGCGTGAGTCCGCCTCAATATCACACACTTTAGTATCGGCTTGCATCAAGTCACCCTCTAAGTAAAACCAAGTGATCTTAGCTGCCGGATCTAGTTTCTTGAGAGTGCCCTCAAACCAATCTACGCCGCAGAGAACAGCCTCTTGGCGAACGATGAGCTGCGCATGAACGGATTTGCTAGGCACCAGCATGGCAGTCCAGTCGCCCATGCCAATATCCTCCATCAAAGCATCATGAATATTGCGTTGGCGGGCTTGCTCTAAGGTTTCGTTGTATTCAAACATACGTATTCAGTCAAAAAATACTAATAGGAAAAATGCGTTAAGCTGCGCCAATATTTTTCACAAAGCCGTGCTGAGCTTTTGCTAACAGATCGGGATGATTTTGGGTGAAGTCGAGCATACGATCAATGCAGGTCAATGCCTTCAACCGAACATCTTCTTCGATCATAATTTCACCGGAGGCATTCTCCAGGCAGTTCAGAATTCCTTGCAAGCCATTCATGGCCATCCAAGGGCAATGGGCGCAGCTCTTGCAGGTAGCACTATTGCCAGCGGTAGGTGCTTCGATCAACACCTTATTGGGTGCCAGCTGACGCATGCGATGCAAGATGCCGTTGTCGGTAGCCACAATATATTCAGTAGCACTGCCCTCAACTACGGCCTTGATCATCGCAGATGTTGAGCCGACGACATCGGCTAAATCAACGACAGCTTGCGGTGACTCTGGGTGAACCAAAATCAGGGCATTGGGATGGGCTGCTTTGAGCATCTCTAATTCAACAGCTTTAAATTCATCATGAACAATGCAGGCTCCATTCCATAGCAACATATCCGCGCCAGTTTGCTCTTGAATGTATCGCCCGAGGTGACGATCAGGTGCCCAGAGAATCTGTTTACCTTCAACCTTGAGTTGATGCACGATAGCCAAAGCACAGGAGCTAGTAACCATCCAATCAGCCTGCGCCTTAACGGCGGCGCTGGTATTGGCGTAAACAACGACAGTACGATCAGGGTGTAATGCTCTAAATGCGGCAAAGTCAGTTGCGTCACAACCTAAATCTAGGGAGCAAGTCGCGTCTAGATCAGGCATGAAGACACGTTTCTCAGGACTCAGAATTTTGGCAGACTCACCCATGAAGCGCACACCAGCAACGATGAGATTCTTTGCTGGATGATTCTTGCCAAAGCGCGCCATCTCTAAAGAGTCGGCAACAAAGCCACCAGTTTCCATGGCTAAGTCTTGGATATCCCCATCTACATAGTAGTGCGCCACTAAGGCAGCATCCTTCTCTATTAATAGCTCCTTAATGCGGGCAATCACGGTTGCTTTTTCAGGACCAGGGAGTGGAGGAGGTGTTTTAGCCCAAGCTTGGGCGGTACAGGTTGCGCCGGTGGCATTCTGCTGGGGGTAGTCAAAAGCGATGGAGGTAGAGGTCATGTGTAATTTTAGCCTCCTTGCTTAAGGGCTTTATTTCTCTTAATTACTATCCAATATGTAGCTACAATGTAGCTACATTATTAACATAAATTATTGTGCAGGGAGAGTAAAAATGACAGCAAATGCAGTGGTTCGTGCCCGCATAGATGCGGATATTAAAAATGAGGCAAGTCTTGTGCTTGAGTCGATGGGATTAACTGTCTCTGATGCATTGCGCATGATGCTGATAAGAGTTGCAGTAGAAAAATCTTTACCATTTGAGCCTCTGGTGCCAAACGCAAAAACAATTTCAGCTATGCGTGCAGCTCGCGAGCGTCAGTTAATGTCTTTTGGATCGACAAAGGAGTTGCTCAAGGATTTAAATGCGAAGGATGGAGCGAGCCACTCAATTTAAGAAAGACTACAAGCGGGAAACAAGAGGTAGATATAAGGCGGTTCTAGAGTCCTCATTGATTGAAGTGGTTGAGCTCCTGATAAATGATGTGGACTTGCCGGTTCGCTACTTTGATCACGCCTTAACTGGGCGGTGGAAAGATTTTCGGGATTGCCACATCAAACCAGATTGATTGCTCATATATACAAAGCCCAACCCAGAAATACTTAGGCTAGCAAGGGTGGGCTCGCATAGTGAGTTAAGTTTATAGATTTATTAAATGCAATTTTCGGATTGGAGCTATCTTTAGCGTTGATGAGAAAAATAGACGTACTGCATTAGATTAAGCGCCGCAGTAGGTTCTAGAAAGGAAGTTTAGCCTCTGGTTTGGCGGCCAATAGGACAGCCTTAAACTCTGCCTGAATACGCTTAATAGCTTCTTCACTATCCGCCTCAAAACGCATTACCACCACTGGTGTTGTATTAGATGGTCTGGCTAAGCCAAAGCCATCGGCATATTCCACGCGTACACCATCAATGGTATTGATGGATTCAGCAGTGGGGAACTGGGCATTCGCTTTAATGGTTTCTAACAAGGCAAATGGCTCACCTTCTGCGCAAGCCAGTTGTAATTCTGGAGTGCAGATCGCATTCGGTAAGTTATTGAGGGTATCGCTAGGATTCTTTTCTTTGCTGAGAATTTCTAGCAAACGAGCGCCTGTATAGAGACCGTCATCAAAACCAAACCAACGGTCCTTGAAGAAGATGTGACCACTCATCTCGCCAGCCAGCGGGGCACCAGTTTCTTTTAGCTTAGCTTTGACTAAAGAGTGACCCGTTTTCCACATGATGGGCTCCCCACCATGTTCTTTTACATAGGTGGCTAGGTTGCGGGTGCACTTCACGTCATAAATAATTTGACCGCCTGGGTTGCGGGAGAGTACATCTTTTGCAAAGAGCATCATTTGACGATCTGGGAAAATCACTTGACCATCTTTAGTCACTACACCCAAACGATCGGCATCCCCGTCAAAAGCCAGGCCTAATTCATTATCGGTAGTTTGAAGATTCTGGATGAGGTCTTGCAAGTTCTCAATATGCGCTGGATCTGGATGGTGGTTAGGAAAATGCCCGTCTACTTCACAGAACAGTTCTTGCACTTCGCAACCAAGCGCCCTGAAGAGTTTTCCAGCAAATGCGCCACCAACACCATTACCGCAATCAACTGCGATCTTCATGGGGCGAGCAATCTGAATGTCACCCACAATGTAGTTGAGGTACATCGGGAAAATATCAAAGGTACTTCTGACGCCTTGACCGGAAGCAAATTGCTTGGCTTCAATACGTTGACGCAAGGCCTGAATCTGCTCACCATAAATCGCGGCAGTACCTAGAACCATTTTGAAGCCGTTGTAATTCGGGGGATTATGGCTGCCGGTAATCATGATGCCGGATTTCGGTGTTTTGCCATCGATGGTGTGATTTGCGGCAAAGTAGACCATCGGTGTTGCCACCATGCCGAGATCAATCACATTAATACCGGTAGAAAGAAGCCCCTCTGTCAAAGCCTCAATTAAGCTTGGGCCGGATAGGCGGCCATCACGACCAATCACGATATCGGTTTCACCAAGCTCGCGCATCTCGGTACCAAATGCCTGGCCAATGAGCGTGGCAATTGAGGGATCTAAGGTCTCATCAATAATGCCGCGGATGTCATAAGCTTTGAAAATCGATGGGGACAATTGCATTACAGATCCTTCAAGAAAAACACGATGGGGTTTTATTAAGGTGAATGGAAATTAATTCTGTGAATTTAGGAAATTGATTCTAGCGGCAGTAACGGCATCAATCTCTGCGCTGGCTTGAATGTCATTTTGATTGCTTGCTAAAGCTTTCTCAATCGGCTTGGCCAAGACCTTGCCGTATTCAACTCCGGGCTGATCAAAACTATTAATATTCCATAGAGCACCTAATGTAGCTGTGCGGTTCTCATAAAGAGCGAGTAGGGCACCGAGGTAGAAAGCATTGAGTTTAGGTAGCAATAAAAGATTGCTGGGGCGTTTACCTGGGTAAACATCATTTGGGTTGCTGGCAGTTTTGCCATTGGCTAATGCCTGAGCTTGGGCCAAGCAATTCGATAGCAGGATATGGTGGTGCGCTACAGCCTCTGGTCTATCGCTCATTGGCTCACGCACTGCGATGAAATCAATAGGGATGATTTCAGTACCTTGATGGAGGAGCTGGAAGTACGAGTGCTGGGCATTGCTACCTGCGCTACCGAAGACAACTGGTGAAGAGTATTTGACGGGCTTGCCATCGCGATCAACGCTCTTGCCATTACTCTCCATATCTAGCTGTTGCAACCACTTTGGAAACCAATCTAAAGCATCCGCATATGGAATGACCGCATAGGCTTTGATGTCATGTTTCTGCTGCTGATACAGCAAAGAGAGCGCCATGATGACGGGCAGATTTTCTTCCAGCGGCGCACTCTTAAAATGCAAATCGATTGCTTCAGCACCGGTGAGAAATTGTTTAAAGGTCTCAAAGCCGTATTGCAAAGCAATGGGAAGGCCAACTGCTGACCATACTGAGTAACGACCGCCAACCCAATCCCAGAATGGATAGATGTTGTCTTCCTCAATACCAAATTCTTTAGCGGAAGTCACGTTAGCGGTCACCGCATACAGGGCATGGGCAATTTGAGACTTGGTGCAGTTACTTTCTTTGAGCCAAGCCACTACTGCCTTGGCGTTCATGGTGGTTTCAAGCGTAGTGAAGGACTTGGAAACAATCAGGACGCGAGTGCTATGTGGTTGAGCGCGCGCTAAGATAAGGGCTAGTTCAGCGGTATCGATATTGGCCAAGAAATGCATGCGCATACCGCGGCTTTCAATACCGGGCACATGGGCTAAAGCCTCAATCGCTAGGCGCGGGCCAAAGTCGGATCCACCAATACCAATGTGAATGACATCGGTAACGCCAACCCATTTATTGCAGAGCGCTTCAATGCGGCGCCACACCTCAGACACTGCAGGCATGACATCTGCGCCGTTGATCAAGACGGGCGTTTTGGAGAGGTTGCGTAATGCCGAATGCAGGGCAGGACGATCTTCACTGTTATTGATGTGTTTACCAGCAAACAGATCTGCAATAAATTGCTCTAAGCCAGTTTGGCGAGCGTTAGCAAATAACTTCTTCCATGCACTGTCATCGATACCCTGATAGGCGGTATCTAGCACTACATTGGTTGCGGAGTGAAGGCTCTGGGAGTTGGAATGGGTTTGCAAAGACATTTCTAGATTCTATCAATAAGGATGTCAAAGCCCCCTTAAAACATTGAAAATGTTACGATTTAAGGTAGATGGGTACTTTAGTACCAATATTGTCATAATTAATTCTGATGCTGCGGCTATCAATATCAGTAGAAAGATCCTAAATGGAGCAGGTGGATTGCGTAGTGGTAGGTGCAGGTGTAGTCGGGCTAGCTGTTGCGCGAGAGATGGCGCTACAGGGTCGTGAAACGATTCTGCTGGAGCGTGAAGACGCCTTTGGCACCATCAGTAGCGCTCGCAACAGTGAAGTCATTCATGCGGGAATTTATTACCCAAAAGACTCCCTCAAAGCAAAGCTCTGTGTGAAAGGCAATCACCTTTTATATGAATACTGCCGCAGCCATCAGGTCAGTACTCAGACTTATGGAAAACTCATTGTTGCTGCTGATGCTAGCCAGTTAGATGATCTGCAAGCCATTTTGTATAAGGCACAACAAAATCAGGTGCCCGATATTCAGATGATTTCAGGGGCGCGGGCAAAAGTATTGGAACCTCAATTGCAATGTGAGGCTGCTGTGCTCTCTGCCTCTACTGGAGTAGTGGATAGCCATGGTTTGATGCTCTCCTTGCTTGGAGGCTTTGAAGATGCTGGCGGTATGGTTGCTTACCAATCCCCTTTGCTCAGGGCCAAGCCTATTGGCAATCATGCCGAGGGCGGATTTGAACTCACCATTGGTGGTGCCGATGGCATGCAAATTCAGACTAAGCTGCTCATTAATTGCGCAGGTTTAAGTGCCCCAGCACTAGCCCAAAAGATTGAAGGTTTATCTAAAGAGCAGATACCTAAAGCGTATTTCGCCAAAGGCAATTACTTCTCTCTTTCTGGAAAATCCCCCTTTAGCCATTTGATTTACCCTATTCCAGAGCCCGGTGGTCTAGGCGTGCATCTCACCTTGGATATGGGTGGGCAGGCCAAGTTTGGGCCGGATGTTGAATGGCTTGAGATTGAGGAAGAAGAGCAAATTAGCTATACGGTCGACCCACTGCGTGGAGAAGGCTTTTATGCTGCCGTCAGGCAATACTGGCCAGGTCTCAAGGATGGGGCATTGCAGGCCGACTACTCAGGGGTGAGGGCCAAAATCGTGTCCCCAAATGCACCTGCAGGAGACTTCTGCTTTGATGGACCCCAGCAGCACCAGCTACAGGGTTTATTCAATCTCTATGGTTTTGAGTCCCCAGGTTTAACCTCATGTTTGGCTATTGCACAACATTTGGAGGCGCAAATCAAAAGTTCTCTATAATCTAGGACTCAAATCGCAAAGGAAGAGTGGCAGAGCGGTTGAATGCACCAGTCTTGAAAACTGGCGAGGATGAAAGTCCTCCGTGAGTTCGAATCTCACCTCTTCCGCCATACATGACAGCAGAGCCCCTAAATACGGGGCTCTTTGTTTTTGGGACTCTTCTACCCACCACTGTACCCACCACCAAAACATTGTCTGAGCTCATTGCCTGGCATGGATCAGAGAAGGTCATCTTGGATAGAAATCATGCTTAAAGGCCTAGCCTTGCAGATTTTTAAGCAAATCAGAATCAATTCCGCACCCGGGCTAAATAACGCTGATCTGAGGGAGGCTAGGGCTAAGTTAAACTAAAAAATATCATTATTAGCGCTAGTAATAGCATTTTGATAATTTAGTTATCTGGAGCTTTAAGCCCAAAAATCAAGGGAAATAGATGTCAGAAGAGCAGCGTCGTCAGTTACAGCAGCAGCTATGGAATATTGCCAATACATTGCGAGGCAAGATGTCTGCAGACGACTTCCGGGATTACATCCTTGGATTCATCTTCTACAAGTACCTATCGGAAAAGATTGCCAACTTTGCCAATGATCAATTAGAGGGTGAAGAGCTAACATTTGAAAGTCTTGATGAAAAGTCTGTTGAAGGTAAAAAATACCTAGAGGCCATTGAAGAGGCCTGCAAAGAAGAGCTTGGCTACTACCTTGCGCCCAGCGAAATGTTTGATCATCTGGCAAAAAAAGGCAACGGGGAGCTAGGCTCCAACACCTTCATTCTCGGTGACTTAACCAAGGTCCTCAAAAATATTGAGCAAAGCACTTTGGGAACCGAGAGTGCTGAAGAGTTTGAGCACCTATTTGACGATATAGACCTCACCTCAGCCAAGCTAGGCAAGTCAGAGGACGAGAAAAACGAACTCATTGCTAAAGTGTTGGTTCACCTAAATAAGATCAACTTCCAGTTACGTGATGCTACGGCCGATGTATTGGGCGATGCCTATGAGTATCTGATTGGTGAGTTTGCCAGTGGGGCAGGTAAGAAGGCGGGGGAGTTCTACACACCGCAACCAGTTTCACAACTGCTAGCGGAATTAGTAACACTCAATAACCCAAAGCTGCGAAACGTATACGACCCAACATGCGGATCTGGTTCACTGCTACTGCGAGTAAAGCGACAAGCAGAGTTTGTTGGGTACATCTATGGGCAAGAAAGAAATCCAACCACCTACAACTTAGCGCGCATGAACATGATCTTGCATGACGTGCACTTTAGTAAGTTTGATATCAAGAATGAAGACACACTAGAAAAGCCTCAACATCTCGAAATGAAGTTTGATGCAATTGTGGCTAATCCGCCATTTTCAACGCAATGGTCTGCCAATCCGATGTTTATGAGCGATGACCGCTTTAGCTCATACGGCAAACTGGCGCCAAGCAGCAAAGCTGACCTGGCCTTCGTGCAGCACATGGTTTACCACTTATCAGAAGAGGGCACCATGGCAGTTGTTCTGCCTCACGGCGTTTTGTTCCGCGGCGGTGCAGAAGGGCATATTCGTCAATACCTAATTGAAAAGATGAATTGCTTAGATGCGGTTATTGGCTTGCCATCTAATATTTTCTTTGGAACCGGCATTCCAACTTGCATCTTAGTAATGCGTAAGTGCCGCAAGAAGAATGACAATATTTTGTTCATAGACGCCAGCAAGCACTTTGAGAAAGTCAAAACAACCAATGTGATGCGCCCAGAGCACATTACCAAGATTGTTCAGGCATACAAGGCACGCAAAGCAGAGGATAAATACAGCACCATAGCCACAATCGAGCAAATTAAACATAACGACTGGAATCTCAACATTCCAAGATATGTTGATAGTTTTGAGGCTGATGTTGAGATTGACTTAAATGCTTTGGCCGCTCAATTAGTTAAATTGGATAAAGAATCATCCGAGGTTGATATGGAGATTACCTCCTTCTGCGCGGAACTTGGTATAGCGTCGCCATTTAAATTGGGTCGCGACTAATATGAATGTGCCAAGATTGCGATTTCAAGGGTTTAAGGGAGATTGGCTTGAAAGTCGAATTAATCAAATCACTTCATATGTTGATTACAGGGGTAAGACTCCGACCAAAGTTGAGTCTGGAGTCTTTCTTGTCACTGCAAAAAATGTCCGCATGGGCTATATAGATTATGAGAATTCAAAAGAATTCATTGCGGAAGATGATTACGGTAATGTAATGAGTCGCGGGAAGCCGGTAGTTGGCGACGTCTTAATTACAACTGAGGCGCCAATGGGTAATATCGCCTCAGTTGATAGGGATGACATAGCATTAGCTCAGAGGATTATCAAGCTGCGAGGAATTGAAGCCATCTTACAGAATGAATTTTTGAAGTATCGTCTGCAATCAAAGCAGTTTCAGGAAAAATTGACGGCCTTGAGTAGTGGTGGCACGGTAAAAGGAATCAAGGGAAGTGTTCTGCATAAAATTCAGGTGCTTATTCCCGCTATAGGTGAGCAGCAAAAAATTGCCTTATTCCTCTCAAAAATAGACCAAAAAATCTCCCTTTTGTCCAAAAAGCACGAATTCCTTGTTCAATATAAAAAAGGGGTGATGCAGAAAATCTTTAGTCAGGAAATTCGATTTAAGGATACGGTCGGGAAGAATTTTCCGGAGTGGAGAATTGAAAAAATTAGCTCCATTTCTAGCTTAATAACAAAAGGGACAACGCCCACTTCCATTGGGTGCCAATTCACCAAGTCGGGGATCAATTTTATAAAGGTTGAATCCTTAGCGGCAAATGGGGATTTCATACCCAATAAATTTGCTTATATTGATGAAGATTGCCATAAGAAGCTTGCCAGGTCTCAATTGGAAAAGAACGACATCCTTTTTTCTATAGCTGGAGCTATTGGCAGAATAGCGATTGTTAAAGAAGAGTTGCTACCAGCAAATACAAACCAAGCATTAGCGCTGATAAGAATTTCACATGAGATTCGCTTGTCCCCTCAATTTTTATTTCATGTTTTATCAAGTGAATCCATTCAAAAATATGCTGTTGACTCAACATCACAGTTAGCCCAAGCAAATTTATCATTAGGGGATTTAGGCTGCATTGAGATACCGATCCCAAGCCTTGAGGAACAAGTAAAAATAACTGAATTTTTACTTTTTGTAGCCAAAAAAGTCGAAATAGTAAACACTCAACTAGAGCTCACCAAAAAATATAAACAAGGCCTGCTCCAGCAGATGTTTATCTAATATGACCATCCAATCTGAAGCTGCGCTAGAAGAGGCGCTCATCAAGCAACTCCAGTCAATGGAGTACTCCCGCGTAGAGATTCTGGATGAGTCTGCCATGCTGGCTAACTTAAGGCGTCAGCTTGAGCTCCATAACGAAAACACTCACCATATTCCCAACCTTTGCTTTAGCGACAAGGAATATGAGCAGATCCTCAATAAGCTAAACACCGGTAACGTCTTTGACCGCGCAGAAATCCTTCGAGATAAATTTGCCTTAAAGCGTGACAACGGGGATGTTATCTGGATCACCTTCTTAAACCATGTTGACTGGTGCCAGAACGAGTTCCAAGTCACCAACCAAATATCAACAGAAGGTAAGCGCAAGAATCGTTACGACGTCACGATCCTGATCAATGGCCTGCCTTTGGTTCAGATAGAGCTAAAGCGCCGTGGCATGGATCTAAAGGTTGCTTTTGACCAAATCATTCGCTACAAGCATGAGTCCTATGATGCGGGCTATGGCTTATTTCAGTATGTTCAGCTCTTTGTCATTAGCAATGGCGTCAATACCAAGTATTTCTCTAACAATAAGAGCATTAAAGAGTTCACCTTCAAGCAGACCTTCTTCTGGTCTACCAAAGAAAATAAGCGCATCTCAGACCTGCATGACTTTAGTGCTGAATTCCTAAAGCCTTGCCATATAGCGAAGATGATTTCTCGCTACATGGTTCTGACAGTAGACAAGTTGCTTTTAGTAATGCGCCCTTACCAGTATTACGCAGTAGAGGCCCTAATTGAAAAGGTAAAAACCAGTAAGTCCAATGCTTATATCTGGCATACAACCGGCTCAGGCAAAACCTTAACTTCGTTTAAGACCAGTCAAATCGTCGCCGAATTGCCCGAAGTCGATAAGGTGGTCTTTGTTGTTGATAGAAAAGACTTGGACTACCAAACGGAGAGGGAGTTCAATCACTTCGAAGAGGGTTCAGTCGATAGCGCACCCAATACCTCGGAGTTGGTCAAGAAACTGAATGATCCAACTTCTAAGATAGTTCTAACGACGATTCAGAAGTTAAATAACGCAATCACTCGCGATAGGCACGCCATCAAGATGGACGGCCTAAAAGATAAGAGGGTGATCTTCATCTTTGATGAGTGCCATCGTAGCCAGTTTGGCGAAAACCACAAAAACATTAAGCAGTATTTCAGTAACTGCCAAATGTTTGGCTTTACTGGAACGCCGATTCTGGAGAAGAACGCATCTTCGCATGGTGGGCGCAAGCAAACAACCGCAGATCTATTCGGTACTTGCCTGCATAAATATCTCATTGTTGATGCGATACGGGATGAGAACGTCTTACGCTTTTCTGTTGAGTATGTCGGTCGATACAAGAAAAAAGAATCTGGTAGCCACCTGGATATCGACGTCGAGTCAATCGATACTAAGGAGTTGATGGAGGCTGACGACCGGCTTAATAAGATCACTGATTACATCATTGATCATCACCGCCAAAAGACCAAGCATCCAGACTTTACTGCAATGTTCTGCGTTGACAGTGTAGATTCATTGATTCGCTACTACGACTTATTCAAACAGAAAATTGCAGAAACAGGCTCAGACTTAAAGATTGCCACCATATTTAGCTACCAACAGAATGAGGCTAATCCTGAGGCTGATGGTACCGGCGGCGTAATTCCTGAAGATGATGGCGTAACTCCTGAAAAGGTGACCTATAGCCGAGACAAGCTAGATCAATACATCAATGACTATAACGAGATGTTTGGTACCAAGTTCTCGACTAAAGATAGCCAGGACTATTACAACTACTACAAAGATATTGCTAAGCGCGTACGCCAGGGGCAAGTAGACATCCTATTGGTAGTCAATATGTTCCTCACTGGTTTTGATAGTCCAAGACTCAATACGCTTTACGTTGATAAGAACTTAAAGTACCACGGCTTAATTCAGGCATTCTCTAGAACTAATCGCATTCTGAACGATAAGAAATCACAGGGCAATATCATTTGCTTTAGAAATCTAAAGGAAAAGACGGATGAAGCGATTGCCTTATTCTCCAATAAGGATGCTAAGGAAACAGTGCTGCTAGAGCCTTATGAGAATTACGTTGAAAAATATAACCTAGCGGTTGAAGCACTCCTTGCCTTAACTCCAACCGTTTCATCGGTAGATGATTTGCAGGATGAGAACGAGCAGCTGCTATTTGTAACGCGCTTTAGAGAGCTTCTTAAGTTAAAGAATGTAATCACTTCGTTTACTGACTACAAGGAGGGGGATCTGGCTCTTACTGAGCAAGGTTTTGAAGATTACAAGTCTAAGTACCTCGATATCTATGAACGCGTCAAGCATGAGAATGCCAAAGAGAAAGATTCCATTCTGAATGACGTGGACTTTGAAATTGTTCTCATTCATCGGGACCAAATTAATGTTGCCTACATCATCCTGTTGTTAACCGAATGGTTAAAGAATGGCGGCAAGGGTAAAAAGGGCGAAGGAATTAAAAAGCAGATTGATGACTATCTATCTGGCGAGATTCAATTGCGCTCTAAGAGAGCACTTATTGAGCAATTTATTGAAGAAAGCCTCAGTGGCCTATCTCCTGACGGGGTTGCAGAAGAGTTTGAAGTGTTTTGGGCCAAGAAGAAGAAGGCCGCCTTTGATGCGCTATGTCAGTCTGAAGGGGTTAATGGGCCGAAGCTTCAAGCTTTACTAGAAGGCTATGAATTTACAAACCAAGCCCCAAGGTCGGAGGAGTTAATTGAAGTCCTGGAGCAAAAGCCCAAAATTTTGGAGCGTAAATCAACTTTAGTAAGGGTTGGGGATGCGATTGCCCGATTTATTGATACCTTTATAGAGGGCATGGGCTAATGGCATCTAATGCTAAATCGAGTATTAGTGAGACTTTTACCTAATTTGAATGAAATTACTGGACCGGATATGAAAACACTCTACATAGATATGGATAACGTATTGGTGGATTTCCCATCAGGAATAGCAAGAACCCCTGAGCATATACAAGACCAGTATGAAGACCGATTGGATGAGGTTCCAGGCATCTTCTATTTAATGGATCCAATTCCGGGTGCAATTGCTGCATATGAAGAGTTGGCTACCATGTTCGACACCTATATTCTTTCAACTGCCCCCTGGGGTAATCCTAGCGCTTGGTCGGATAAATTGCTGTGGGTAAAAGACTATCTAGATAAGCCAGCATATAAACGCTTAATCCTAAGTCACCATAAGAATCTGAATGATGGAGATTTCTTGGTGGATGATCGTCTTAAGAACGGGGTAGATCGATTCAAGGGTGAGCATATTCACTTCGCTACCCCTGAATTTCCAGATTGGGAAACTGTTGTCCGTTATTTAAAAACCAAAGTCTAGATTATTTTCATGGCGCTATTGGCGCTTAACTTGGCCTTGCTTTCGAGATACTCATAAGGGTTAAAGGTATCCAGATTATCAGCCCCACGAATGCATGGGACCGGACCATAATTTAAATACTCTTGCATCAAAGCGTGTCCAGCGAGAGATGAATATCGCGGTTTGCATAAGACCCGATCAATTACTCTCATGCATGCATCCACAGCATCTGTAAGATCCTCGTAATCCCCAATTTGAATCCAGGCGCACTGATCCATGGGGCGGTTATGGTCAAAGACCTCAACTCTAAGTGGTTTGGCTAAATTCACTGCATGCATAGTCATCCCCTGAGTTTTCCGTAGGATTGTTAGCTTACCCTCAGGGGATACCCATCTTTTAATTGGTGGATTGACCACTCCTGTCCCGAATAAATGCCTGCACCTGTTCAATTGTCCAAAACGAAGACCTTCCAATCTTGATTGGTTTGGGAAACTCACCTCTCTGAACCATCAACCAAAACTTAGATTTCGATACCGGCATAACTTTTAATATTTGTGGAATTCTCATTAAGGTAATTGGTGGGATTTGGGGGGTTGATTGACTCATCATCATCTCCTTAGTGGGCGCGCTTTAAGTTTTTACGATAAACCTGCAACGCCATCTTTGCAGAACTCATTTTTGTGTATCCATATGATCGATACAGGCTGTACAAGCGAAATGCCACCATTTAATTTAATCTCCTATTGTGTTTTGTTATGCATCATTTTGTGTGCTGCTGAAGTGCAATGTAGTCAATGGAATTTTGGTGGTCAACCAAATGTCAATACCCACTTTGAAGACGCATATTAATTTTTGACTACAAAAAAATATTTATTCATAGAAGTGACACAAGCCATATAAATAAATGGCTACAGCCTTGTCAGAAGTTTCTGATAAGGCCAAGAGAGTGGTGGACATACATAGACCAATAAATACTTCAGCTAAAGAAAATCATTCTCACGAATATCTCAAACATGGATGACAGCGAATTGATGAATAAATAAATTAAAGAAAAATTCAGAAAAAACGCGTTTGACGATACGCTTTCCGATTGTTAGATTCATCTCTTGCAAAAAATATTGCACGCAAGAAAAAGAACTACACGGAGACAGATTGAGATGAATTACTACGAGCATCACATTGGAGATTATGCAGAGGCGACTGCGCATCTTACATTCATAGAGGATGCAACCTACAGCCGCCTCATCAGAAAGTACTACGCCACAGAAAAACCGCTACCTATCGAAATCAAGTTGGTACAAAGATTGATCAACGCACGATCAAAAGAAGAAAAAAATGCAGTTGTCTCCGTTCTCAATGAATTTTTTACCCTCACTGATGATGGCTGGAGACAAGAACGCTGCGATCATGAAATAGCCCGCTTTAAAGATAAGCAACTCAAAGCCAGGCGCAGCGCAGAAGGCAGATGGCAATCATTTCCAAATGATGATTTATCAGCAGAAAATCCATCAAACAATGGATGCGTTCGCAATGCGACCGCAATGCGAACGCATTGCTCACCAGACACCAAACACCAGTCACCAGTCACCAATCTCCATACACCAGGCAAACAAAACAATGGGGGTGAAAAGGAAAAAATTCCTCAAGGACCACCCATTTCAACGGATGAAGAAAAACTTTTCCAGGGGCGTATCGAAAAATATAAAAGCTTTGCAGCCATGATCAGCAAGGAGGGCAGAGCTATAGCCGTAGATGATTACCGTATACGAGATATCGTCAATCTCGGGGTATCAGAAGCCGAGGTGGCAGAGGCCATCGCCACAGCTAAGGAAACGCGCATGAAGGTCTCAAACCCAACCCCCATCAATGCAGGCTATGTCTTGGCCATACTCAAAGGGGTGCGTAAGAAGACAGAAGCGGCTAGCGCAGACGAAGATGCCTGGTGGAAAACCAATGAAGGCATAGACACTAAAGGTAGGGAGCTGGCGATGAATGCCCAAGGCTCTGAAAGCTATGACTCGTTCAAAACCCGAATCTTTGCTGAACTACGCAAACGCCAAGAAGCCATGGAGAAGTCCAATGCAAACTAATTCAACCTTTGCAGGCGTCATTGATCGCCTAGACATGGAAGACTTTCCCATTGGATCAAAGGTAAAGACCCCAAGTGGGCGCGTAGGTACCGTGGTCAAACATCGTGGAGCCCAAAGCCGTCATGACTTATTCCAAAGAATCATCATCGAGTTTGATGAACCCCTTGGAGACTCAGTAGCACTTCAACCCCATCTTTTAAAGTTGATCAAAACCCCATGATTGAAAACAATCAAAAGAAATCAAAGAAACCAGCACCAAGCAAAAGCAAGGGAGGGGCAAGGCTTGGAGCCGGTCGCAAGGAGGGCAGTCTAACCAAGCGTACCCGTCAGATTGCTGAGGTAGCCGCTGCCCAGGGTATTACCCCCTTGGAAGTCATGATGAGTGCGATGATGGAGCTCTACAAGGAAGCAGGTAATTGCAGTCGTGAAAGTAATCGACATCATGACCATGGTGATAAGGCTAACGAACATGATGATGGTCATGACGCCATGATTGCGGCGAACCGCATCAAGCTACTGAACATGGCCGCCACCATCGCCAGGCATGCTGCGCCGTATGTGCATCCACGTCTATCCGCAATAGAGCACACCGGTAAAGATGGTGCACCTCTACAAAGTGGGGTCTTGGTGGTACCTAGCGCCATGAGTATGGATGAGTGGGAGCAAGCTGCCCAACCAAAACACTAGCCCATGAAAACTATCTGGGCACCATTGCCCGGTAGCCAGACACTATTTCTGACATGCCCTGTGTATGAGGTGTTGCTTGAAGGCACCAGAGGAGGAGGCAAGACCGATACCTTGCTCATGAGCTATGCCCAACATGTAGGTAGAGGCTATGGGGATCATTGGCGCGGCACACTCTTTCGCCTAACGTATCCCCAGCTAGCTGACGTCGTGGCCAAGAGCAAGCGCTGGTTCTATCAAATCTTCCCAGGTGCCAAGTTCAATGAATCAGACTATGTCTGGAAGTGGCCAACTGGAGAGATGTTGTACTTTCGGTATGGGGCCAATGAAGATGACTACTGGAATTACCATGGCCATGAGTATTGCGTCGCCCTTGGGACACCAGTCTTAACACCGAATGGATTCGTTCCAATGCATAGGCTTCGAATTGGAGATAAGGTTGTCACCTTAGATGGGGAGCGGCGCATTGCTCGTACTTTTGAACCGCAGGTCAAAGAATGCGTTAAAGCTTACGTTTACGACGACCATCAGCGTTTAATCGGCTCACAAGTTCAATCGGTAGATCACCAGTTGCTGACCAACGTTCAAAAGCCTTATTCATGGTCGTCCGAGTTGTCCCGAAGTTTTTCGCAATTTGATCAGTGCTCAAGGTCATGGCAAGGATGCAAATCTCCTCCATATGGCTATCCAAAAAACCAGGAGGTTTACGCTTGCTTAAAAGGTCGGGAAAATTACGATATAGAGTTCCTACAGACACTCCCAGAATTTTCGCAGCGTCGGCCGTTTTTCGACCATTTAATGCTTGCTGCACATCCGTTGAATCAAGCCTTGTCTCATCCGCCGCAATCCACTCGATCGCATTATCACGGCAGATGGCGCGAGCGAGGGCTGGGCTTATGCCAAGCGAATGAAGCGGGGCTTTGGGGTTTTGCGCAGCTTTTCGAACCCTTTCAATCACGGCTGGATCTCTGCGCTTCGAGTGCGCTTGCATATGCTCCCGAGAGGATCCAAGCAGCTCAAGATTTTCAATTCGGTTGTCATCCTTCTTTCCATTTAAGTGATGAACAACTTCATGACCTTTTAAAAATCGACCAAGGTGGCGCTCCATTTCACGGCGGTGCTGAAGAACGCGTCCATGTAAGTCTGCTTGCGGATGTTTCGGACAGCGCTCATACAGGTAGCCGCTGTGATGACGTAATGGCTTACCCTCATCCTTACAGTGGGAAAATTCAAAAAACGAATCGTCGACTAAAAGATGGTTGGGTAGTGTATGAATCATGTGGCACCTCTTTAACAATGGATATAACAGTTGAAAAAAGTAATCACTACATTACAGAAACTGGCCTAATTAATAAAAATTGCTGGCTGGGATTTGAAGAGTTGACTAACTGGCGCAACCTTTCATTTTACGAGGCGATGCTCAGTACTTGTCGATCTTCGCAACCCGGAATCCCTAGGATGGTGAGGGCTACTTGCAATCCATTTGGAGTGGGGCATGCATCAGTAAAGGAACGATTTCAGATTGGAAATATTCCAGCGGGAAAAATTATTCGACAAGAGGGCGCGCTCCCAAGGGTGCGAATTCATTCAACGATTTACGAGAACACCCACCTTCTCAAAAATGATCCCAACTACCTTATGAGCCTAGAGTCGCTAAGCGATCCAAACAGACGCAGAGCCTGGCTAGAAGGTGATTGGGATATCCACGTGGGAAGTTTCTTGGAAGGCGTATGGCAGCCCTCTAAACACGTTGTAGAGCCATTCGCTATTCCACCAACATGGAAGGTATGGCGCTCTATGGATTGGGGCTATGCCAGACCATACGCCGTGTATTGGTTCGCACTATCTAATGACGGAGTCTATTACGTATGGAGAGAACTCTATGGATATGGCGATAAAGAAAACACGGGCACTAGGGAAGATGCAACGGTAGTAGCTGAGAAGATCAAAAAGATCGAGATTCATGACCCGCGACTTGGTTATGAATACCGCATGAACTTAGCTGACCCATCTATCTTTTCCAAGATAGGAGCAGAAAGATCCATCGGCCAGATCTTCAGGGATAAAGGTGTGAAGTGGACCGAAGCCTACAACGCCCCTAGAAGCAGAGTAAATGGCGCTCAGGAAATCATACGGCTACTAGCCGAAGATAGGCTGAAGATCTTCTCAACCTGTAAGCATTGGCTTAGAACCATCCCTCAACTACCGCCAGATTCATTGAACCCAGAAGATGTGGATAC